>JAVTVZ010000119.1:1379-25426 GCA_032229625.1 Dermatophilaceae bacterium | reverse complement strand
CCACCGCGCCGGCGAGCGCGTCGAGCGCCTCCTCCGCGGGCGCGACGACCGGCACGGCGACGACGGGCGGCGGCAGCGACGCGGGCTGCCCGCCGGCGGGGGGCACGAGCGGGCGCACGACGTCGTTCTCCGGGCCGCCGCCGATGTGCATCGACCCCGCGAAGACCTACACCGCGACGGTGACCACCGACGCCGGCGCGTTCACCATCGACCTGCTCGCGAGCAAGGCACCGAAGACGGTGAACAACTTCGTCTTCCTCGCGCGGCATCACTACTACGACGGGGTGACGTTCCACCGCGTCATCAAGGGCTTCATGGCCCAGGGCGGCGACCCGGAGGGCACGGGCATGGGCGGCCCCGGCTACACGATCGAGGACGAGAAGCCGGCCGCCGGCGAATACACGGTGGGGTCGGTCGCGATGGCCCGGACCCAGCAGCCGAACAGCGCCGGCAGCCAGTTCTTCGTCGTCACCGGCGACGCGGGCGTGCAGCTCCCGCCGGAATACGCGCTCTTCGGTCAGGTCGCCGGCGGTGAGGCCGGCATGAAGGCCGTGAAGGCGATCGAGGCCGACGGCAGCGAGGGCGACGGCGCCCCCGCGAAGGTCCACACGATCAAGACCGTGACGATCACCGAGAAGTAGCGAGAAGTAGCGAGAAGTGGGCGCGCGCAGGAGGGCGCGAAGAGTCGCCGCTGACAGCAGGCGCCGGCACGTCGCCCGGGTCGCGCAGGTCGCGCGGCCGGCTCAGAAGTCGCGCAAACCCTTCTCCGGCCGGGGTGTGCTCGACGGCCGGCCCATCGCGGTGCGCTTCCCGGCCTCGCCGACGCCCTTGTCCGAGGCGTGGCGGTGGGTGTCGCCGAGCGCGGTGCCGCCGGCCTGCGGTGAGTCGCCGTCATACAGGGGTTTGCCGGTGATCGGGTCGGGTCGCCGGCTCGCGCGCACCGAGCCCATCGCCTCGCCCTGCGGCTCCTGCGGCGGGAGGTGCTCGTCGGTGTCACCGGTGTCGGGGTCGCGTTCGAGCCACTCGGCGAGCTCGTCGCCGCTCAGGCCCGACGGGTGACCGGTGCTGGGGTCAGGTGTCGTGTCGCTCATGACACGACCCTTACCCGCCCCGGCCGCCCGCACACCCTCGGGGCCCGGGCGAGGGGCCGGCGTCGGCTACATCTGCTCCGGCGTGCGGATGCCGATGAGCCCGAGCCCGGCCTGCAGGACGGCGAGGGTGAGCGCGCACAGGGCCAGCCGGGAGGCGCGGGTGTCGGGGTCGGCCTTGAGCACCGGGCACTGCTCGTAGAACGCGCTGAACGACTGCGCGAGCTCGAAGAGGTAGGTGCACAACCGGTGCGGCTCGAGCTCGTCACCGACGGCCGCGACGACGTCGCCGAAGCCGAGCAGGTGCAGCGCGAGCTCCCGCTCGGCGGGCTCGACGAGCGTGATCGGCGCCCCGAGCGCGCTCGCGGGGTCGGCGTCGATGCCGCGGAAGATCGACCGCACGCGGGTCGCGGCGTACTGCAGGTAGGGCCCGGTGTTGCCCGTGAGGGCGAGCATCCGGTCGAGGTCGAAGACGTATTCGGAGTCGTGCGCGACCGACAGGTCGGCGTATTTGATCGCGCCGACCCCGACCTCCCGGGCGATGACGTCGCGCTGTGCCGCGGTCAGGTCGGGCCGCGAATCCTCCAGGTGCGCACCGGCCTTGGCGATCGCCTCCTCGATGAGCGCCATGAGCCGCAGCGGCGCCCCCGAGCGCGTCCGCAGGATCTTGCGGTCCGCACCGAGCACGTTGCCGATCTGCACGTGGGCGACCTCGACGTCGTCCGGCAGCCAGCCCGCGAGCCGCGCCGTCTCCCACACCATCCGGAAGTGCAGCGCCTGCGGCGCGCCGACGACATACAGGATCCGGTCGGCGTGCAGGTCACGCACCCGGTGGCGGACGGTCGCCAGGTCGGTCGTGCCGTAGCCGTAACCGCCGTCGGACTTGCGGACGATGAGCGGCACCGGCTTGTCCTCCCGGCCGGTGTAGCCCGGCAGGAAGACGCACAGCGCGCCGTCGCTCATCACCGCGATGCCCTTGCCCTCCAGCTCGTCGCAGATGCCCGCGAGCTCGTCGTTGTAGGTCGACTCCCCCGCGAGGTCGGCGTTGGTGAGGGTGACGTCGAGGGCGTCGTAGATGCGGTTGAAGTAGAGGGTCGAGAGGGCGATGAGCCGCCGCCACCGCGCCAGCGTCTCGGCGTCCCCGGACTGCAGCATCGCCACCCGCGCCCGGGCGCGGGTCGCGAAGTCGGGATCGCTGTCGAAGCGTTCGCGCGCCGACTGGTAGAACGCGTTGGGGTCGGTCTCCAGCAGCGCCGCCTGCTCGGAGTCGACGCCGACGTCCAGGAGCTGCTCGATGAGCATGCCGAAGGGGGTGCCCCAGTCGCCGATGTGGTTCTGCCGGATGACGTCGTGCCCGAGGTGCTCCAGGGTGCGGGCGAGGGCGTCGCCGACGACCGTCGTGCGCAGGTGACCGACGTGCATCTCCTTGGCGACGTTGGGCGCCGAGTAGTCCAGCGGGATGATCTGCCGCGGCTGGGTCGGCACGCCGAGCCGCTCGTCGGCGGCCTGCGCGGCGACGAGGGAGGCGAGCCAGGAGTCGCGGAACGTCAGGTTGATGAAGCCGGGGCCGCTGACCTCGACCGCGCTGATCTGCTCGGGCAGGTCGAGGGCGTCGACGATCGCGGCGGCGACGTCACGCGGGGGCCGCTCGGCCCGCTTGGCCAGGGCCAGCGCGGCGTTGACCTGCACGTCCGCGAACTGGCTGGGTCGCACGACCGGGTCCGCCGCGGCGAAGTCGGGCCCGAGGGCCGACTCGATGGCTGCGCTCAGGGCGGGGGTGATCACGGCGACCGGGGAAACCATGGCTCACAGGGTAGACCGACGCGCGCCGACGGGATTCGCCCCGCCGAGAGCCGGGCAGTAGCGTGACCTGCACCACACGTGCCGCGCGCGACCGGGGACCCACCGCGCGGCACGCCTTGAAGGGGAGGCAAGCATGAGTGACCTGACCGACCTCGCGCGCCGCGGATGGCACCGCCTGACCCGCACGGCCGCCTACGTGCTCATGCCGAAGTTCACGACCGGCGCCGTCGTCGTCGCGCGCGACGACTCGGGCCGGCGGCCGCAGGTGCTCCTGGTGCGCAAGCGCAGCGGCGGCCACGAGTGGGGCTTCCCGGCGGGGTATGTCGGCTACGGCGCGACGATCCTGTCGACGGCGGCCCGCGAGCTCGCGCAGGAGACCGGGCTGCGGCCCATCATCACGACGGCCGACCACCTGCGCACCTACCGGCAGCCGTGGGCGATGCACCTGGACCACCTCTTCGTCGTCGCGGCGTCCGGCGCGCCGCAGGTGCAGGACACCCTGGAGATCGCGCAGGCGGCCTGGCACGACGTCGACGCGCTGCCGTCGCTGACCCGCGAGGCGCTGCTGGCGCTCGAGCAGCTGCCCGACGCGCTGACCCGGCCCTTGCCTTCCGGCCGGCCGGGCAGCGCCGGGGCCCCGCCGGTGTCGCCCGGCGACGCGTCCGCGCCGCAGGTCCTGACGCCCTGACGCGCTGACGCCCTGACGCCCTGGCGTCGGCTGCCGCTGCTGACGCGGGCGGGCGCCTATTCGAAGGGGGTCGGGTCGCCGGCGCCGACGCGCACGACGTCGGCCTCACCGGTGGACAGGTCGACGACCGTCGTCGGCTCGCGGCCGCACTCGCCGGTGTCGATGACGAGGTCGACGAGGTGGTCGAGCTCCTCCTTGACGGCCCAGCCGTCGGTCATCGGCTCGTCCTGCCCGGGCAGGATGAGCGTCGAGGACGTCAGCGGCTCGCCGAGCTCGTGCAGGAGGCTCTGGACGAGCACGTCGGCGCTGATGCGCACGCCGACGGTGTGCTTCTTGGCGTGCGCGAGCTTGCGGGGCACCTCGGGCGTGGCCCGCAGGATGAACGTGTAGGGGCCCGGCGTCGCGGCCTTGAGCGCCCGGAACGTCGCATTCGACATGTCGACGTACTGCCCCATCTGGGCGAAATCCGCACACATCAGTGTGAAGTGGTGCTTGTCGTCGAGGCGGCGGATCTCGATGATCCGCGCCCGACCCGCCGCATTGTCCAGCGCGCAGCCGAGCGCATAGCCCGAGTCCGTCGGGTAGGCGATGAGCCCGCCGTCGGCGAGGGTCTGCACGGCCTGGCGCACCAGGCGTTCCTGCGGGTTGACCGGGTGGACGTCGAGGTAGCGGGCCATGGCGATCAGCCTACGGCGCGGGCGTCGGCACCGCCGGATCGTGCGCCGCCCGCCCCTGGGCGCCCCGCGCGACCGGGCTCGGGGCCCCGACGTCGGCGCGGACCCGGGGCACCCCCAGGTGCACGGGAGCAGTGGCCGGCACCGCGGCGCGGCGCGCCGGGACGGGCGACAGCACGGCATACGGCTCACCCTGGGCGGGGCGCGGGTCGGCCTCACCCTTGTTGGGCCACAAGGAGATCGCGCGCTCGGCCTGGGCGGCGATGGTCAGCGAGGGGTTGACGCCGAGGTTCGCCGAGACGGCCGCGCCGTCGACCACGTGCAGGCTCGGGTGGCCGTGGACGCGGTGGTAGGGGTCGATGACGCCGGTCTGCGGTGTCGGGGAGATGACGGCGCCGCCGAGGAAGTGCGCCGTCGTCGGGATGTCGAAGATGTCGGCGAGGCTGCTGTGCGGGTGGCCGTCGATGAGGGCGGCGATGCGGCGGGTCGCCTCGTGGGCCACGGGCAGCCAGCGTGGGCTCGTCGTGCCGGTGCCCGGCTGGGAGGTGAGGGCGACCCGGCGGCTGAAGGGGCGGCGGCGCGGGCGGATCGTCAGGGAGTTGTCCTCGGTCTGCATGACGAGCGTGATGATCGTGCGCTGCGACCAGCTGGCGGCCCCGACGAGGTGGGAGAGCACGTGCCCCGGGTGGCGCGCCGACGTGACCAGCCACTGGAGCCACCGCGGCCGGGGGCCGCCGCCGTCGGTCATGACGGTGCTGATGAGCGACATGAACTGGGCGCCGCGGCCATACCGGCACGGCTCGATGTGGGTGCGCTCGTCGGGGTGCATCGAGGACGTGATCGCCACGCCCTGCCGGAAGTCGCGGGTGTCGGTGCTGCCCAGGCGCCGGGTCGCCGAGCAGATCGCCTCGGAGTTGGTGCGTGTCAGCCGGCCCAGGCGCGGTGAGACGCCCGGCAGGGTGCCGTCGACGACCCCTTGATGCAGCAGCTGCTGGGTGCCCCACGTGCCGGCAGCCAGCACCACCTGGTCGGCGGTGACGCGCCGGGCGTGGCGCTCACCGCGGCCCGTCGGGGTGCACGTCAGGCGCCAGCCGCCGCTCTCGGCGGGCTCGAGGGAGCGGACCGTGGTGCGCTCGACGACGACGGCGCCGAGGGCCTGCGCGAGGTGCAGGTAGTTCTTGACCAGCGTGTTCTTCGCGCCGTGGCGGCATCCGGTCATGCAGGCGCCGCATTGCAGGCAGCCGGTGCGCGCCGGCCCGGCCCCGCCGAAATACGGGTCGGGCACCGTGACGCCCGGCAGCCCGCCGTCGGCGCCGAAGAACACCCCGACCTGCGTCGGGCCGAAGGTGTCGCCCACGCCCACCTGCTCGGCGACCTGCTGCAGCACCGTGTCCGACGGTGTCGTCGTCGGGTTGGTCACGACCCCGAGCATCGCTGCGGCCGTGTCGTAATGCGGCGCGAGCTCGGCCCGCCAGTCGGTGATGCCGCCCCACTGCGGGTCGCGGTAGAACGCCTCGCTGCGCGGCCGGTAGAGCGTGTTGCCGTAGACGAGCGAGCCGCCGCCGACGCCCGCGCCGGACAGCACGAGCACGTCGCGCAGCACGTTGATGCGCTGGATGCCCAGGCAGCCCAGCCGCGGCGCGAAGAGAAACCGCCGCAGATCCCACGACGTGCGCGGGAAGTCGCTGTCCTCGAAGTGCCGCCCGGCCTCCAGGACCGCGACCCGGTAGCCCTTCTCGCTCAGCCGCAGCGCCGACACCGACCCGCCGAATCCGGATCCGACGATGACGACGTCGTAGTGGTCCGCGGCCTCGTCGCGGGAGCCGGGGCTCGGCGCGGCGCGCTCGCTGAGGTCCGGCGTGGTCTGGTCCGACGTGCTCAGGTCCGGCGCGGTCTGGTCCGGCGCGGTCTGGTCCGGCGTGGTCTGGTCCGGCGTGCTGTGGTCGGGCTCGCTCCGGGCCGGCGCGGTGCGGTCCTGCGGGTCCCGACCTCGACGACTCGGATCTTGCGCGCTCCGGCCGAACCCTGCGCGTCCCTGCCTGCCCGGCGCGCCACCGGCGCGCCCTTCGCATCCATGCATGACGATCCCGTCCTCGCCTCGACCCGACGCCCTGCCCTGGAAAACTGCCCGGGGACGCTCCTGAGTTCCCCAGCAGCCTTCGGGTCAGGGCGGATTCGTGATCTTAGGGCCATCGGCTGTGCATGTCCGTGGACGACCGGCGGCCGGTGACAGCAGGACACCCACGACCCATCCCCCAGATGTGTCCGACATCGACCTTCACTACATCGGCTGCGCTGTCTCGCGCCGTCGTGCCCTCGTATCGGCGCACCGGTTCAGCCGATCCTGCCGACGCTGTCAGGCCTGGTCGCGGCCCTTGCCTGTGACGGAGTCGTGCAAGGCCTGGACGAGGCGGCCGAGCCCTGAGGGAGCGTGCCTGGCTTCGACCGGTCGGGCCGTATCCGAGGTGGCCCGGACCAGACGGCCGTCGTCGAGGTGCAGGTGCGTCAACGAGCCCCGGCCGGCACGAGCCGTTGACAACGCGGCGACGGACTCGTCCACGAGCCGTGCGAGCAGAATCGCCAGCTCGTCGGGCGTCATGGCACTCGTGTCGAGGAAGACGAGGGCGCGTCGCAGCCGCTTCGTCACTTCACGGAACAGCTCGCGCCGGGGCGCGCGGTCGGCATCGACGGCGTCGAGGAGAGCACGGGTGGTCGCCACCACGAGGTCCGGCTCACCGCCGACCACACGCCGCTCGAAGAGCTGGTTGAGCTCGCTCTCCTGGACCCTCGCGAGGAGTTCACCGTGGGGACCGAACGTCGTTGCCTGCCACCAAAGCCGAGCCCACGTGTGCCGCATGAGATCCCGCGCGACCCACCGCTCGTCGGTGAACCCGCGAGCGGAGGACCACCGCCACCGCGTCAGGTCGGGCAGGACGACGAACGTGACGAAGTTCCATAACTCCCGGTTGGCGGCCTCGGACCAGGACACGTCGATCGCCTCGACCAGCCGATCGGCCGCCGTACGGTCGAAGACGTTCTTCGACCTATCGTCCGTCAGTTCGTGCTCCGGGAAGCCGAGCTGCATCGCGACCTCGACCAACGTTGTGCGCGCCCGGTCGATCTGTGCCGCCCGGACACGTTCACCGACCTCCGCGTAGACCTGCTTGGGGTGCGACGTCGTCGGTTCGAGAGCTTCACCCGCGAGCGCGCGTCGCAAATATTCGGACGTCACCGCCATCGGCAGCCGAGGCCATAACGTCGTCACTTGAACCGCCTCCCCAGTCCCATGCGGCGCGAGGCGCCCTGCCGCGCCGTGTGCCGATCGGATGCCTCCGGCAACGTCAGGGTCAACTCGACAGCCGTCCGACCGAGCGCAGCGGCGTAGTGATCGAGCACCGCGCCCACGCTGTCGGGCTCGAACGTCGTCTCCGAGGCGTCCGGCTCGCGGGCGCGGATCTCGGCCATCTCGAGCATCAACTCGGCGACACCGCCATACAGCGTCTCGAGCAGCGCCTCCTGACGCTGGCTCGCCTTCGCGGCAGAGACAGCGCTGATGAGTTCGCTGTCGCGCGAGTTGAGCGAGAGCCAGCAGGCTCCGAGGAACGGTGCCTCCAGGTCCGAGGCCACCGTCAGGTGCCAGCTCGCATCGGGGTCCCACGGGGTGCTCGCAAAGTCGAGGATCTCGATGGGGAACATCGGCGACTCGCCCTGCAAGGCGATCCGCGCTTCGTCCTCGTAGAGGACGCTGCCGGCTCGGCACGGTAGGCCGGGAGCGCCGTCCCAGTCGGCGCCGACCGTCACGCTGGTCCGCAACACGAGAGTGCCTGCGACCCGAGCCCCGGGCAGGACGGCCTTGAGCGTGTGTCTGCCCTCTCCGGCGGCGGGGATATGGCCGGCACGCAGGCGCATCTGCGTCGTGGAGCTCCGCCACGACGTCGTGACCCGGACAGGGACGTGGCTCGGCAGACCTGTATCGGCACGCAGCCGCTCCATCCGGATGTCGCAGGTCCGGCGGATGCGGATGTCGGTGCCCGCGTCCCAGCCGTCCCACGCCTCCGGCAGGGTCTCCTCGTCATCGTCGTCGACGACCCAGTCGCCGAGAGAGATCGCCGAGGGATCGGGGACGATGAACGGGCGCACGTCAGCCATCGAGCACCTTCGATCCGACCGCGACCCGGACCGCGGCATCAGGCAGATATCGCGCTTGCACCGTCCAGGTGCCGCACTCCTCGGCGGGGATGGTGACGGCTGCGCCGGGGTGCCAACGACCCCGCGGGCTGACCCACCCGAGGATCTCCGGGCGGACCGACCCGAGCGGTGCCTCGTCGGTGCGCTCGAGGCCGCCCCCCAATGACACGTCGACGGTCGCCGACACCTCCATCAGTTCATCGCCCTGCGGCACCGAGACTGTCGCCTCGACCACCGGCCCCGTCCCCGAGAGCGTCACGCGCGGGTCACCTGTCAAGCTCGCCCGACGACGACGACCGCCTCGTCGCGACCCTTGGCCACCGGGTCTCGAGGTGTCGGGGTCGACTCGTTCCGCAGGCACGCCGGCTCCGACCCCGGATCCCGTCAGACTCGGGATGAGGCCCGCCAAGCGGCTCGAGAGGCGCCCCAGGCCCTCGACGGATACTTGCAATCCCCCGCCCTGGCGCGGGAACTTCTCCTCGACGGCCTTGATCAGTTCGCCTCGGAGTCTGCTCACCACCCCACTGGCGGAGCCCTGCAACCCCGACGAGACCCAGTCGTCGTGCGTCGGTGGCTCGCTCGAGGCGAACAGGGGATCTGCCTCGATCGAGGCGCGGAACACCCCTGCGTACGCCAAGAGCGGGTCCGGGTGCGTCGGCCCGGCGAAGTAGTCGACGACGAGCTCCGGTTCACGCATCCGAGCGATGTGGTGCAACGGCGCCTCGATCGGCATCGCGGAGCCCACCTCGGCAGGGACGGGCGCACCGTTGCGCAGGTCGGCAGTGGTGAGCGTCAAGTTGGTCCGTCCGGCGTCGCGAGGCTCTCGAGTGCGGGAATACACCTTGCCCTCGCCGCCCTGGAGGCCGTCGAGGGCTTTGACGAACGAGAAGAGCTCGGGCACGTCCTGCGGCGCGGGAATCGGAAGCTCGACCCCATCGATGACGACCCGGAACTGCATTCTTGGGGGACGCTCGGCCGAGCCCATCTTCGGCCAGAGATTCCACAGGACCGCCGACGCGAGGAAGCGGGCGGCCTCCTGCGGAGTGCGCGGGCGGCGCTCACCGCGTTCCTCGGTCTCACCAAGGTCGAAGCCCAACAATGCGATATCCGTGCCGTACTCGCCGGGGGTGAAGCCGGGCAAGCCGAGCCTCGCGCTGATCGCGTCGGCCTGCACGCCGCTCACCGGGAACGGAATCCCGTCCTCGACGCTGCCCCACCAGTGACGGCCCGTGAAGCGGGTGTCGGCCGAGTTGTGGAAGCTCGGCCCCAGGGCTGCTGCCATGAGGCGCCGAGGACGGCCTTCGTGATGCCGGCAATGGGTGTCGACCAAGATGGTCCGCACCTTGCTGCAGCCATAGAGGATGCCTTTACCGAAGCCGTAGGTTCCGCCTCCGTGAGGTCGATCGCTCGCTTCTCCGACATTGCGGAGGAACTGCACGAAGTCTGCGACGACTCCTTCACCGGGGCGTTCGTCCGCGCGGAGGGGCCCGCCGAGCCCGCGCGTGCCGCGATCGCTGACCACCAGCACGTGGGAGTCGTGTCGTAGGCCGTCGGACAGCCGAAGCTGCGACTCCGGCGCAGGCCCGGGGAGCACCACGTCACGCCACGTCGCCGCCGCGTCGCCCAGGCGCCGCAGCTGGAGGGTGAACTCCACCGGTCCATCGCCCTCGTCCCGAGCGTCCCAGCTGTTCTGAGCCGCCTCCCGGACGAGGATCGTCAAGGGGTCTGCGGCCGGCTGGCCCAGCTGCTTGGCGATCCCGTCGGCCGACGCCGCGCCTTCGGCCGCGTACGGCTGCGACCACCATTGCGTCCTCATGCGACACCCGTGACGACGTCGGCGAGGGTCGTGTCGGCGGCGGCGGCGCGGAGAGTATCGAGATCGACGTCGTACGACACCCGGCCGACCCCGTCGCGCAGTCGCCCCGCGATCAGGTCGGTCGAGACCAGCCGCGGCGTGTGTTCGTCGACCTGGACGAAGAGCCACTCGGCGACGGCGTAGGGAACGTCGGCGTCCTCGCGCGCCCAACCGGTACGGGCCAGAAGGACACCGAACTCGGTCGCGTCATCGAGCAACGAGGTGATGTCGTCCACGATTGCCTTGATCGGCGCGCCCTCGGGATTTTCCAGGACTAGAGCAACCGCGAGTGTCAGGCGTCCTGAATCGGGGGGCTCCAGCTGGTCGATGCCATGGACGGTGACGGTCCCGCTGGAGGTCCCGACGCTCTTGACCTCGACGTGATGGCCCTCGAGGTCGAAATCGTGAGCAGCCCGCAGCGGGCCGGTCCACACGCCCGAGCCACGCCCCGGCCGAGCCAGCAGCGCTGCGCGCATCAGGATCAGCTCGGCGAAGAGCGCGATCCGCTGACCAGGGCTCAGGCGGTTGCCTCGCGTCACCGCCAGCAGTCTGCGCCAACGACCGAGCACCTGGAGCGCGCTACTCGCCGGTCGCGCCGACGTCTCGAGGGCATCCAGGACGTCCTCGCCGAAAGCTGAGAACTCCTCCCACAAATAGCGATCACCGCAGGTGATGACCAGGTAGGAGCCGTGCTCATCTCCGAAGCGGGCATGCTCGTACCGAGTGGCCAGCATCGGAAGCGGCACTGCCGGCGCCTCGGGAGCCTCCTCGGCGGGGACGAGGATGAGCCGCCGACCGTCGGCGTCGATGCCGGCGCGCACCATGCCACCGGCGAGCGTGACCACGGGGAACGTCGAGTAGGCCGCAATCTCCGGGCGCTCGAGCACCGCCCAGGCGCGCTCGAGGGCCACTCGGTCGCTCACGCGTCCGCCTCGGCGTACGGGTCCTCGGTGAAGAGCGAGTCGTCCACGGGCTCGACGTCCGAGAGATCGACGGCCACGTGTGTCGGTGTCACCCCCCGCGTCCCGATCCTGGTGCCGGGGAACGCGATCCCGAATCCGACGAGCGGCTCGAGCGCATCCATCGCGACACGCGTGTCCTTCCTGACCGATGCGGGGCTGCTCTTCGCATCGATGACATAGAGGACGAGCAGTCCGCGCGTGGACGCCTCCGGATGAGTCTCCCGGCGGGAGACCAGTTCCTTCTCCGTGAGCTTCCCGAGCTGATCCGCGGGCAGGTCGAGGTCCAGCCCGATATCGCGGCGGCTCATGAGGGTCTTGATGTCCGCGGTCTCGGCGGTCCTCAGTCGCTCCGCCTCGACGACGTCACCCGCGAGCGCGCGCCCCACTCGGGCACGGATCACGGGGCGCACCGGCAATGGGCCGAGGCTCTCTGCAACCTCGGCCGACCCCTGCACGAGGACCACGTTCCACGACTGGAGCGTGGACTCGGCCGAGCTGAGCTGCCGATCGATCCAGCGGATCACGGTGGCCGGGTCGAGATCCGCCTGCTCAGGGTGCATCCGGTAGGCCTGCAGGAACGACTTGATATGCGCCACCGGCACGTTTCGGATGACGTGATGCTCGGCGGGCGTGACTTGGGTGTGCTGACCGTGCTGAAGACTTGCAGTGACAAGGCGCTCGGCTGCCGCCCGGTTCGCCTGGAGCCATTCACGGTCGAGCCGCTTGTAGTAGCGCACCTGCAGCCGCGAACCGGCGTACGAGACCTCCGTCGGCGCAGCGGCGCCCATCTTGGCGGTGATCTGCAAGGACGGATGGGTGCGGATACGCACGGCGAGGTCGAGCGGGGTGAGATTCTGCGACTGATAGCGGTCGATGTCCCGCCGCATCTCGACCTCGACCTGGGCGAGGTGCCTGAAGGCCAGTTCCAGTTCCTCCGTGGTCCAGATCCGCGGCAGGTCTTCGTAACCGGTCCGGTAACCGAACCAACGACCCATCTGCAAGAGGGTGTCGTAGGTGGAGGCTCCACGGACGAAGACGCTCACGACGAGGCCCTCCAGGGTCAGCCCACGCGACAGGGTGTTGCCGCCGACGACGATCGCCACGACAGGCTCCTCGCCGGAGTAGTCGAGGCGCACGTCGCTGCGTGAGTTGTCGAGGATCACCGTGCACTGATCGAGTGCGGCCGGCAGATGTGCCAGAACCTCATCGAAGGTGTTCTGTCGCCGACCCCAATCGGCCGCCGGGACGCGCGCCGACTCCGACTCCCAGAGACCCCTCAACTCTGAGAGCAGAGTCGTCTCCTCTTGCGTGACACCCTCGCGGACTCGGTGCAGGAGCGACCGCAGCGGCCTGTCGAACGAGTCGTGAACAGCTGTCTTCACCGACGTGTGCACGAGCATCGTGCTGTGCTTCTCATCCCCGCGCGCTCGGCGAGCAGCGGTGGCCAGGAGGAACCAGAGGACGGCGTCGCGGATGTCGTCCGTGAGCGTCGGGACGAAGTCGTCAGCATCTTCGCGACCGCCGGGCCGTAGGAGTGGGACGTCCTCGTCGGGGATGCGCCGGATCATGTCGTAGCCGTCAGGAGCGGCGCCCGTCTCATCCCCTTCGACCTCGTCGCGGCCGAAGACCGTCTCCGGCCCGAAGTAGCCGTCCGGCTGCGGAAGGTTGAGGATGAACGTCCGCGGATAGAGGTCCTCGTCGCTGGGGTTGATGAAGACGTTCGCGAAGGGTGTGGCTGTATACCCGATGTACGTGTGCCGCGGCATGAGCGACAGGATGCGCAGGATGAGCGGGTTGATCGAGCCCGTCGCGACGGAAGCCTGGTCCGCCTCGTCGTCGATGACGAGCACGGGGACGTTCTGGAGCGCGTCGCGGCCGAGCGGATTGTCCAGCCAGGTGGCCAACCGCCGCAGGACCGTCGCGTTCTTCTTGACGACCGCGAGCGCCACCTGCCCGTCCGCACGGAAGAGACTGGCGGGCGTGATGTTGCCAGGGGGCCGGAAGTCCTGGTCAGCCGTGGTCAGGACGGCCCAGCGCTGCGGATTGAGGGCGTGAAGCTGCTCCTCGAGTCGCTCCTGGGTCTGCCGCCGCAGCCCGTTGTGGATCCCCGAGAGCACGAGGACGAACCGATAGTCGACGTCGGCCATCTTCGCGGCGACGGCCGTGAAGTTCGTCGTCTTCCCGCTCTGCACATACCCCACCACCAAGCCGCGTGCGGCGAAGGATCGACTCTTGGGTCGCGGTGTGTGAGCGACGACCTTGTCCGAGGCCTGGTCGACCGAGCCGATGCGCTTGTCGTCCCAGTGCTGCGCGGCGAACAGCTTCTTCAACGGAGGCCAGAACAGGTCCGTGCTCGTCGGTCCGCTGTACCAACCGTCGTCGCGAGCTGCGGCGACCACGATGGGACCACCTTCCTCGATTCGCCGGCGGTCCGCCGACCACCGCTGCGCGAACGACGCCGCGTCGGGCAGCGAGCCGAAGCGCTCGGCGGCCACCTCGAAGCCGTGTTTGCGCGCGTGCTCGGCGAAGACGGCGTACAGACCCTCGTCCATGACTGGCAACTCCCCTGCGGATGTAAACGGTTCGCTTCCATCATCACCGAGACCCCCGACAGGATTCGGCGGTCGTCCACAGGTGGCGTCAGCGCGAACGCACCACTGCGCAGACCCGGTCAGCAGCGACGCCGGTCGGCTCGTGCTCCCAGATCCGGACGACGGCCCATCCCCGCTCCTTCAGATGGGTGTCGGTCTCGGCATCGCGCTCGACGTTGCGCCGCAGCTTGTCGGCCCACCACACGTCGTTGCGCGCCGGCCATGTCGCGTGCTCGGGGCAGGCGTGCCAGAAGCACCCGTCGACGAACACAGCGACCTTCGCGCGAGGGAAGCTGATGTCGACGCGGCGGCGGGGCATGTCGGGCAGAGGGCGCTCGACGCGGTAACGCAGACCTCGTCGGTGCAGCTCGCGACGGAGAGCCATCTCGGGAGCCGTATCCTTGCGCGCCTGCCGGGACATGCGTCGGGCGGTCGCCGCATCCGTCGGTGGCTTCGGGCCCGCCGGCCACGCCTCCCCGACGGGGCTCTCCGACCCGCCTAAGATGTCGTTCATGTCTGCCCCAGGTCACGCCGTGTCTCGCACCTCCTCGCAGGTTACGGACTCAGAACACGGCCTGACCAGCCTAGATCTCTTCGCGGGGGCCGGCGGCCTGACCGAGGGGTTCAAGCAGGCCGGCGGGTATCGCGTCGTCGGCGCCGTCGAGCTCGACCGGAGCGCAGCGGCCACCTTCCGGATGAACCACGGCGATGTGGTCCACGCCGGCGGGATCGAGGCCTGGCTGGACTCGGCCGACATCCCCGAGGTCGACGTGGTCCTCGGTGGCCCCCCGTGCCAAGGGTTCTCCCTTCTGGGCCGTCGTGACGAGGACGACACACGCAACACACTCTGGCGCCAGTACGCCCGCACGCTGCTCGTCGCTCGGCCGCGCTATTTCGTGCTCGAGAACGTGGCCGCCTTTCTCAAGTCACGGGAATTCGCATCCCTGCACGCGGCGACCGAACGTGGGGGAGAACTGGCGGACTACCGAATCGACTTCGACGTGCTGAACGCCGCCGAGCACGGCGCCGCTCAGACCCGTCGCCGCGCGATCGTCATCGGCTGCCGACGAGACCTCTCCCACCCCGGCATTCCCACACCGAGGAAGGGCTCGCATCGGACCGTCGAGCAGGCCTTCGCGGGGATCCCGTCGTCGCCCCAGCAGATCATGCTCCCTCCGGGGACGATCCAGGTCGATGACCTGCGCATCCCTGGGCCGTTCCGCAGCGATCAGATGCACCTCACGCGGCAATATCGGTCGACGACCCTCGCGCGGATCCGCCATATCCCCCCGGGTGGCAACCGGAGCGACATCCCCATGAGGCTGCTGCCGCCGTGCTGGCAGAAGCACACGACAGGGTCCATGGACGTCATGGGACGACTCCACTGGAAACGCCCTTCCGTGACCATCAGAACCGAGTTCTTCAAGCCCGAGAAGGGCCGCTACCTTCACCCCGTCGAGGATCGCGCCATCACGCCCTTCGAAGCAGCGCGTCTCCAGGGCTTCCCGGACGATTACCTCTGGTGCGGGACGAAGCTGTCGATCGCTCGCCAGATCGGCAACGCCGTACCGATCGAACTCGGCACCGCGATCGGCCGCCACCTGCTGGACGCCCATCGGTCGGTCCGCGCGGCCTGAGCCGCAGGACGGCAACGAGCGCAGGCAACCGGCGGCGGAGACAGGCGCCGATCTTTCTGAGGCGGCGCCGAGGTGCGCCGCCGGCGGCCGGGCGAGGCCACGCGGTGGATCGGCGCGTCGAGCGGATCCACTCACTCGCGCGCCTCGCCCAGGCCCGTCAGTCGATGAGCCGCAGGCGGATGGTCTCGGGGAGGGCCTCGATGGCGTCGACGACGGCCTGGGGGTAGTGCAGCGAGGCGTCGGTGACGACATACCCGATCTGGCCGCGGGTGCCCAGGAGCTGGCCGTCGATGTTGGCGCCGTGCTCGGCGAGGATGTTGTTGAGCTTGGCGAGCACGCCCGGGGTGTTGGTGTGGAAGTACGTCAGCCGGTGGTGGCCGGGGGCGTGCGCGAGGGTCAGCCCGGGTGAGTTGACGCTCAGCGTCGTCGTGCCGAGCTTGACGTAGTCGCGCAGCTTCGCGGCGGCGAAGCGGCCGATGTCCTCCTGCGCCTCCATCGTCGAGCCGCCGACGTGCGGCGTGAGGATCACGTTGGGCAGGTTGAGCAGCGGGGAGCTGAAGTCGCCGGTGCGTGACTTCGGCTCGTTGGGGAAGACGTCAACCGCCGCGCCCGCGATGTGCCCGGCGCGCAGCGCCTCGGCGAGCGCCTCGTAGTCGACGAGGAAACCGCGGGACAGGTTCAGGAAGAGCGCCCGCTGCCGCATCCGGCCGAACTCACGGGCCCCGAAGAGCCCCGCGTTGCCCGCGCGGCCGTCGACGTGCAGCGTCACGCACTCGGCGACGTCGAGCAGCTCCTCCAGCGACGCGCAGCGCTTGGCGTTGCCCAGCGCGAGCTTGTCGTCGGTGTCGTAGAAGTAGACCTCCATGCCGAGCATCTCGGCGACCACCGACAGCTGCGAGCCGATGTTGCCGTAGCCGACGATGCCGAGCTTGCGGCCGCGGATCTCGTGCGACCCGGCGGCGCTCTTGTTCCACACCCCTGCGTGCAGCTCGCGGTCCTTCTCCGTCAGGCGACGGGCCATGACGATGATCTCGGCGATGACGAGCTCGACGACCGAGCGCGTGTTGGAGAAGGGCGCGTTGAAGACGGGGATGCCGCGGCGGACCGCGTCCTCCAGCGCCACCTGGTTGGTGCCGATGCAGAAGCAGCCGATGGCCGACAGATGCCCGGCCGCCTCGATGACCCGCGGGGTGACCTGCGTCGTCGAGCGGATCCCGAGGATGTCGACGCCCTCCAGGGCCTCGATGAGCTCGTCCTCGGTGAGCGCCTTGGGCCGGGTCTCGACCTCGATGCCGGAGGTGTTGAACACGGTCTCCGCCAGGTGATGGATGTTCTCCAGAAGCAACGCCTTCATGGGACCCATTGTCCGCCGCCGGTCCTCGCCGGCCCGGCGCGGGTCCACCATCCGACCCTGTGCGATGCGAGGCCGGGCCCGGCCGGGCCCGGTGTGTGGGCGCGCCCGCGTGCCACGACAGGGCGAGAACCGCAAGACCGCCAGGGCCGTGAGATGCGTCTCCGTGAGAAGTCGCGGTCGACCGATCAGGAGCAGGCCTGCCCGGCCGATCCCAGGAGATGTCCCGGCGTGTCCCCGCCGGTCGGTCCCCCGCTCTCCTTCCCCCAGGAGCCCTCGTGCGCATCACGCGTCGCTTCTCCCTGCCCGCACTCCTCGCCCCCGCGCTCGCCGTGACCCTCGCCGGCGTCGCGCTGCCGCTGGCCGGCTCCCTGGACACGGCGCAGGCCGCCCAGCCCGCCGGCCCGGCCCAGGACGCCCGGCTCGCCGCGGCCCACGGCGCGATCGCCTACCCTGACCGGCGCCGCGACAAGCGCCGACCGACCTCGCGCCCGACGACCCGGCCGACGACCCCGACGACCCCGACAGCGACTCCCACCCCGAGGCCCACCACGTCCACCACCTCGCCGAACACGCCCTCCCCGACATCCCCGACATCCCCGACATCCCCGACGAGCTCGAGGCGCACGCTCTTCGACCCGGCGCTGCGTGACGTCGCCTTCCAGATCCTGTGCTCGGCGGAGAATTCGAGCCTGAACTGGCGCGGGCAGTACGGGTACATCGAGTACAACGTCGAGGGCAACGCGGCCGAGAACCGCGGCTACACCGCCGGGATCATGGGATTCACCTCCAAGACCCACGACATGCTCGTGCTCGTGCGCAACTACGTGGCCGCGGCCCCGACGAACAACCTGCTCGCGCCCTACCTGCCGGCGCTGCAGCGGGTCGACGGGTCGTCCTCGACGTCCGGGCTGGGCGCCGGCTTCGTCTCGGCGTGGAAGGCGTCGGCCGCCGACGCGCGCTTCCGCAAGGCCCAGGACGACCTCGCCGACTCCATGTACTTCACGCCGGCGGTCACGCAGGCCATCAGCGACGGCCTCGGGCCGCTGGGGCAGTTCGCGTACTTCGACGCGATGGTCATGCACGGCCCGGGCAGCGACTCGATGAGCTTCGGCGGCATCCGCGCCGCCGCGCTGCGCGCCGCGAGGACCCCGGCCGCGGGCGGCGACCAGAGCGCCTATCTGAACGCCTTCCTCAACGCCCGGGTCGCGGCGATGAAGGCCGAGGAGGGCCACAGCGACGTCTCCCGCGTCGAGACCGCCCAGCGCGTGTGGCTGCGCGCCGGCAACCTGACGCTCACGCTGCCGCTGACCTGGTCCGTCTACGGCGACCGATACACGATCACCCGCTGAATCGGCCTGTCCCGCACTTCTGTCCGTCTCCTGCGCGGCTCCTGATGGGCACGGTGCCCGGCGCCCCGCCCGCACGCTGCTCCGCACTTGTCGGTGCGGCCCGGTAGCGTGATCGCCCTCACCACAGCGCCGCGTCGCAGCCCGCGACACGGCCGGAGCAGGGCACCGGAGAAGGGACGCGACATGAGGACTCACGATGTCTAAGGCGTATGTCGGCTCCGAGGTCGGCGCGCTGCGACGCGTCATCCTGCACCGCCCCGGCCGCGAGTTGAGCCGCCTGACGCCGAGCACGATGGCCGAGCTCCTCTTCGACGACCTGCCGTGGGTCGAGCGCGCGCAGGAGGAGCACGACGTCTTCGCCCAGGCGCTGCGCGACCTCGACGTCGAGGTGCTCTATCTGCGCGACCTGCTGCGCGAGACGCTCGACGTGCCGGCGGCGCGGGCGTTCGTGCTCTCGGAGCTGCTCGACGACGAGGTCTTCGGGCCCGCCGCGATCGACCCGCTGCTGTCGGCGCTGGAGGCCGTGCCCGCCGGGGAGCTCGCCGACGCCCTCATCGACGGCGTGTCCAAGGCTGAGGCGATGGACCAGTTCGGCTGCCGCCCGGACAGCCTCGTCTTCGACACCGTCCGCGACTCCGAGTTCGTGCTCAACCCGCTGCCCAATCACCTCTTCACCCGCGACACGTCCTGCTGGGTGTATGGCGGGGTGTCGGTCAATCAGATGCACATGGTCGCGCGGGTGCGCGAGTCGGTGAACTACGAGGCGATCTACCGCTGGCACCCCGTGCTGAGCTCCGCCGACACCCCCTTCGCGCGGTGGGGCGGCGGGCTGGGCACCGGGCTGGCGACGATGGAGGGCGGTGACGTGCACGTCCTCGGGCACGGGGCCGTGCTCGTCGGGATGAGTGAGCGGACGACGCCGCAGGCCGTCGAGCGGCTCGCGCAGCAGCTCTTCGCCGCCGGCGCGGCGCGCACGATCGTCGCGGTCCAGATGCCCAACGCACGGGCGATGATGCACCTCGACACCGTCATGTCGATGGTCGACGAGCGCAGCTTCACGAAGTTCGCGGGCCTGGGCATGCTGCCGTCCTTCACGCTCGCGCCCGCCGACACCCCGGCGGGCTTCACCGTCACGCGGCACGAGGCGCAGCTGATGCACCGCGTCATCGCCGACGCCCTCGAGGTCGACGACCTGCGCATCCTGACGACCCCGCAGAGCCCCGGCGCCGCCGAGCGCGAGCAGTGGGACGACGGGTGCAACGTGCTGGCCGTGCGGCCCGGCGTCGTCATCGCCTACGAGCGCAACACGGCGACGAACACCTACCTGCGCGACCTCGGCATCGAGGTCGTGACGATCCCCGGCGGCGAGCTGGGCCGGGGTCGCGGCGGCCCGCGCTGCATGAGCTGCCCCGTCGAACGAGAGGACATCTGAGGCGACCATGCCGGTCAACCTGCGGCAACGCTCCTTCCTCAAGGAGCTCGACTTCACCCCTGAGCAGTGGCGGTATCTGCTCGACCTGGCGGCGGCGCTGAAGACGGCCAAGCGCGCCGGCACCGAGCGACCCCGCCTGCGCGGCAAGAACATCGCGCTCATCTTCGAGAAGACCTCGACGCGCACCCGCTGCGCCTTCGAGGTCGCGGCCTACGACCAGGGGGCGCGCTGCACCTACCTGGACCCGGCGGGCTCGCAGATGGGGCACAAGGAGTCGATCGGCGACACCGCCGCGGTGCTCGGGCGCTTCTTCGACGGCATCGAATACCGCGGCAGCGCCCACGAGCGCGTCGAGCAGCTCGCGGCGCTGTCGGGGGTGCCGGTGTGGAACGGGCTGACCGACGAGTGGCACCCCACGCAGTCGCTGTGCGACGCCCTGACGATGCGCGAGCACGCCGGCGGCAAGCCGGACCGGGAGATCTCCTTCGCCTACGTCGGCGACGCCCGCAACAACGTCGCGAATTCGATGCTCGTCATGGGCGGCATGCTCGGCATGGACGTGCGGATGGTCGCGCCGGCGTCGCTGCAGCCCGCGCACGAGGTCGTCCAGGCCGCCAAGGAATACGCGACGCGCACCGGCGCGCGCATCACCGTCACCGACGAGATCGACGCCGGGATCGCCGGGGTCGACTTCGTCCACACCGACGTGTGGGTCTCGATGGGCGAGCCGCAGTCGGCGTGGGACGAGCGCGTCGAGATGCTGCGCCCCTACCGCATCGACGCGTCGCTGCTGAAGCGCACCGGCAACGAGGCGGTGCGCTTCATGCACTGCCTGCCCGCCTACCACGACCGGCACAGCGCGATCGGGCGCGAGCTGTCGGACCGCTACGGGCTCAACGGGATCGAGGTCGACGACGAGGTCTTCGGCTCCGAGGCGTCGATCGTCTTCGACCAGGCCGAGAACAGGCTCCACACGATCAAGGCCGTCATGGTCGCCACGCTCGGCGATTGAGGGCTCGGCGACTGAGGGCTCGCCGGCGGCGCGGCGCCCGTCACTGCGGCAGGTCGGCGTCCGGGTCGGCGGCGAGGCGGTCGATGAGTGCGGCGACCTCGCCCGGCCGCTCGTACTGCGGCCACGCCCCCGACTCCAGGAACGTCGTGCGCAGCCACGGGTGCGCCTGCACCTGCGCGAGCTGCTCGTCGGTGAGCGCCTCGTAGCCCTCGCCGAGCCGCACGAGCCACAGCGGCACCGTCAGCGGGTCGTAGAAGTGCGGCCCGGGGAAGTCGGGGCTCTCGGGCGGCACCTCGAAGGGCCGCTGGACCGCCTCGACCGGCGGCTTGTGGCGCCACGTGCCGTCGGGGCGGCGCTCGATGGAGCGCTCGACCTCCCGGCGCAGCCCCGCCTGCAGCGCCGCGAGGACCCAGTCGCGCTCGGACCGGGCGACCATGTCCTCGACGAGCGCGCGGGCCGCCTCCTCGCCGACGCCGATCTCGCCGAAGCGGAAGCGCTCGACGAGCATCGGCGCGAAGCCGTCGCTGAGCACGAAGGCCTGCGCCTCATGCCCGCCCTCGGGGTCGAGCATGAGGGTGCCGCCGAGGGCGACGAGCCCGCGATACAGGGTCGGGTCGTGCCGCAGCGCGACCGCGGACAGGTAGGTCGACTGGTCGTGCGCGACGAGCAGCGGCCGGTCCAGCCCCAGCTCGCGGGTCACCGTCGACAGGTGCGCCCACGCGTCGGTCCACGACGTCATCTCCGTCGTGCTGCGCCCGTGCCCGGGCAGGTCGACGGCGTAGGCGTGCACGTCGGGCCCGAGTGTGGCCGCGACGTCGTGCCAGAAGACGCAGCACGTGCCCAGCGAGTGGACCAGCAGCACCGGGACCGCGTCGTGCCGCACCGACGCCGTGTGCGGGCACCGGGCACATCGCACCGGCGCAACCCTGCCGTGCTCGGAGCGCCGCACGTCGCCCTCGGGCACGGGGGGGCGCTCCCCTGCCAGTGTGTGCCCGAGCGCGCCGCCGCCCCGGCCGCCATGCCGACAAGGGCGCAGAGCAGTGCCCGCACCGGCGCGATCGGCACCACGGCCAGGGGTGCCCGCTGCCTCGATCGCTGGCAAGGTATGCCCAGGTCTTTTCACCCGACGACCGGCGATCCGCGCCGGGCCGGGAGTGCCGCCAGACCTGTGAGAGCGCCCCGCCGCCGGGCCGCAGACCGCCAGAGACGTGGAGGACGCATGAGCACGCAGACCGACACCGGCAAACGCCCGTCCTGGCAGCTCATCGGCCCAGGGCTCATCGTCGCCGCGACCGGCGTCGGCGCGATCGACCTCGTCGCGACGCTCATCGCGGGGCAGAAATACGGCTACGCGCTGCTGTGGTGCGTCATCCTCGGCTGCGTCATGAAGGTCGTGCTCGTCGAGGGCGCCGGCCGCTACACCCTCGCCAGCGGCAACACCATCTACGAGGGGTGGTCGAGCCTGGGTCGCTGGACGCACTGGTATTTCACGCCGTACATCGTCATCTGGGGCTTCGTCTACGGGGCGGCGGCGATGGCCGGCACGGGGCTGCCGCTGCACGCGCTCTTCCCGTTCTTGTCCGTCACCGCCTGGGGCATCATGTCCGGGCTCGCCGGGCTCGCGCTCGTGTGGTTCGGGCAGTACGCGATCTTCGAGAAGGTGTGCGCCGCCCTCGTCGGGCTCATGTTCATCACGATGGTCGGCGCCGCGCTGATGACCCTGCCGAACCTGCCGGCGCTGCTCGCCGGGCTCATCCCGATGGTCCCCCAGGGCGCGGTCGTCAACGTCCTCTCGGTCGCCGGCGGCGTCGGCGGCACGATCACGCTCGCCGCCTACGGCTACTGGATCCGCGAGAAGGGCTGGGACACAACGCGACACATGGGCGTCATGCGTCTGGACAACGGGGTCGCCTACATCGTCACCGGGCTCTTCGTCGTCGCGACCCTCATCGTCGGCGCCGAGCTTCTCTACAGCGCGAACATCGCCGTCAGCACCGGCGACAAGGGCCTGCTCGACCTCGGCAACGTCCTCGCCGGCCGGTATGGCGAATGGGCCGGCAAGGTCTTCCTCGTCGGCTTCTGGGCCGCGGCGATGAGCTCTCTGATCGGCGTGTGGAACGGTGTGTCGCTGATGTTCGCCGACCTCGTCGGGCACCTGCGCGGGCGGGGGCAGGACGACCCCGACAGCCGCGCCGGCGGCAAGTGGTACAAGGCCTACATCCTGTGGCTGACGTTCCCGCCGATGATCATGATGTTCTTCGGCCGACCCGTGCTGCTGATCCTCGCCTACGGGGTGCTCGGGGCGCTGTTCATGCCGTTCCTGGCGATCACGCTGCTGTGGATCCTCAACACCGACCGCGTGCCGCGGCAGTGGCGCAACGGGCCGCTGTCCAACACGCTCATGGCCCTGTGCGCGCTCGCGTTCGTCGCGCTCGCCGTCACCGAGCTCGCCAAGCTCTTCTGACGGGTGCGGTGTCGGAGCCGCTCGGGCTCCTGGGCGCGGGGTGTGCCCGGGCGGCTAGCGCAGGGCGCCGCGGTCGGACCCCTGCGGGACTTCGCGCTCGGCTGCCCGCCGGTCGGCTGCCTGCCGGTCGGGGCTCTGCGGCGCGTCGCGGCGTCGGGCCCCCGCCCGCCCGGCGCCACGCGACGCGGACGACGCACGCGCCCCGCGCCGGGCGCGCCCCTGGGAGGGCACCCGACCGGGCGTCGCCGCCGACAGGTCCGCGGGGTCCGGCGCGGCCTGCGGCTCGGGGTCGGGCCCGCGACGCGTCCGACGCGGCGGGCCGCTCGGCGGAGACAGGCGCCGGCCCCGCAGCAGCAGGTAGAGGACGAGCGCCTGCACCAGCCCCGCGATCAGCGTCATGAGGCCGCCGAACCACGGCGCATGCGCGAGCCACATCAGCGAGATGTCGTGCTCGGTGCGCAGATACCGCGCGAGCAGCACGACACCGCGCCCGAGCGCGAAGCTCGTCGGCGCCGTCAGGTAGTGCCCGAGGTTGTCGGGCACCCACCGCATGTACTGCGAGGGCCCCTCCCGGTCGCCGAACGCGTCGAGGATGGCCGTCACCAGGACGATCCACAGGTAGGTCGTGCTGATGGCCATCGCGAGATACCCGAACCGATACCGGGACGGGGTCAACCCTTCGACGACACTGTGACGCACCCCACCAGCGTGCCTCGCGCCCCAGCGCAAAGGAAGCCAAGCACCTGACCTGACACGAGACTGTCCATAACACTGTCCGGTGTGGTGTGAATTGCCGACGGGCCGATCGCGGCGCTCGTCGCGCCCCCTCGCGGCCCGTCGCGGCGCCTCCGACCACGCAGACGCCCGACGCGCGAGCCTGTCGCCGGCCCGCCGTGCGTGCCAGGGTGGTCGCCATGACGCAGCAGACCCCCCGCGCCGACGGCCCCCGA
>JAVTVZ010000119.1:0-1279 GCA_032229625.1 Dermatophilaceae bacterium | reverse complement strand
GCGTGCCAGGGTGGTCGCCATGACGCAGCAGACCCCCCGCGCCGACGGCCCCCGACCGCCCGCGACGCGCCCGTGGCTCCAGACCCCGACCCACCGCGCGTGGCTCGAGGACAACATCCGCGGCCTGCTGCGCTTCGCGATCGGATCCGCCCTGCCCAGCGGCGGATTCGCCTACCTCGACGCCGACGGCGGGCCGATGCTGGGGCGCCGTCCGCAGCTCTTCCTCACCGCGCGGATGGCCCACGTCAGCTCGATCGGGATCGCCCTGGGCATCCCCGGCTGCGGGCCGCTGCTCGACCACGCGATCGACTCCCTCGAGGGGCTCTTCGCCGACGACGTGCACGGCGGCTGGTTCACCGACCCCGCGACGCCGGACGCGCGCAAGGCGACCTATGACCACGTCCACGTCGGCCTCGGCGCCGCGTCCGCGACCGCCGTCGGGCACCCCGGCGGGCAGCGGCTCCTGGACCAGGTCATCGCGCTCGTCGACGACCGGCTCTGGGACGAGGACGCCCAGGCGCTGCGCGAGTCCTTCGCGCGCGACTGGACCGACAGCGAGGCCTACCGCGGCGCGAACGCCAACATGCACGGCCTCGAGGCGTTCCTCGCGATCGGCGACGTCACCGGCGACCCCCGCTGGCACCACCGGGGCCTGGCGATCGCGCAGCGACTCGTGCGCGACGCCGCGCCGGAGCATGCGTGGCTCATGCCGGAGCACTACGACGAGCAGTGGCGCGAGCTGCCCGACTACAACCGCGACCAGCCCGACCACCCCTTCCGGCCGTTCGGCGCGACCTACGGGCACTCCCTGGAGTGGGCCCGCTTCCTCATCGGGCTGCACGCCTCGCCCGCGCAGCTGGGCGCCGACTGGCTCGTCGACGCCGCGCAGCGCCTCACCGCGACCGCCCTGGAGGACGGGTGGGCCGCGGACGGCAAGGAGGGCCTCGTCTACACCGTCGACTGGGACGGCACGCCCGTCTCGCGGCTGCGGCTCCACTGGCCGGTGTGCGAGGGCATCCAGGCGTGCGCGGTGCTGCTGCAGGCCACCGGCGACCGCCGCTGGGAGAGCTGGTATCGACGCCTGTGGGATCACGCCGCGACGTACTTCATCGACGACCGCGGCACGTGGATCAACGAACTCGACGACGACCTGCGCGAATCCGGCACCGTGTGGCCGGGCCGGCCCGACTTCTACCACTCGATGGGGGCGCTGGCGGTGCCGACCGCGCCGCTGACCCCCTTCGTCACGCTCGCCGCGACCGGGCAGCCGTCGCGGATC
>JAVTVZ010000118.1:0-9569 GCA_032229625.1 Dermatophilaceae bacterium | reverse complement strand
CTCACGACCACGAGGCCCATCCCCCACGAACGCTACGGACCGTCGCCAGGGCGGCACCGCGCGGTCGTGCGGCGCTGCCGCGCGCGACCTCAGAGCGGCGTGACGACGACGCCGACGGCGCCGGGCCCCAGATGCACGGCCAGGACGGCCGGCAGCTCCCGCACGGCGATCGGATCGGCGATCGGGCCGGCGATCGGGCCGGTCTCGCCGTCGGCGCCACCCGACCTGACGCCGACATCTGCCGCGGGGCCGTCGGCGCGGCCGAGCGCGGGGCCCGCGGTGTCCGCGCCGATACCGTCCGCTCCCCTGTCCGCCCCGAGGTCCGCCTTCCGGCCCGTCTCACGGTCGGCGTGGAGGCGAGCTCGGACGTCGTCGGCCAGGCGTGCGGCGCGGTCGGCGGCGTCGGCATGCTGCACGGCGATCCGCGCCTGCCCGAGACCCGTCGCGGCCTCCATCGACAGCTCGGTGAGCCGGGCCAGCGCCCGTGCCGAGGTCCGCAGCTTCTCCACCGGCTCGACGCGGCCGCCGGCGAGCGCGATGAGCGGCTTGATCGCCAGGGCCCCGCCGAGGAACGTCGCGGCCGCCCCGATCCGCCCGCCCCGGCGCAGATACTCCAGCGAATGCACGTAGCACGTGACGACCGAGGCCGCGGCGCGCCGCCGGGCCTCCGCCGCGACCTGCTCGGCCACCACGGCGACGTCGGCCCCTGTGACGTCGGACCCCGTGACACCGGACTGCGCGGGCCCCTGCCCTGCGTCCGCGACGCCCGCCCACGCCGGCCGCAGCGCGGCGGCGCCGAGCACGGCATACCCCAGCGCGAGCCCGGTCGTGCCCGAATCGACGACGGTCACCGGGATCGGTGAGTCCTGGGCGGCCAGCCGCGCGGCGTCGCAGGTGCCGGACAGCTGCGCGGACAGGTGCACCGACACGACGGCCTGCGCGCCGGCGGCCGCGAGCCGCTCGTAGCAGCGCAGCATCGCCGCAGGTGAGGGGCGCGACGTGCTGACCCGGCGGCCCCGGCGCAGCGCGTCGATGACCTCCTGCGGGCCGATGTCCACGCCCTCGGCGCGCTGCTCGTCGTCGACGATGACGTGCAGCGGCACGACGACGACGCCCGCCGCCTGCGCCTCCGCGGCGGTCAGCGCCGACGTCGAATCGGTGACGACTGCGACCAGCGGCGCCCGCGGCACCGACCGACCGACCCGATCTGCGGCGTCAGCGCCGGACGACTTCTGCGTGGCCACCGGGCGCCTAGTTGGCGACGATGTTGACGAGGCCGGGCGGGCGCACGATGACCTTGCGGACCGTCTTGCCCTCCAGCAGCGCGGCGATCCGCGGCTCGGCGAGCGCGGTCGCCTCGAGGGCGGCGGCGTCGATGTCGGCGGGCACCTCCAGGCGCGCGCGGACCTTGCCGAGCACCTGCACCACACACGTCACCGTGTCGTCGACGAGGTAGGCCGGGTCGGCCTGCGGGAAGGGCTGGTAGACCACCGAGTCCTCGTGCCCGAGCCGGTGCCACAGCTCCTCCCCCAGGTGCGGCGCGACGGGGGCGACCATGACGACGAGCGCCTCGGCGGCCTCACGCGGCACAGCCGTCAGCTTCGTCAACGCGTTGTTGAACTCGATGAGCTTGGCGATCGCGACGTTGAAGCGCAGGTTGTCGTAGTCGGCGGCGACCGCGTCGGCCGTGCGGTGCAGCAGCCGGGTCGTCGCCTCGTCGGCGGGCTCGTCGACGACGCTGACCTGCCCGGTCTCCTCGTCGACGACGTTGCGCCACAGGCGCTGCAGGAAGCGCTGGCTGCCGACGACGGCCCGCGTCTCCCACGGCTTGGACAGCTCCAGCGGCCCCATGCTCATCTCGTAGACGCGGAACGTGTCCGCCCCGTAGGCCTCGTACATCTCGTCCGGCGAGACCGCGTTCTTCAGCGACTTGCCGATCTTGCCGTATTCGCGGGTGACCGGCTCGCCCTGCCACGTCCACGCGGGCTCGCCGTCGAGGGTGGTCTCGACGACCTCGGCGGCCGGCACGGCCTGCCCGCGGGCGTCGCGGAAGGCGTACGCCTGGATGTAGCCCTGCGAGAAATACGTGCGGAAGGGCTCCTCGCTGCTGATGACGCCGAGGTCGTAGAGGACCTTGTGCCAGAAGCGCGCATAGAGCAGGTGCAGCACGGCGTGCTCGACGCCACCGACGTAGAGGTCGACGCCGCCCGGGTCGATCGTGCCCTCGGGGGCCCCGGCGACGGGCTCGGGGTGCCGCGCCATCCAGTAGGCCTCGTCGGCCGGGTCGACGAGCGCCTCGTCGTCGGCGGGGTCGACGTACCGCAGGTAATACCAGCAGGAGCCGGCCCAGTTGGGCATCGTGTTGGTCTCGCGGCGGTAGCGGCGCGGCCCGTCGCCGAGGTCGAGCTCGACGTCGACCCAGTCGGTCGCCCGCGACAGGGGGGCCTCGGGCTTGGCGCTGCGGTCGTCGGGGTCGAACGTCTTCGGGGAGTAGTCGTCGACCTCCGGCAGCTCCAACGGCAGCATCGAGTCCGGCAGCGCGTGGGCGACGCCGTCCTCGTCGTAGACGATGGGGAAGGGCTCACCCCAGTAGCGCTGCCGGCTGAAGAGCCAGTCCCGCATCCGGTAGTTGACGGTGCCCTCGCCGCGGCCCGTGCTCGCCAGCCACGCGACGATGCGCTCCTTGGCGTCGACGACACCGAGCCCGTCGAGGCTCACCTCGTCGTTCGCGGAGTTCACCGCGACCCCGTCACCGGTGTAGGCGACGCCGGCCCGGGCCGAGGCCTGCGGGTCGCCGTCACCGCCGGCGGGCGCGACGACATCGAGGATCGGCAGCCCGAAGGCCGTCGCGAAGTCGTAGTCGCGCTGGTCGTGGGCCGGGACGGCCATGATCGCGCCGGTGCCGTAGCCCATGAGCACGTAGTCGGCGATGAAGACCGGGACGGTCCGCCCGTCGACCGGGCTCACCGCATACCCGCCGGTGAAGACGCCGGTCTTGACCTTCTCGTCGGCGATCTGCCGCTCGACGTCGGACTTGCGCGACGCCGCGAACTGGTAGGCCGACACGGCCTCGCCCGGGGTCGCCGCGCCCGCCGTCCACCGCTCGTCGGTGCCCTCGGGCCAGTGGTCCGCGGTCAGCGTCGCCACGAGCGGGTGCTCGGGCGCCAGCACCATGAACGTCGCGCCGAAGAGCGTGTCGGGGCGGGTCGTGAAGACCGTGATCGCCTGCGCGGGGTCGGTCGCGACCGGGAAGTCGACGCGCGCGCCCTGGCTGCGCCCGATCCAGTTGCGCTGCATGAGCTTGACCTTCTCCGGCCAGTCCACGCGGTCGAGGTCGTCGGCGAGCCGGTCGGCGTAGGCGGTGATCCGCATCTTCCACTGCCGCAGGTTGGTCCGGAAGACCGGGAAGTTGCCGCGCTCGGTGCGCCCCTCGTTCGTCACCTCCTCGTTGGCGACGACGGTGCCCAGGCCGGGCGCCCAGTTGACGGGCGCCTCGTCGGCGTAGGTGAGCCGGTAGCCGTCGAGATAGTCGGCCTGCTCCGCCGGTGTCAGGTCCGCCCACGCGCGGCCGGCGTGGGCACCGACGAGCTCGCGCCGCCCGTCGGCCAGCGCGTCGACCAGCTCGCTGATCGGCCGCGCCGCGCCCAGGCCCCCGTCGGGCCGCACGGCCTGCGGGTCATACCAGGACTCGAAGATCCGCGTGAAGATCCACTGCGTCCACTTCATGTAGCCGGGGTCGATCGTGCGGATCGTGCGCCGGTCGTCGTGCCCGAGCCCGAGGCGGCGCAGCTGGCGCCCCATGATCGCGATGTTGTCCTCGGTGGTCTTGCTGGGGTGCTGCCCGGTCTGGACCGCATACTGCTCGGCGGGCAGGCCGAACGCGTCATACCCCAGGCAGTGCAGGACGTTCTTGCCGGTCATCCGGTGATAGCGCGCGTAGACGTCCGTCGCGATGTAACCCAGCGGGTGCCCGACGTGCAGGCCCGCGCCGCTGGGATAGGGGAACATGTCGAGGACCAGCAGCTTCTCGCGCCCCGCGACGAGCTCCGGGGCCGCCCACGGGCCGGAGGGGTTCGGCGCGTGATACGTGCCGGCGTCCTCCCACCGGTCCTGCCAGGCGCGCTCGATGCGGTCGGCCAGGTCCGCCGTATAGCGGTGCGGGTAGGCCGTGCTGTCAGTCATCGTCCTCGTGTCTCCTCTGGCCATGCTCCTGGCCTGGCCTTCCTCGCCCCTGCGGTGCCGATCGAGGCTACCCCAGGGCCCGGACGCGGCAGCGGACCCGTCCATCCGGGCGGGTCCGCTGCAGGTGCCGGGCGGTGAGGCCGCGGCGGGGTGGGTGTCGCTCAGAGCGCGTTGTAGGACTTGGCCATCGCCGACTTCTTGTTGGCCGCCTGGTTCTTGTGGATGACGCCCTTGCTGACAGCCTTGTCGAGCTTCTTGGAGGCCTGGCGCAGCGCCGCGGTCGCCGCGTCCTTGTCACCGGAGTCGGCGGCCTCGCGGAACTTGCGGACCCAGGTCCGCAGCTCGGACTTGTAGGCCTTGTTGCGGTCGGTGCGCTTGGCGTTGGTCTTGATGCGCTTCAGCTGCGACTTGATGTTTGCCACGATGAATCTCTTCCGGTCGATCGGCTGTCGGTTGACAGGCCCGCCCTCGGTGCCGGACCGCACCCGCCCGCGCGGAGCAGGTCACAATGGACTGCGACGCTGCCGCGGGGGCGGGGAAGGTCATGGCTCGATCCGGTCAAAGGCGAGCTGTGGGTGCGTGGATCGCGCACGACCTGGGCGCGCACGCAAGAGATCAGGTTACCAGCGGTGCCGAGCACGCCCCAAAACGGCGCGCAGCACCGGAGACGCGCAGTGGGACACACGCAGTGGACACGCCGCGCACGCGCAGTGGAGGAAGGGTGGAGGAAGGGACGTGATGGGTCGGACCCCGGTCTACGAGCACCCGCCGGAGAAGGTCGACGGGCTCGGCCTGCGGCGGCTGCTCACCCTCGACCTCGTCGAGAACCTCCTCTTCGGCGCGGCGACCGTCTTCGCGTTCCTCTTCGCCGCCCTCGTGCTGCGCCAGGGCGTCAGCGGCTGGACGAATCTCGCCTATCTGCTCGGCTTCTGGCTCGTCCTGTCGTATCTCGCGCTGCCGCGGCTGCACCGCGTCCTGACCTCGCTGTATGTGCCGGATTACTTCATCGGGCGCACCCGCACGAGCGACGGCCTGCTCGGCGACCCCGTCAACCTCGCCCTCACCGGCAGCGCCGAGCAGATCCACGAGGTCATGCGCGCCGCCGGGTGGATCGAGGCCGACCCCGTGAACCTCGCGACGAGCTGGCGCATCGTGCTCGCCTCCCTGACGCGCCGCAGCTATGCGCGGGCGCCGGTGAGCCCGCTGCTGCTCTTCTCGCGGGTGCAGGCGTTCGCCTACCAGCAGGAGGTGGCCGGCAACCCCGCCCAGCGCCACCACGTGCGCTTCTGGCCGTGCCCGCCCGGGTGGCTGCTGCCCGGCGGGCACCGCGTCGACTGGCTCGCCGCCGGTTCCTACGACCGTGCGGTCGGGCTGTCGTTCTTCACGTTGCAGGTGACGCACCGCATCGACCGGGACATCGACATCGAGCGCGACTACATCGTCGACTCGATCCGCTACGCCCGCCCGGACGTGCCGGTGCGGGTCATCGAGGACTTCTCGACCGGCTATCACAGCCGCAACGGCGGCGGGGATGCCGTCGTCACCGACGGTGACCTGCCCGTCGTGCACGTCGAGGGCGTCGCCGTGCCGCCGGCTCCCGAGGCCGCCGCGCAGGATCCGGGCCAGGACGGGCGCCAGCGCCCCGACGAGGTGCTCCAGGCCGTGGGGCGCCGGCCCTTGAGCATCGTCGCCGCCGCGCTGCTGACCCTGGCCTCGGCGGTCCTGACCGTTCTGATCTCGGCCGCCCAGATGCCCGAGATCCTCGGCGAGGTCGCGGCCGAGAGCGGCGACCCGCAGGTCGCGCAGGCCCTGACGATCGGGCTCATCGGCGCGCTCGTCGCGGTCGCCGTCATCGGTCTGGTCATTGCGTGGCTGATGTTCCTGGGCAGCCAGTGGGCGCGGCTGGCGATGCTCGGCTTCCTCACCGTCTCGCAGCTGACCGGTCTGGTGCAGTGGCTCGGTCAGAACCGCCCGCCCGGCACGGCGATGCTGTCCCTCACCCTGGACATGCTGACGATCTTTGCGCTGACCAGCCTGTCGGCCCGCACGTGGACCCGCGAGCACGGCCGCAGCGCCCGGCGCCGGGCCCGCCGCCACGCTCGTCGACTCAGCCGTCGCCTGACCTCCGACCGCGGTGGCACGCACGCCGACTCCTGGCCGTGAGGGCCCGGGCCGGTGCCGCCGAGAGGGTCGGCCCGCGCGCGTGCGGCAGACCGCCGGTCAGCGGCGCGCGCGGGCGCGGCCGATCTGCACGATCGCCTTCTCGACGGCGTAGACGGGGTCGCGGCTGCCGCCCTTGACGTCGAAGTCGGCGGCGGCGACGGCCTGGATCGCGGCGCCCAGGCCGTCGTCGTCCCAGCCGTGCAGGCTGCGGCGGGCCTTGTCGACCTGCCAGGGCGGCATCCCGAGCGACTTGGCGACCTGCCCGGAGGGGTCGCGGCCGGCGCCGGACACCTTGACGAGTTGACGCAGCTGGGCGGCGATGACGGCGACGATCGGCACGGGGTCGACGCCCGCGGCCAGGGCGTGTCGCAGCAGGCGCAGCGCCTCGGCGACGTTGCCGGCGACGGCGGCGTCGGCCACCCGGAACCCCGTCGCCTCGACCCGGCCGCCGTGATAGCGCTCGACGACGCCCTCGTCGACCGGCCCGTCGGTGTCGGCGATGAGTTGCGCGCAGGCCGAGGCGAGTTCGGTGACGTCCCGGCCGACGGCCTCGACGAGCGCGCGGACGGCGCCGGGGCTGATCCGGCGCGACGCGGCGCGGAACTCGCCCTGCACGAAGTCGGACTTGTCGCGGTCCGACTTGATCGCGGGGGCCTCGAGCACGCGCGCCCCGGCCTTCTTCAGCGCGTCGAGCATCTTGCGGCCGCGGTTGCCGCCGCGGTGGGCGACGACGAGCGTCGCGTCGGCGGGCTCGGCGACCAGGCGCAGCACGTCCTCGACGAGGTCGTCGGTGCCCTCGTCGGCGCCGCGCACGACGAGCACCTTCGACCCGCCGAAGAGCGACGGGCTGGCGTGCTGCAGCAGCACCCCGCTCTCATACCCGGCGCCGTCGACGCGCACGACCTCGACGTCGGGGTCGACGCTGCGCAGGGCGTCGAGCGTCGCGGTCAGCGCCCGCTGCGCGAGCACCTCCTCCGGGCCGCTGATCAGCACGTAGGGCGGCACGGCGGCCTGCGTCGGGGCCGGGCTCACAGCATCATCTCCGCGAGGTCGAGTCCGAGGTGGTGCGCGCGGGTGCGCACGGCGTCGACGTCGACGCCCAGCTCCTGCGCGATGTCCGCGGCGGGCCGGCCGTCGGCGACGAGGCGGGTCAGCCGGGCGTCGGTCTCGCCGTCCCACGCGTGACCGCCGGTGACCGCGGTGCGGGCCGACTCCTGCGTCGGCGCACCCGTCGAGCGGGCGGTCGACGCCGGCTCCGGGTGCTCCCCGACCGGCGCGGCGGCCGGCGGCGCGACGGTCAGGCCGCGGGGGCGAGGGTCCGCGACGGGCAGGACGTCCGGGCTGGACTCGTCGAGCCGCGCGAGGGCCGCCAGCACGAGCGCGCGGTCGGTCGTGGCCCAGAAGGGCGGCAGCGACGCCTGGAGGAAACCGGCATACCGGGCGGTCACCATGCGGGCGTCGAGGAAGGCGACGACGCCGCGATCGTCGGCGCGACGCACGAGCCGACCCGCGCCCTGGGCCAGGCGCAGCGCCGCGTGCGTCGCCGAGACGGCCATGAAGCCGTTGCCGCCCGCCTTGGCGATCGCGCGGGCCCGCGCCGAGGTCAGCGGGTCGTCGGGCCGCGGGAAGGGGATGCGGTCGATGAGCACGAGCTGGCACGCCGACCCGGGCACGTCGACGCCCTGCCACAGCGTGAGGGTGCCGAAGAGGCACGTGCGCGGGTCGCGCGCGAACGCCCGCACGAGCGTGGCGATCTGGTCCTCCCCCTGGCACAGCACGGGCCAGTCCGGGCCCAGCCGGTCGCGCATCGCCTCGGTCGCGGCCTGCGCCGCGCGCATCGAGGAGAAGAGACCGAGAGTGCGCCCGCCCGCCGCGCGCACGAGCGCCTCGATCTCCTCGATCGTCTCCGGCGCGGTGCCGTCGCGACCGGGCGGCGGCAGGTGCGCCGCGACGTAGGCGATCCCCTGCCGCGGGTAGTCGAACGGGCTCCCCACGTCCAGGCCGGTCCAGGGCGGCGCCCCCTCGCCGCGCAGCCCCAGGCTGCCGGCGACGGAGTCGAAGCTGCCGCCCAGCTCCAGGGTCGCGGAGGTGAGCACGACGCTGCGGTCGCCGAGCACCTTGTCGCGCACCATCATCGCCACGCTCATCGGCGCGACCCGCAGGGTCGTGGTGCCGCGCCGCGGATCGCGGGTCACCCAGGCGACGTCGAGGTTGCGAGAGTCGAGCAGCCGCTCGGCGACGTCATACGTGTCCTCGACCGCCGCGCGCGCCAGGGCCCGCGCGCCGTCACCGTCACCACCGGCGCCCGGCTGCGGCTTGAGGGTGCCGTGCAGCGCGCGCGCCGACTCCAGCACCGTGCCCAGCGTCACGGCGACGAGCTGCGGCAGCTGCTCCAGGCGCCCCTCGGGCACGTCGGCGAGCGCCGCGTCCAGACCGTCGGCGGCCGCGGCCAGGTCGGCCGAATCCGCCAGCCGCGCCGCGCGTTTGGCCGCGGCGGCGACGGTGCCTGCGGAGATCTCGTCGGTGATCGTCGAGGTGATGCGATCGACGAGCTCGTGCGCCTCGTCGACGATGAGCAGGTCGTGCTCCGGCAGCATCTGACGGCCCTCGAAGGAGTCGATCGCCATGAAGGAGTGGTTGGTGACGACGACGTCGACATCGGCGGCCGCCGCGCGCGACCGTTCGACGAAGCACTCGGCGACCATCGGGCACTTGCCACCCAGGCACTCGTGCGCCGACACCGACACCTGCCGCCACGCCCGCTCCGAGACGCCCGGCACGAGCTCGTCGCGGTCGCCGCTGTCGGTCTCCTCGGCCCACTCCCGCAGCCGCGCGACCTCCTGCCCCAGGCGCGAGGACGTGGCCTGCACGTCTCCGAAGGCCAGCAGCGAGTCGTCGTCGTCCGCCGGATACCCCCCGGAGAGCTTGTGCCGACACACGTAGTTGCGGCGCCCCTTGACCAACCCGTAGGTGGGCCGGCGCGGCAACTCCCCCGCGAGCGCGTCGGCGAGCCGCGGCAGGTCACGATCGACGATCTGCGCCTGCAGCGCGAGCGTCGCGGTCGCCACGACGACGGGGCGGCCGGTGTCCTGCGCGTGCAGCACGGCCGGCACGAGGTAGGCCAACGACTTGCCCGTGCCGGTGCCGGCCTGCACGAGCAGGTGCTTCTTCGTGCGGACCGCCTCGGCCACCGCGCGGGCCATCTGCTCCTGCCCGGGGCGCGG
>JAVTVZ010000117.1:4529-9590 GCA_032229625.1 Dermatophilaceae bacterium | reverse complement strand
GGTCGATCAGGAGATCAGCCCCGGCCGACGGCTCACTTGACGAGGTTCTCGAAGACGACGGCGATGCCCTGACCGCCACCGATGCACATCGTGGCCAGACCGTACTGGCCGTTGACGCGCTGCAGCTCGTGGAGCAGCTTGGTCGCGATGACCGCGCCGGACGCGCCGATCGGGTGGCCGAGGGCGATGGCGCCACCGTTGGGGTTGACCTTGGACAGGTCGTCGAACTCCAGCCCGCGGGAGACCGCGATGGCCTGCGCCGCGAAGGCCTCGTTGGACTCGATGACGGCCATGTCGCTCAGGGACATGCCGGCCTTCTTCAGCGCGGCCTTCGTCGCGGGGATCGGGCCCTCACCCATGATGTCGTTCGGCACGCCGGCGACCGCGTAGGAGACGATCCGCGCGATCGGCGTGTAGCCGTCCTTCTCCGCGGTGGCGGAGTCGGCGAGCACGAAGAACGACGCGCCGTCGTTGATGCCGGAGGCGTTGCCCGCGGTGACCGTGCCCTCGCGGTCGAAGGCGGGGCGCATCTTGCCGAGGGCCTCGAGGTTCGTGCCCTCCTTGATGTGCTCGTCCTGATCGAAGACGACCTCGCCCTTGCGGGTCTTCTTGACGACCGGCACGATCTCGTCCTTGAACTTGCCGGCCGCACGCGCCGCGGCCGCACGGGCGTGCGAGTCGACGGCGAGCTGGTCCTGCTCCTCGCGGCTGATGCCCCACTTCTTCGCGAGGTTCTCGGCCGTGACACCCATGTGGCCGACGCCGAACGGGTCGGTCAGGGTGTTGACCATCATGTCGAGCAGCGACGTGTCACCCATGCGGGCGCCCGTGCGCATGGCGGTCGACAGGTAGCCGCCGCGGCTCATGACCTCGACGCCACCACCGATGCCGTAGTCGGCGTCGTCGAGCAGGATGTTCTGCGCGGTCGTCACGATGCCCTGCAGACCCGAGGAACACAGGCGGTTGACCTGCATCGCGACGGACTCCATGGGCAGGCCGGCCTGGATGGAGGCGACCCGGGGGACATAGGCGAACTTGCCGTCGGTCGGGATCGTGTTGCCGACCGTGACGTACTGGATCTTGTTGGGGTCGACGCCCGAGCGCTCGATCGCGCCCTTCATGACCTGGGCGGCGAGATCCTGGGGCGAGACGTCGGCGAGGGAGCCGTTGAACGTGCCGACAGCGGAGCGGGCGGCGGACAGGACGACGACTTCGCGATTCGTCATGAGAGTGATGCCTCGTTTCCGAGAGTAGGGGTCCGGACAGCGACGCTGCTGCCGTGCCCGGGTCGCGGGTGCGCGCTGGGACGAACTTAACGCGTTTGCCCCCGACTCGGGGAGGCTGCAGCGATACCTGCCGAACACACGGTCGGGGGCAGTCATTCCACCACGCGCCCGAGCCGCAGGTCAGGCCGCCCCCGGCCCCTCCGGGCACCGCGCCTGTGGATAACTTTCCGGGCCGTTCCGCCGCCGGTGCCACGGTTGTCGCGCACGCCGGACCCCCCGGCGCCGGACCTGAAAGGCATCACCGACATGACCCTCTCCGAGGCACTGCGCTCCTGCACGAGGCAGTTCGCCACCTTCACCGGCCGCGCGCGCCGCAGCGAATTCTGGTGGTGGACACTGGCCGTCACCCTCACCTGCCTCGCCGCGAGCGCCGTGGACTCCGCGCTCTTCCCCTACGCCTGGCTCGGCGGCCCGCTCGGCACCAGCGACACCGACCCGACCGCGACCCTGGTGGGCCTCGCCGCGCTGCTCCCGACCACCGCCGTCACCGCCCGGCGCCTGCACGACATCGGCCGCTCCGGCTGGTGGCAACTCGTGCTGCTCATCCCCCTCGTCGGCCTCGTCATGACGGTCGTCTGGGGCGCGCGGCCCTCCGACCCGGGCACCAACCGCTTCGGGCCGAGCCCGGCGCCGGCGCCCCTGGGAGCCGCGCCGATGGCGCCGATCCAGGACGTGCTGCCCCCGCGGCCGTACTGATCGTCGCAACCGCGCACACCTCCTCACGAATCTTTTGTAAAGTTCCGTGAGGAGGTGTGCTCATGGACCGATCGCCACTGCACGGGCGCCCGCTGCTCGACACGCGCCTGGACATGACCCTGTATGTCGATCGGCCCGCCGCGCAGGACGCGCTCGCCCGCGCCGCCGCGCAGGGTCTCAACGTGCTCGTCGAGGGGCCCCGCGGGTCGGGGCGCACGACGCTGCTGCGCGCGATGCTCTTCGCCGCGCGCGCCGGCGACACCGGGGAGCGGCCCGTCTACGTGCGCGCCGCGACCGCTGGCACCCCCGCCGAGCTGCTGCAGCTCGTCGCCGACGCGCTCGTCGCCGGCGATGCCCGCAACCGGGCCGACCTCGACGGGCTCGATGGGCTCGCCGGGCTCGATGCACTCGACGAACTCGACGGGCTCGACGCGGTCGCCGCCCTGGGGTCGCGGGCGACCGGCCTGCTGAGCGGCGGGCGCAGGCACACCGTCTACCTCGACGACGTCGACAGCCGCGTCGGCAACCAGCTCTTCGGGGTGCTGCGCGACGAGGTGTGGGCGCTGCCGATCCGGTGGGTCGTCGCGGCGACCGACGACGACGCGGCGGTGCTGCTGCGGCCGCCGGCGGACGCGTTCTTCGAGGCTCGCGTCGCGCTCGCGCCTCTGACCCGCGACGAGGCCGCCGACCTCGTCGCGCGGCGACTCGGGCACGCCGTCACGCTGCCCGACACCCCCGAGCGGTGGACCCCCCGCGAGGCGATGGACCTCGCGCGCCTCGCCCCGGCGGACTGGGACGAGGAGGTCGCCGCCCGCGCGCGCCGCGACGAGCAGGTCGCCCTGCTCGGCCGCCCCGCGACGATGCTCGTCACGGCGCTGGAGGAGTTGGGGCCCGTCAGCCCCTCGGACGAGCGGCTGCTGGACCGCATGGGCTGGACGAGTTCGCGTGCCAGCCAAGTGCTTCGGCAGCTCTTGGCTGTCGGTGTCGTCGCCTACCGTGAGGTGCGTGGTGACCGACCCGGCCGTCCTGCACGGCTCTACGAGCTCACGCCGCTGCGCGGCTGAGGGCCCGTGACCCCCCGCGCGGGGTCACCGGGGCCCGGCGTCGACCTGCTGCGCCGGCTGCAGGAGGGGCACGCCTTCAACCCCAGCCCCCGACACGACCAGCTGTATGCCGTGCACGTCCCCTTCGACGAGCTGACCGGCACCCGCGGCTGCGAGAGCGCGCTGGAGCGGGCGCTGCGGCAGCGGCGACGCGTCGCGCTCGTCGGCGCCTCGGGCACCGGCAAGTCCTCCGTCACCGAGCACGTCCTGGGGCCTTTGGTCGAAGGGCTCGCGCCGCTGCGGGTGCCGGTGACGATGGAGCGGACCGCCGTCGCGACCGACCCCGTCGAATTCGCCCGGCACCTCGTCGCGCTCATCGGCCGCTGGGTCGACGTCGGCCTGCCCGGGCGCTCCCGCGAGGCCGCCGGGCTCGCCCCCGCCCGGCGGCCCGCGACGAGCCACAAGGTCTCGCTCGCCCCGGCCTGGATGGAGGCCAAGGTCGAGCTCGCCTACGAGTTGAGCCAGGCCGCCGCGCAGGAGCCCCCGAGCAGCACCCAGGTCGTCGACCAGGCCCGCGGGCTGCTCGACCTCATCTCCTCCGACGCGCTCGTGCCCGTCGTCGTGCTCGACGACACCGACCGGTGGCTCTCGACCAGCTGGCAGCCGGACAGCCCGGGGGTGCGCGCGGCGTTCTTCGGGCGGGTCGTGCGCGTGCTCGCCGAGGAACTCGACGTCGCCGCGGTCGTCGCGGTCCATCCGACCTACCTCACGGACGTGGACTACCAGGCCAGCGCGGGCTTCCTCGACACGACGCTGCACGTGCCGGCCGTGCCCGACGCCGACGCGGCGGGGCGGATCCTGCACCGGCGCACCGCCGAGGATCTCGGCGTCGAGCGCGACGACCTCTTCGGGCCCGACGCGCTGACCGTGCTCTTCGAGCACTACCGGCACGCCCCGAACATCCGCCGCCGCCTCCTGCTCATCGCCAACGCCGCCCTGACCCTCGCGGTCGACGCCGGCGCCGCGCGCATCGAGCGCGAGCACTGCGTCGCCGCGATCACCCAGGTCGGGATCGCCGACTGACGCGGGCCCGGGACAGCGCCTCGCGTCGCGCCGTCGCCATGCCGGCAGCTGTGCCGTCGCCGGGCGCGCGGCCCGACTACCGTGGCCGGGTGACCGCCACCCAGCCCCCGACCAGCCCCGCCCCCGAGGCGAGCGCGCCGACCGGCTCCCCCGCCGCCCTCGCGGCGCAGCGCCTCGCCGAGCTCACCGGCGTCGACGGACACGACATCGCGATCGTCCTCGGCTCCGGGTGGGGCGTCGCCGCCGACGCCCTCGGTGAGCCGGTCGCTCGACTCGGCGCGACGGAGCTGCCCGGCTTTCACCTGGCCGGCGCCGTCGGCCACTCCGGCACCATCAGCAGCATCGACACCGGCGACCGGCGACTCCTGCTCTTCCAGGGGCGCACCCACCTCTACGAGGGCAAGGGCGTCGGGGCCGTCGTGCACGCCGTCCGCACCGCCGCCGCCGCGGGCTGCCGCGCCGTGATCCTCACCAACGCCGCCGGCAGCGTGCGCCCCGAATGGGCCCCCGGCACACCGGTGCTCATCAGTGACCACATCAACCTCACCGGCCGCTCCCCGATCGAGGGCGCCCACTTCGTCGACCTCACCGACCTGTATGCGGCGCGGTTGCGCGACCTGTGCCGCGAGGTCGACCCGTCGCTGGCGCAGGGGGTCTACGTGCAGTTCCCCGGCCCGCACTTCGAGACCCCCGCGGAGGTGCGGATGGCCCGCGTCATCGGCGGCGACCTCGTCGGCATGAGCACCGGCCTCGAGGCCATCGCCGCGCGCGAGGCCGGCCTCGACGTGCTCGGCGTCAGCCTCGTCACCAACCTCGCCGCGGGCGTCGGCGACCAGCCGCTGCACCACGAGGAGGTGCTCGCCGCCGGCGCCGCCGCCGCGACCCGCGTGGGCGACCTGCTCGCGCGTGTCGCCGCGCGGATGTAGCGGCCGCGCGCCTGCCGGTGCCGCGCG
>JAVTVZ010000117.1:0-4429 GCA_032229625.1 Dermatophilaceae bacterium | reverse complement strand
GCCGCGCGGATGTAGCGGCCGCGCGCCTGCCGGTGCCGCGCGCACGTCGCGGCCGCGCGCCTGTCGCGGCACCGACGCGGGCTGCCCGTCGCCTTCCCCCTCACCTACCGCTCGCCGTCGCGCTGAGAGCCGACGGACGCGGCTACAACCGCAACCGCGAACTGCGAGCGCAACCCCGAGGCCCCCGGATGGCCCTGGTAGCGCGTCCGGGGGACGCCGTCGGTCAGCTCGTCGGCGTCGCGGCGGGGCTGGTGGGGGTCGCGGTGGGGGCGAGCATCTGACGCATGGCGTCGATCTCGCCCTGCTGGCCGGAGATGATCTGCTCGGCGAGCTCGACGGCGGCGGGGTTCGCGCCCGTGTCGATCTGGGTCGTGGCCATGGCGATCGCCCCCTCGTGGTGCTCGATCATGAGGCGCAGCCACAACGTGTCGAACGTCGCGCCCGAGGCGTCCGCGAGCGCCGTCATCTGCTGGGCGGACATCATGCCGTCCATGCCGTCCATGCCGTCCATGCCGTCGTGCGCGTCGCCGCCGGACGTGCCTGAGGTGCCGGCGGTGGCGGTCGCGCCCTGAGTGCCGGTCGCGCTCGGCGTCGTGGTCGCGGCGGGCGTGGTGGTCGCGCCGTGACCGGAGTGACCGGAGTGACCGGAGTGACCGGAGTCGGTGGTGGCGGGGCTCCCCCAGGCGACCAGCCACGAGCGCAGCTGCTCGATCTCGGGGCCCTGGGCGGCCTTGATGTCGTGCGCCAGCTGCTTGACCTGCGGGTTCGTGGTCTTCGTCAGCGCCATGTCCGACATGACGATCGCCTGCTCGTGGTGCGGGATCATGCCGGTCGCGAAGGCGACGTCCTGCGCGTTGTGGGCGTTCGCATCGGCAGTCGTGGTCGCGGCCGGCGCCGCGGGCGCGTCCTCCTGGCCGGTCGAGCCACAGCCCACCAACCCCGCCGCGAGCGTGGCCGCGAGCGCGGTCGCGCCGAACGTCGCGGCGAGGCGCCGCCGGTCGTGCGTCCTGGTGAGCGTCATCGGTCCTCCTACGATCCGTGAGGGCATCAACTCCGGGCCCGGCCGCTGACGCGCGGGCCGCCCGCGACGCTCCACGATCCGCGGAACGGGTGGGCGGTCGCGCGACGGGGCGACCACGCCTGCGAGACAGCCTACTTCGCCGCGCACGACCGCGGCGCTGCCGGACCCCTCAGCCTCGCCCGCCCCCGAGTGGCACCGGGAGTGCCGCCGGGCCATGGCAATGAACCCTCAACCGGTCCCCGCGCGCCCGGCATCGACGCACATCTGCGGTGCGCCTCATCCCGCCGGATCGGCCTGCGCCTGTCGCGCGCGCTCGACCTGCGCCGGCACCGGCTCCACGGGCGTCCCCTGGTGATAGAGCGCGATCCAGCGCCCGCCGTCGTGGCGCCACACGCTGGCGCGTCGGGTCTGCCGGGCGCCCTGCCAGAGCCGGTAGGTGAGCAGCCACGTGTCGGGACCGAGCCGCCGGACCGCGAAGTCGGCGGTCCGCAGCGCAGAGCCCGGATCCTCGCCGGTGTCCTCGTGGGTGTCCTCGTGGGTGTCCTCGCGGGGTCGGCGACGCACGACCGCCCAGATCGTGTCCTTGTCGTAGACGTTGCCGCTGGCGCCGACCTCCCAGAAGTCGTCGACCACGAGCGCATCCAGCTCGGCGCGCGTGGCCGGCGGCGGGTGGAAGATCGGCTCCCGGGCGGCGAGCTCGGCGAGGGCCTGCACGTCGTTCACGGGCCCAGCCTGCAGGCCACGGACGCTCCGGTCAACGCTGCCGCCACCGCCCACATGGCGCGACCACCCCGAAAACCGCTGCCCGACAGGCGGATTAGTGACCCACTGACCTCGATGCGTGCCGCGACGCCCGACGACCGGCGACCTCGCTGCTCAGAGTCAGCCGAGGCACCACCGCGATGGCACGGCCTCGGGCCCGCTCCTGGGTGCCCACTCCTCGATGCCCACTACTCGATGCTCTCGAGCACGCGGGCGACGCCGTCGGCGTCGTTGCCGAGGCAGACGTCGTCGACCTGCGCGAGCACGAGGTCGTGCCCGCCGCCCATGCCGAAGGACCGCCCCGCCCACGCCAGCATCGGTAGGTCGTTGGGCATGTCCCCGAACGCCCACACCTGATCCGCGGCGACGCCGCGCTGCGCGCACCAGCGGGCCAGGGCCGTCGCCTTGGTGACGCCCGGCGGGCCGATCTCGGCGAGGCCGCCGGCGCCGGAGTAGGCGACGATGCCGCGGGCCCCGACGATGTCGGCGACCCCGGCGATGAAGGCCTCGTCCGGCACCTGCGGCGCCCGCGCGAGCAGCTTGCCGACGACCCCGCGGACCGCCTCGATGGGCCCGTGGTCGACGGCCGGGTCGTCGTGGGCGTGCAGCGGCAGCATCGGTGAGCGGTAGAGGGATTCCAGGTGCATCCCCTCGGGCCGTTCGGCGGCGAAGCCGATGCCGGGGAAGGCCGACCGCAGGTCGGCGGCGATCTCCGCCACGACCGGCCGCTCCAGCCCGACGGCCTGGGTGACGCGCCGCGCCTCGACGTCGTAGAGGAACGCGCCGTTGGCGCAGACGGCGACGCCGTGCCCGCCGACGTGCTCGGCGAGCGGGTCGATCCAGCGCGGCGGCCGGGCCGTGACGAAGACGGTCTCGATCCCCAGGTCCCACATCCGGCGCAGCGCCGCCTGCGTGCGCGGGCTCACCGCGCCGCGCGGGTCGAGCAGCGTGCCGTCGAGGTCCGTCGCGACGACCCGCGGACGCGCGGGCGCGCTGCGATGTCCTGGTCCCCGGCTCATCGACCCACTCTCCCCTACCGAGGGCGCCTGCGACCACCGCGCGGCGGCGCCTCGCGGGCGGCGACCAGCTGCTCGACGAGGATGTCGGCGTGGCCGGCGTGCTGGGCGAGTTCGCGGACGCAGTGCGTCAGCACCCAGCGCAGGGTGAGGCGGCCCATCACGGGGTGGTCGCAGGTGTCGTCCAGGGCCAGCCCGGCGATGACGGCATCCGCCCGGGCGACCGCGTCGGTGTGGGCGCGCACGAGGGTCGCGAGCGTGTCCTGCGGCGTGAGGGTGAAGCTCTCGTCGACCGTGTCGGGGATGCCCGCGGCCGCGCGGGTCAGCCCGCCGAATCGGCAGGCGAACCAGGCCGTCTCGACGAACGCCGCGTGCTTGAGCAGGCCCATCGGCGTGGTCGGCGACGGCACGAGACGCTGCCTGGCCTCGTCGTCGGTGAGCACGAGCACGGTCTCGCGCAGCAGCCGCCGGTGCTCGTCGAGGAAGGCGAGCAGCACCTCGCGCTCCGGCGCTGATCGCGCGCGCAGCGCACCGTCGTCGGTCATGGTCGGTCCTTCCGGCAGGCAGGGCGGCGTCGACTCACGGTAGGCGGGATCGGGCCGTTGCGTGTCGGCCGCGCCCCCCGCGTGCGTGTCGGCCGCGGCCCCGGGTCAGGGTGCCGGATGACCGACGGCGGGTGGCCGCCGGCGCCGTCGACGGGCGCGACGGGCGCGTCAGATCGGCGACCCCACGCGATGTCAGCGGGAGGTCTCCTCCGCAGGCTCAGCGGGAGGTCACCTCCGCGAGCAGCGCGTCGACGCGGGCGGCGATGTCGTCGCGGACGAGGCGCATCCGCTCCATACCGACGATGCCGTCGCGGGACGGCTCGACGGTCTCCCACGTCTCGATGCGGCCGCGCATGCCGGGCACGGGCTCGATGTGGGCCTCGCCGCCGAGGACGACGACGCGATCGACGCTCGCGAGCAGCGCCGGGTCGATGGGCCGGGGCCGCTCGCCCTCCATCGAGGCGCCGAGCTCGGCGACGGCGGCGGCCGACTCGGCGTTGAGCGAGCTGCCGGGCGTGGTGCCGGCCGAGGAGACCTCGACGGCGTCCCCTGCGGCGGCGCGCAGGAGGGCGGCGGCCATCTGGGACTTGCCGCCGTTCTTCACGCAGACGAACAACACCGACGGTCGCTGCGACATCGGTTCACACCCCTTCGCGGGCAGGCGCTCCCGGTCGTGAGCGCTGCGGGCCACCAGTCAAGAGCAACACATCGATACTCGTCAATATGACGAGTACAGTCGGGGCATGAGCACACGCCCGGCCGCGACGCGCGACTCCACGGTCCCCGGCGACGGCGACGTCTGCTGCGCGGGATCCGACGGTTTGCTCCTGCCGATCGAGGCCGCGCAGCGCCACGCCGCGGTGTTCAAGGCGCTCGGCGACCCGACCCGCGTGCGTCTGCTGCGCTACCTCGCCGAGTCCGACGGCGGCACCGCCTGCGCGTGCCACCTGCCCGCGGCCCTCGGCATCACCCAGCCGACGCTGTCCTTCCATCTCGCCACGCTGCGCCGCGCCGGGCTCGTCACACGCGAGCAGCGCGGTCGCTGGGTGCACTGGTCCGTCGTGCCGGCGGCCCTGACGGGCGCC
>JAVTVZ010000116.1:0-9637 GCA_032229625.1 Dermatophilaceae bacterium | reverse complement strand
GCGCGGATCCCCGCGGGCTCCGGCGTGAGGTCGGCCGTCGTCAGCGACGGGCAGTACTTGCGGATCAGCTGCAGATACCCCGGCTTGTAGACGGAGTTCCACTGCTCGACCGCGCCGGTCTTCAGCTGGGCCTTCGCGACCTTCCAGAAGCCGGGGAACCGCACGAACGCGGCGATGTCACGCCGGTTCATCGACCACTTCGGGTAGCCCTCGCGGGCGAAACCCATGACCGCGTTCGGGCCGACGGTCACGCCGCCGTCCATCATCAGCGTCAGGTGCACACCCAGGAAGGGCAGGTCGGGATCCGGCACCGGATAGATCAGCGTGTCGACGATGTGATTGCGCGACGCCGGCAGCCGGTAGTACTCCCCGCGGAACGGCACCATCTGGAAGTCGACGTCCAGCCCCGCCATCGCCGCGAGCCGGTCGGCCTGGATGCCGCCGCACACGACGAGCTGCTTGGCGTAGACCCGCTCGGTCTGCACCGGACCGGGGCCCTCGACGTCGACCCGCACCTCCGAGAGCGACTCGGTGATGTCGGTGACCTTGGACCCCAGGCGGATCGTGCCGCCGGCGGCCTCGATGACCTCGGCCATCTTCACACAGACCTGTGTGTAGTCGACGATGCCCGTCGAGGTGAGCCAGATCGCCCCGACGCCGGTGATGTTCGGCTCCCGGCGCTTGAGCTCGGCCGCGTCGATGAGCTCGACGTCGAGCTCGTTGATGAGCGCGCGCTCGTAGAGGGCGTTCATCCGCTCCAGCTCGGCGTCGTTGGTGGCGACGATGAGCTTGCCGGTGTTGCGGTAGGGGATGCCGTGTTCGTCGCAGAACTGCCGCGTGCGGACAGCCCCCTCCTTGCACAGCTTCGCCTTGTGCGATCCCGGCTTGTAGTAGATCCCGGCGTGGATGACGCCGCTGTTGTGCCCGGTCTGGTGCCGGGCGACGCCGTCCTCCTTCTCGAGCACGATGAGGCTCGAGCCGGGCCGTTCGCGCAGCAGGGACATCGCGGTCGCCAGACCGACGATCCCACCGCCGATGACGGCGTAGTCATACACGTGCGTCATCGCGTCGCCCCGACCTCCGGCTGCGGGAACGCCGCGTCCTGCTCGGCGCGCAGCTCGTCGGCCAGTCGACCGGCGGGCACCGTGACGTCGGCGTAGGAGATCGCCTCGTCCTTGGCGATGTCGCGGGTGAGCACGCAGCCCTCCGCGAGACCGACCGGCAGGAGCTTCTCGGCGGCCGCGATCGGCGCCTTCTCGCACTCGCCGTAGTAGGTGTACCCACCGAGCGCGTCGAGCGTCTCGCCCGCCTTGAGGTCCTTCTTGGCGACGGTGATGACCTCGACCCGCGGGGTGCCGAGCGGCTTGATCGTCGCGTCGCCGAGCAGGGCGGCACGGGCGATCGTGTTCGGCACCTCGAAGTGGCACAGGTGGTAGGGCGTGTAGAAGCTGTAGAGCGGCCCCTCACCGAGCTTGTAGAGGTTGAGGTAGTGCCGTTGCTTGGGGTCGTCGTGCGTGGCGAGCACGTAGACGCCCGGACCCGGCTTGGAGCCCACGACGTAGTCGACCGCGCCGCCGAGCTCGCGCAGCTCGTCGATGTCGTACATGCCGGTCAGCTCGTCGACGTGACCGCGGTGGTCGCGCTGCAGGCAGCCGCGCTTGTGCACGGACAGACCCGCCGCGTTGGCGACGAGCGCCTGCTCGACGGACACCTTCGTGCCGTCGGCGAACGAGGTCACCATGTGCGGGTCCTGACCCCACTGCTTGGCGAAGCCCTCCTGCGTCGTCGGGTTGCGGTACGGGTCCTGCAGACCCTTGACGTTGCCCGCGACGAGCGGGGTCAGGCCCAGGCCGCGGACGAAGCGGATGAGGTTCATCTGCACGCCCGGCTGGTCGCCGTCGCAGCCGGTGTAGACCAGGCCGGCCGCCTCGAACTTGCTGTTGAGGATCGAGCCGATCGTCGCGTCGACCTCGGCGTTCATGAGCACGAGGTGCTTGCGGCCGGCGAGCGCGTCGAGTGCGAGGCGCGCGCCGAACTCCACCGAGCCGGTGCAGTCGACGACGACGTCGACCGACGTCGCGCCGGTCATCGCCTCGTGATGCGAGGTGACCGCGTGCTTGCCGTCGCGGACGGCCCGGTCGACCTCCGCGGCGGTCTGCACCACCGCGATCCGGTCCGAGTCCACACCGGCGTTCTCCAGCGCGAAGACGCCCTTGTCGGTCGAGCGCGCGTAGACGACCGCGACGTGCTGCCCCGGCACGGTGTTCGTGATGTGGTTGATCAGGCCCTTGGCCATGAAGCCGGGGCCGGCGATGCCGACCTGGATCGGGCGGCCGTCGGCCTCGCGGGCCGCGAGCAGGGTGTCGGTGACGATCATCGGATCGCCTTCCCGTCCCAGTCCGGCCACGCCGTGTCCTTGTCGGAGATGACCGTGACCTCGCCGGGCCACTCCAGGCCGAAGGCCGGGTCGTCGTACCGCTGACCGCGCTCGGCGGACGGGGTGTACATGCCGCTGACCTGGTACATGACCTCGGTGTCGTCGGTCATCGTCAGGTAGCCGTGGCCGCAGTACGGCGGGATCCACAGCGCGCGACGGTTGTCGGCGGACAGCTCGACCATGACGTTCTTGCCGAAGGTCGGGGAGTCCTCGCGCAGGTCGAGGCAGCAGTCGACGATCGTGCCGCGGGTGCAGCGCACGAGCTTGCCCTCGGCGGCGGGCTCGATCTGGCGGTGCATGCCGCGCATCGTGCCCTTCTTGGCGTTCCAGCTCATGTTGGCCTGGGCGACGTGGGTCTCGATGCCGTGCGCCGCGAACTCGTCCTGGCAGAACGTGCGGGCGAAGCCGCCGCGGTCGTCCCCGAAGGGCGTCAGGTCGATGATCCAGCAGCCGTCGACGGCCGTTTCCGTGAACTTCATGCTCACCACTCCCGCTTCCAGAAGAGCTTCTCGTCGACCTGGCCGGTCTTCAGGAGCCACTCGATCTGCTTGAGCCGGGTGTGGCCGCGGCCGGTGAACGTCGCCTCGTCGAGCTGGATGGCGTCGAAGACCTCGTGCAGCTGCTTGGCGCCCTTGGCCAGGTCCCAGTCGCAGACCAGCCCCAGGTCGGTGATCTTGTCGAAGTTCACCTTGTAGGAGCGGTTGTCCGCGCCCGGGGCGCCGAAGGACAGCTGGCAGCCGGTGAACTCATTCGCGACGGTCTCGGCGATCTCGCGGACCGTGTAGTTGTTGTCGTTGCTGCCGGAGTTGAACGCCTGGCCGTGGATCTTCTCCACCGGCGAGTCGAGCATGAGCATGATGCCCTTGCACAGGTCCAGCGCGTGGGCCATCGGGCGCCACGGGGTGCCGTCGGAGGTCATCGCGATGACGCCGGTCGTGTAGGCCAGACCCGAGAGGTTGTTGAGCACGATGTCGAAACGCTGCCGCGGGCTCGCGCCGAAGGCGGTGGCGTTGCGCAGCGCGACGGGGTGGAAGTTGTCGTCCGCCAGGGCCCACAGGTCCTGCTCGGTGAGGTACTTGCACTTGCCGTAGGCGGTCTGCGGGTTGACGTCGCTGGTCTCGTCGACGGTGCCGTCGGCCACGCCGTAGACCGAGCACGAGCTCATGTAGACGAAGCGCTCGACGCCGGCGGCCTTGGCCGTCTTGGCGACGTGCGCGGAGCCCAGGTGGTTGATGTCGTAGGTGATCGGGCCGACGAGGTCGCCGACCGGGTCGTTGGACAGCTCGGCGAGCGCGACGACCGCGTCGACACCCTCGAAGTCCTCCACCGTCAGGTGGCGCATGTCCTTGGCCAGGGTCAGCGCCTCGGACGTCAGGCCGTTGTAGAGCCAGCCGTTCTTGTAGAAGCCGGTGTCGACGGCGACGACGTCGTGTCCGGCGTCGATCAGCATCGGGGCGAGCAGGCAACCGATGTAGCCGTCGGTGCCGGTGACAAGGATCTTCATGCTCAGTTCCACACCTTCCAGGGCGCGCTGCCCTTGGTCCACAGAGTCTCCAGCAGGTTCCGGTCACGCAGCGTGTCCATCGGCTGCCAGAACCCGTCGTGCTTGTACGCGTTGAGCTGGCCGGCGTGCGCGAGGCTGCGCAGCGGGCCCTGCTCGAAGACGGTGTCGTCACCGTCGATGTAGTCGATGACGCTCGGCTCGAGCACGAAGTAGCCCGCGTTGATCCAGGCGCCGTCGCCCTGGGGCTTCTCCATGAAGGACTCGATCTTCGTCTCGTTCGCGCCGAGCACGAGGGCGCCGAAGCGGCCCGCCGGCTGCACGGCCATCATCGTGGCCTGCAGGCCCTCGGCCTGGTGGAACGCCAGCTCCGCGGTGATGTCCGCGTCGGTGACGCCGTCGCCGTAGGTGAAGCAGAACGTGTCGTCGAGGTAGTCCTTGACGCGGCGCAGGCGGCCGCCGGTCATCGAGTCGACGCCGGTGTCCACGAGCGTGACCCGCCAGTCCTCGGCCGCGCGGTGGTGCACGGTCATCTCGTCCTTGGCCAGGTCGAAGGTGACGTCGGAGCGGCGCAGCGCGTAGTTCGCGAAGTAATCCTTGATGACCTCGCCCTTGTAGCCGCAGCAGACCACGAAGTCCTTGATGCCGTGCGCGGCATACGTCTTCATGATGTGCCACATGATCGGGTAGCCCCCGACCTCGACCATCGGCTTGGGCCGCAGCGCGGTCTCCTCGGACAGGCGCGTGCCCAGTCCACCGGCCAGAATGACTGCCTTCATCGTGCCCCTCCCCGGGCGTCTCGAATCGTCACGGGCATGACTATGAAATTCCCCCTTGAGACAAACCTCAGATATGCGTCGCTGCTGCGACCCTTCCCCCTGCGGCGTCCACCCGGGCCATCGGCACACCAGGTGCGAACTCTCCGCGCCCCCAACTATACAAGCGTCCTGATTGCTTCACCTATCCGTGCAGGTCGGCGGCCGGTTCGCCGGGCTCGAGCAGCGCCGCTGCGGGGTCGTCCGCGACCGCCGCGCGTCCCGAGAAGCCCGCGCGAATCCCCTACTGCGAGTCTCGGATCGCCGCCCGCGCGGCGCCGCGGCACACGGCGAGCGCCCCGGACGCGAGAGGCGCGTCCGGGGCGGCGGGATGAATACAAGAGGTCGATCGGAGCCTGCGCGGGCTGCGTCAGCGCGCCCCGTGCGTGTAGTTCGGCGCCTCGACAGTCATCTGCACGTCGTGCGGGTGGCTCTCCTTCAGGCCCGCGGCGGTGATCCGCACGAAGCGGCCCCGCGCCCGCAGCTCGTCGATGGTCGGCGCGCCGAGGTAGAACATCGACTGGCGCAGCCCACCCACCAGCTGGTAGGCGACCGCGGACAACGGCCCGCGGTAGGCGACCTGCCCCTCGATGCCCTCCGGCACGACCTTGTCGTCGTCCGAGACGTCGCCCTGGAAGTAGCGGTCCTTGGAGTAGGACACCCCACGCCCGCGGCCGGCCATCGCGCCGAGCGAGCCCATGCCCCGGTAGGACTTGTACTGCTTGCCGTTGATGAAGACGAGCTCGCCGGGGCTCTCCTCACAGCCGGCCAGGAGCGAGCCGAGCATCACGGTGTCGGCCCCGGCGACGAGCGCCTTGGCGATGTCACCCGAATACTGCAGACCGCCGTCACCGATGAGCGGCACCCCCGCGGGACGCGCGGCGAGCGAGGCGAGATGGATGGCCGTGACCTGCGGGACACCGACACCGGCGACGACGCGGGTCGTGCAGATCGAGCCGGGCCCGACGCCCACCTTGATGCCGTCGGCGCCGGCATCGACGAGCGCCTGCGCGCCCTCGCGGGTCGCGACGTTGCCGCCGATGACGTCGACGCCCCGGGCGGCGGGCTCGGCCTTGAGGCGGCGGATCATGTCGGTGACGCCGCGGGCGTGCCCGTTGGCCGTGTCGACGACGAGCGCGTCGACGCCGGCCTCGACGAGCGCCATCGCCCGCTCCCACGAGTCGCCCCAGAAGCCGACCGCCGCGCCGACCCGCAGCCGGCCGGCGTCGTCCTTCGTCGCGTGCGGATACTGCTCGGTCTTGGTGAAGTCCTTCACCGTGAAGAGGCCCTCGAGGCGCCCGGAGTCGTCCACCAGCGGCAGCTTCTCGATCTTGTTGCGGGCCAGCAGCGCGAGCGCGTCCTCCTTGCGCACCCCCACCGGCGCCGTCACCAACGGCATCCGCGTCATGACGTCCTCGACGCGGCGCAACGGATCGGACTCGAAGCGCAGATCCCGGTTCGTGATGATGCCCACGAGACGACGGTCGTCGTCGATGACCGGCAGCCCGGAGATCCGGAACTGCGCGCACAGCTCGTCGACCTGACGCAGCGTCGCCTGCGGGGACACCGTGACCGGGTCGCTGATCATGCCCATCTCGGAGCGCTTGACCTGGTCGACCTGGCGGGCCTGGTCGGCGATCGAGAGGTTGCGGTGCAGGATGCCCAGGCCGCCCTGCCGGGCCATGGCGATCGCCATGCGCGACTCGGTGACCGTGTCCATCGCCGCCGACATGAGCGGCATGTGCACCGTGATGTTGCGGCTCACCCGGCTCGACGTGTCCGCCTCGGAGGGGATGACGTCGGTCTCGCCGGGCAGCAGCAGGACGTCGTCGTAGGTCAGCCCGGTCAGGGCGAAGGGATCGTGGGTCGGCGGCGCCGGCGGGCCCACCGCGGGGTCGGGCGAGGCCACCCCTCCCGGCCCCTCGCCGTGGCCGACGGGCGCGCTGTCCGCGCGCCCGGCCAGGCTCGTCACGTCGATGCTGGTTGCGTTGTCTGTGCTCGTGGCCGACATGCATCGATTCTAGGTGCTGGCGCCGCGACGTCCGAACCTCGCCGGATCAGGCGCCCGGACCAGGCCCGCCGAGTCCTGAGCCGCCCGCGGCGTCGCGCCCAGCGGCGCGCCCACAAGCAGGCCCGCGCGTGCCGCCGCGCGGATCACCCGTGCGTGCCGCTTGCCGCGGATCGGTCGTCTGCGCGGGTCAGTCGTCGGTCGTGGTGACCGTGGCGCCGTTGGTGAGCGCCCGGGTGGTCGCCGCGGACTGCGTCGAGGCCAGGCTCGTGGCGACGGCCCGGTCGCTGGACGTGCCGCCGCGGGTCAGCGTGGCGCTCGAGGACGACTCGCTCGCCGATGTGCCCGAGCTCGTCCCGCCCGCCGCCGACGTGCCGGTCGAGGAGTGTGACGTGGAGGAGTGCGACGTCGACGAGCTCGACGACGAGCTCGGCGACGACGTGCTCGACGAGCCGGCGCTCGAGGAGGTCGGCGTCTGCGAGGGGCTCGGCGTCGCGGCGTCGGTCGGCAGCACCCCGGAGGCCGTCGCCGTGCCCGTCGCGGACGGGGTCAGCGTCGGCGACGACGAGCTGCCCGAGCCCGAGGACCCGGACGAACCGGTCGAACCCGAGGAGCCGGACGAACCGCTCGCGGACGAGCCGGGCTCACGCGTGGGCTCTGCCGGCGAGGCCGAGGCGTCCGTGGTCGCAGGCGACGTCGGCTGGCCCTCGGGCTCGGTCGACTCCGGCTGCGGCGCGAAGGGGACGGTCGTCGCGATCGTGACCAGCGCCGACGCCGTCGAGGACGGGATGCCGACGGCCGACGAGGTCGCCGGCAGCGCGATGATGGGCGGCCCGGACGGCGCGCCGGGGACCGGTGTCATGGTCGTCGTCGCCGCCGGGTCCGCACCCGCGACGAGCTCGGCCTGGTCGACACGACGGTCGAGGGCCTCGATCTGGGCGGCCGCCACCGGGCCCGCGTCCGTGCCCAGCCCGTTCGAGAGCACATCGACGATCTCGCGTGCCTGCTCCGGGTGGCCCGCCCGGATCCGATCCTCGACGGCGAGCGTCACGACGTCGGCCGCCTGCGAGTCGGTCGACAGCGACCCCGCCGGCGCCCCCGGGAGCGCCTTGACGATGCGCGACACGATCGGCACGTCCTGACCGGTCAGCGCGGCAGCGACCCCGCCGCCCGACATCGTCAGCGCCAGCGCGCCGGCCACGGCAGCGGCCCGCGAGACGGGGATGCGAATGGTGCGCGGCGCGGCCCGACGGGCCGCCTGACCGGCAAAGCTGCCGACCGACGCCACCGCGGCCGCAGCCGCCGACGCGGTGTGCCCCCGCAGGCCCCACGGCCCCGACCGGTCCGCCATCTCCTCGGCGTCCGCGTCGATCTGCGCCGTCCACGACGCCAGCATCGACTCCAACCCGTCGAACGACGCGTCATCTCGACGCGCCAGCCGATCGAGCAGCTCGTCATCCGCGTGAATGGCACCGAGCCCCACAGACTCGTCCCTTGTCACGACTCCCCCTTGTCCCGCCTGTCGTAGAGCGCCCGCAACCGGCCCAATGCCCGGTGCTGCGCAACCCGAACCGCCCCCGCGGTCATACCCAACGCTTGCGCCGTCTCTTCGGCAGACAAGCCTACTGCCACTCGCAGCGTGAGCAGTTCACGCTGGTGAGCGGGCAACTCCTGCATCAACGCCCAGACCTCGTCGCCCTCGGCTCCCGCGACGGCCATCTCCTCAGGCCCCGCCGCGAGGTCGACCCGCTCGGGCACCTCGTCGGTCGGCACCGGCGCCCGCATCACCGAGCGCTGCACGTCGGCGACCTTGCGCGCACAGATCGAATACACGTATGCCTCGAAGGGCACACCGCGTTCGTCATACCGTGACAGCGATGTCAACACTGCGATGCACACCTCCTGCGCCGCATCTTCGGCCGTGGCGGCCGCCTGTGGGAACCGGCCCAGACGGGCCCGCGCATAGCGGAAGGCGCGTTCCCGCACCGCCACCATGAGCTCCTCGAGTGCGGGAGCGTCGCCGGCCATGGCCTTGACGGCCAGCGCGGCCATCGGCGACCCCGCACTCATCTCTTCCATCGCTTGAGAGCGGCCCGGCGTTACGCTTTGCGGCGATTCTTGTTCGTTCGACCCGGACGACGGTCCCGACGAGGCCTGCGCGGCGTCTCCGGAGCCCTCCGGATCACGCTCGGGGCGACCCCGACCGAAACCACGGGACGGCGTCGTCATCGCACCGTCTCCCGCCTCGAAGCCATCGGCTCCTCGTTTCGTCGTCGCTCGATCCCTCGGGTCCGCGCCGGCTCCTCCAGAACGAGCCGCGCCCTCTGCGCTCACGCCGCCCGGCCGCTCCTCGACCCGGACGGCCGCACCTCCACCATCGCACCGACACCATGACACCTGCCGTGTCGCGCGCGGCGCACATCATCGAATTCGGCGGCGCAGGTTTGCCCCTGAGGAAGTCCGGGTAACCCGGACGCATCGGAGCGCGACGCCGGACGACCGGCGCACACGAAGTCGGCACATGCCCACACCTGGTGTAGAGGGTGCCAAATCGCCGCGACCCGAGCAAGCCGAGACCGACCGACGCGCTGCAGGAGGGTAGTCATGGCCGAGATCTCCCGCCTCCCCGGGCCGGTGGCCGACCGCTGGGAGTGGCAGTTCGACGGTGCTTGTCGCACGGTCGGACCCGAGTCGTTCTTCCACCCCGAGGGTGAGCGCGGACCCGCGCGGCGCCATCGCGCGGCAGCCGCGAAGGCCCTGTGCCTCAGTTGCCCCGTCCTTGCGCAATGCCGGGAACACGCGCTGCGGGTGCGCGAGCCCTACGGCATCTGGGGCGCCATGACCGAGGAGGAGCGCGAGGCCCACTACCGCGACGA
>JAVTVZ010000115.1:0-9693 GCA_032229625.1 Dermatophilaceae bacterium | reverse complement strand
CGCGCCTGATCCTCGCACCTGGTCCTCTCGACCCGACCGAGCCGCCGCCCCTGACGCGCAGGGAGCGGCGGCTCGGTGCGTCTCTGGACGCCGTCGGCGTCGTGGGCTGCTCGGCCGCGGATCGTCAGCGGGCGTGCTCGCGCAGGACCGCCGCGACGACCTCGGCGGCGTGGCCGTCGCCGTAGGGGGTGCCTCGCTCGCCCGTCGGGCGCTCGCGGACCGCGATGTCCCGCAGCTGGGTGAGGTCGTTGTCCAGCACGTTCCAGCCGCCCTCGAGGGTCTCGACCCACTCGGTCTCCGGGCGGATCGTCGTGCACGGCGTGTCGAGGAGGAAGGCTTCCTTCTGCAGGCCGCCGGAGTCGGTGACGACGCCCGCCGCGCCCATGACCGCGCGCACCATCTGCGGGTAGGCGAAGGGCGCGGTCTGGTGCAGCCCGCCGCCGGTGAGCTCGATGCCGTGGGCGGCGGCCTTGGCGACCAGCCGCGGGTGGGCCAGCAGCAGCACGGGCGCGGGCAGGTCGCGCAGCGCCTCGACGATCGCGCCGAGCCGCTGCGGGGTGTCGGTGTTGTCGGGGCGGTGGATCGTGGCGAGCAGGTAGGGCTGCGCGGGGTCCATCGAGTCGGGCAGCTCGATCGGCGTGTCCGCGACGCCGTCGCGCACGAGATGGCAGACGTCGGTCATGACGTCGCCGACGAGCACGGAGCGCTGCGCGAGGCCCTCGGTGGCCAGGTGATCCATGGCGACCTGGGTCGGGGCGAGCAGGATGTCGGAGGCGTGGTCGGTGAGCACCCGGTTGTGCTCCTCGGGCATCCGCCGGTTGAAGGAGCGCAGCCCCGCCTCCAGGTGGGCGACCGGCAGATGCATCTTCACGGCCGAGACCGCCGCCGCGAGCGTCGAATTCGTGTCGCCGTAGACGAGCACCCAGTCGGGCCGGTGCTCGTCAAGGACCGGGTCCAGGCCCGCGAGCATCGCGCCGGTCTGCACGCCGTGGCTCCCGGAGCCCACGCCCAGGTGCACGTCGGGCGCGGGGATGCGCAGGTCCTCGAAGAAGACGTCGCTCATCTTCGCGTCGTAGTGCTGCCCGGTGTGGACGATGACGTGCTCGACGTCGCCGGTCGCGGCGAGCGCCGCGGCGACGGGGGCGAGCTTGACGAATTGCGGGCGGGCGCCGACGACACTGAGGACCTTCACGTCGGGAGAACCTTTCTCGAAGGGGACGCGCGATAGTCTGCACGGGGTGCCTGGGGGGCGATCCCGCAGACATTCTCACGCACGACCAGCGCAGCAGAGCCCGTGACGCCCGAGCGGACGCCGCGGACCGACATACGCAGCCCCGTGTCCGAAGCCGTACACGAGTCCGACACCTCGAAACGATCGCGCGGTGCGCCGGGTGGACCCACCCGGAGGCCGACCGGAAGGACCTGAACGCCATGAACGACTTCATCCCCCCCGCCAAGCCGCTCATCGGTGAGGAGGAACGCGCCGCGGTCGACCGCGTGCTGCGCAGCGGGATGCTCGCGCAGGGCCCCGAGGTCAAGGCGTTCGAGGAGGAGTTCGCGGCGCACTTCGGGCTCGGCCGCGCGTGCGTCGCCGTCAACTCGGGCACCTCGGGCCAGCACCTGGGCCTGCTGTCCAGCGGCGTCACGGCCGGGGACGAGGTGATCGTCCCGTCGTTCACGTTCGCCGCGACCGCCAACTCCGTCGCGTTGACCGGCGCGACGCCGGTCTTCGCCGACATCGAGGCCGACTCCTTCTGCCTCGACCCGGCCGCCGTCGAGGCCGTCGTCACCGAGCGCACCGTGGGGATCATGCCGGTGCACCTCTACGGGCACCCGGCGGACATGCCCGGCCTGCAGGCCGTGGCGGACAAGCACGGGCTGCAGCTCTTCGAGGACGCCGCGCAGGCGCACGGCGCGTCGCTGGGCGGCACCCCGGTGGGGGCCTTCGGCTCGTTCGCGATGTTCTCGCTCTACCCGACGAAGAACATGACGTCCGGCGAGGGCGGCATGGTCTCGTGCGCGACCGACGAGATCGCCCGGATGATGCGGCTCTACCGCAACCAGGGGATGGAGAAGCAGTACCACAACGAGGTCGTGGGCCTGAACAACCGCATGACCGACATCCACGCCGCGATCGGCCGCGAGCAGCTGAAGAAGGTCGGCGCCTGGACGGCCAAGCGGCAGGAGAACGCCGCGTTCCTCTCCGCGAATCTCGAGGGCGTGACGACGCCGCCGGTCGCCGACGGTGCCGTGCACGTCTACCACCAGTACACGGTCCGGGTGCCGGAGGGTCGCGACGGCTTCGCCGCGGCGCTGCGCGAGCAGTACAACGTCGGGTCGGGCATGTTCTACCCCGTGCCGAACCACCGGCTCGCGCCCTTCGCCGGGCGCACCGACGACGCCTCGCTGCCGCAGACCGAGCAGGCCGCCGCGCAGTGCCTGTCGCTGCCGGTGCACCCCTCGCTCACCCAGGGCGACCTCGAGCGCATCGTCGAGGCCGTCAACGCGCTGGCCACGGCAGGTGCGTGATGGCGAACCTGCGCGCCGGTCTCATCGGCCTGGGCATGATGGGCCGCCACCACGGCCGGGTCCTCGCGGGCCTGGACGGGGTCGACCTCGTCGCTGTGGCGGACGCCTCCGGCGAGGACCCGCACGGTGTCGCCAAGGGGCGGCCGCTGTGCTCGACGGTCGAGGAGCTGCTCGAGCACGAGCTCGACTACTGCATGGTCGCGGTGCCGACGATCTACCACGAGCCCGTCGCGCTGGCGCTCGCCGGCGCCGGGGTCCACGCGATGATCGAGAAGCCCCTCGCGCAGGACACACCGGCGGCGACCCGCATCGCCGACGCGTTCGAGCAGGCCGGGCTCGTCGGGGCCGTCGGCCACATCGAGCGCTACAACCCCGCGCTGCAGCAGGCCCGCCGCCGGCTCGAAGAGGGTGAGCTCGGCGACGTCTACCAGATCGTCACGCGCCGCCAGGGGCCGTTCCCCGCGCGGATCGCCGACGTCGGTGTCGTCAAGGACCTCGCGACCCACGACATCGACCTCACCTCGTGGGTGCGCCAGCAGCCGTTCGCGTCCGTCGCCGCGCAGGTCGCGCACCGCAGCGGCCGCGAATACGAGGACCTGGTGTCGGTCACCGGCAAGCTCGCCGACGGCACCGTGACCAGCCATCTGGTCAACTGGCTCTCGCCCTTCAAGGAGCGGGTCACGATCATCACCGGTGAGAAGGGCGCCTTCGTCGCCGACACCCTCACCGCCGACCTGACCTTCCACGCCAACGGCGAGGTCCGCACCACGTGGTTCGACATCGCGCGCTTCCGCGGGGTCTCCGAGGGCGACGTCGTCCGCTACGCGATCCCCAAGCGCGAGCCGCTGCTCGTCGAGCACGAGAACTTCCGGGACGCCGTGCTCGGCAAGGAGGCCGACATCGTCACCCTCGCCCAGGGCCAGGCGACCGTCCGCGTCGCCGAGGCCGTCATCGAGTCCGCGCGCACCGGGCAGACGGTCGCCCTGTAGCGCGACCCACCACCCCCGAGGAATCCCGCCCCTGCGGTGTCGCAGCGGCGGGATTTCGCGTGCTTTGAGTCAGCCGCCGCGGCGGGCGGTCGATGGGGAGCCCATGAGCCAGCGCCCTCACGCCCTCGAGTCCTGCCCGCATCACGTCGCCGCCGCCGTCCGGGCCGGTGCACCGATCACGACGCACCGCAAGGGAACTCGCGGATTCCTGCGCCGCGGCGCCGCCGGTGTCGGGGCCGTGGCCATCGCGGCGTCCCTGTCGGCCGGTCTGGCGGGCGCACCGGCCGCGCACGCCGGTGAAGAGGTCACCCTGCGCCCGGCGTCCGGCTCGGTGACGATCGCCGGTCGCGGCTTCGGGCACGGCCGCGGCATGAGCCAGTGGGGCGCCTACGGCGCGGCCGACGCGGGGCTGACGTGGAGCCAGATCCTCGACTTCTACTACCCGGGCACGCGGCAGACCTCGATCGGCAACTCCTCGATCCGCGTGCTGATCTCCGCCGACACCGACGGTGACACGACCGTCCTGCCGGCCGCCGGGCTCAGCGTCACCCACGGGCGCACGGCGACGACGCTGCCGGTCGGCGCGAACTACACGGCGTGGCGCGTCGTGCGCTACGCCAACGGCCTGAGCGTCCAGCACCGCGACGCCACGGGCGCGTGGCAGGGCTGGCGCGGCTATCGCATGGGCTCCGGGGCGCTCGTGCTGCGCACCACCAGCGGCGTCGTGCGGGTCGCGCTGCCCGGCGGCAGCCAGCAGGACGTGCGCGGCAACGTCTTCGCCACGATGAGCGGCTCGAAGGTCATCACCGTCCTGAACTCCACGATGGAGTCCTACCTGCGCAGCGTCGTGCCCAGCGAGATGCCCGCGTCGTGGCACGTCGAGGCGCTCGCCGCGCAGTCCGTCGCCGCCCGCACCTACGCCGCCGCCTACCGCGACCGGCAGCGCGCCAAGGGCGCGTCGTGGGACATCTGCGACACGATCTCCTGCCAGGTCTTCAAGGGCGTCGCCCGCTACAGCCGCTCCGGCGCCAAGACCGTCGAGGAGGACGCGCGCGCCGACAAGGCGATCACCGCGACCCGCGGCACGGTGCTGCGCACGTCGAAGGCGGCCAACGCGCCGTTCGCGTTCGCGGAGTTCTCCGCGAGCAACGGCGGCTACTCCGTCGCCGGTGGCCCCTCCTACCAGGTCGCCAAGGCCGACCCCTACGACGGGCGGATGCGCAACCCCAACTCGGCGTGGCAGGTGCAGCTGCCGGTCGCGACGCTGGAGAAGACCTTCGGCATCGGCAAGCTCATCGACGTGCGCATCCTCGGCCGCGACGGCCTGGGCGACATCGGCGGCCGCGTCGACCAGGTGCAGCTGACCGGCACGACCCGCGCCGTCACCGTCAGCGGCACCAAGGTGCGGCAGGTGCTCAAGCTGCGCTCCGACTGGTTCGCCGTGTCCGCGACCCCCGTGGCGCCGACGCCCCCCGCCGCGAAGCGCTGACCCCCGCCGCGGCGCGTTGAGCCGCGGCGCGTTGAGCCGCGGCGCGTGCGAAACACGACGAGCGGCCCGCCCCCTGCTCGGGGCGGGCCGCTCGCGTCGTCCGTGTCCGTGTCGGCCGGCGTCGGCCGGCGTCGGCCGGTGTGGGCCGCTCAGGCCGACTCGGCGGCGTCCTCGGGGCGTCCGGTCAGGTCGAAGGTCACCGGCGCGCCGGTCTTCTCGCGGACCTCGTCCTCGCTGACCCCGTCGGCGAGCTCGCGCACGACGAAGCCGCCGTCGGTGACGTCGAGCACCGCGAGGTCGGTGATGATCCGCTGCACGACGGCCTTGCCGGTCAGGGGCAGCTCGCACTCGGCGAGCAGCTTGTGGTCGCCGTTCTTGGCGACGTGCTCCATGAGCACGATGACCTTGCGGGCGCCGTGCACGAGATCCATCGCGCCGCCCATGCCCTTGACCATCTTGCCGGGGATCATCCAGTTGGCGATGTCGCCCTTGTCGGACACCTGCATCGCGCCGAGGATCGCCGCGTCGACCTTGCCCGAACGGATCATCCCGAAGCTCGTCGCCGAATCGAAGAAGGCCGCGCCCCGGCGGACCGTGACCGTCTCCTTACCGGCATTGATGAGATCCGGGTCCTCATCGCCCTCCAGGGGATAGGCGCCGGTGCCGAGAATGCCGTTCTCCGATTGCAGGACGAGCTCGACGTCGTCGTGGACATAGTTGGGCACGAGCGTCGGTAGCCCGATGCCGAGGTTGACGTAGTCGCCGTCCTTGAGTTCGACAGCGGCCCGCGCCGCCATCTGCTCTCGCGTCAATGCCATGTCAGATCTCTTTCCACTCGTGCGCGGCTGCGCGCATCGTCGGTCGGGGCACGCGGGGCACGGCCTAGTCGGTCTGGGCGCGGGGGCGGACCGTGCGGCGCTCGATGCGCTTGTCGGCCGCCTGCTCGGGGGTCAGCGCCACGACACGCTGCACGAAGATGCCGGGCAGATGCACCTCGTCGGGGTCGATCTCGCCGGGCTCGACGAGGTGCTCGACCTCGGCGATCGTCACCTTGCCGGCCATCGCGGCGGGCGGGTTGAAGTTGCGCGCGGCCTGACGGAAGACGAGGTTGCCGTGCCGGTCGCCCTTCCAGGCCCGCACGAGACCGAAGTCGGTGCGCAGCGCCTCCTCCAGGACGAACTCCTTGTCCTCCCCGTCGACCACGAACGTGCGGGTCGGCTTCGGCTCGGACTTCTTGGCGATGCCGCCCTCGGAGTCGTACTTCAGCGGCAGCCCGCCCTCCGCGATCTGGGTGCCCGACCCGGTGAGCGTGTAGAAGCCGGCGATCCCGCTGCCGCCCGCGCGCATCTTCTCCGCGAGGGTGCCCTGCGGCGTGAGCTCGACCTCGAGCTCACCGCCCAGATACTGCCGGGCGAACTCCTTGTTCTCCCCGACATACGACGCGATCATCTTGCTGATGCGCTGATCGGAGAGCAGGACACCCAATCCCCAATCGTCGACCCCGCAATTGTTCGACGCGACGGTCAGATCCTTGACGCCGCTCTCGTGGAGGGCGCCGATGAGCACGCTGGGAATGCCGGAGATACCGAAACCTCCCACGGCGAGAGTGGCTCCATCGGTGATGTCGGCGACCGCCTCGGCCGCACTGGCGACGACTTTGTCCATGACCCGAACTCTATCTGCCGTCCCGCGGACTCGTCCGCCGGACCTCAGCAGGACCCCCGGATCGGCCGATGGGAGGAGCGGTCCCGGAGCACTCGGACGATCTCGACGCGCGGCGCGGCGCCCCTGAGCCCGCGCGCCGAGGCGCGGTGTGCTTCACCCCGCGTCCCCCGAGGTGCCCCGACATGCCCTACACGCCCCCGCGTCCCGCGCTGCACCACAGCGCCCATCCCGCCCATCTCGCCCATCCCGCCCGGCCGCGCACCGCCCTGCGCCGCACGGCCGGTGTGCTCGCGGCCCTGACCCACCTGACCCTCGTCGCCGGCCTGCTCGCGCCGTCGGCCGCCGCCGACCCGATCGCGCCCAAGCCGCTGCCGGACGAGCCCGACACCGCCGCCGTCATCCGCCAGGCCGACGCCGCCGACGCTCTCGCCGGCGCGACCCGCGCGAAGACCCCCGCCCACGCCTTCGCCCCGCAGCGCGCCGCCGGCTCCACCCAGGCCGTGAACCCGGGCCTGGACCCCTCGACGCAGACCGCGCTGCGGGCCGCCGCCCTCGCCGCGCCCGTCGCGACCCGCGCCCTGCCGGCCCTGGTCGACGTGCGCCCCGCCTACACCGGGCAGAACTCCTGCGATCCCGTCGACAAGGCCGGCGCGACCGCCTACGCGCGACTGATGACCTCGACCTACGGGGTCGGGTATGCGGGGATCTCCCGCTGGTGCAACAACGCTCAGAGCGAGCACCTCGAAGGCCGCGCCATCGACTGGATGCTGGACTCCACCAAGCCCGACCAGAAGGCCGTCGGCGACGCCGCCGTCGCGTGGCTCTCGGCGAACAACGGCGAGAACGCCCGCCGCCTGGGCGTCATGTATCTGATCTGGAACAAGAAGATGTGGCGCGGCTACGCCCCCGAGCGCGGCTGGCAGGACTACACCGGCGCCAACCCGCACACCGACCACATCCACACGTCCCTGACGTGGGACGGCGCGATGCAGCGCACCTCGTGGTGGACCGGCTCGGCGGTGACGACCGCCGACCTCGGCCCGTGCCGCGTGTATGCCGGCTCGCCCGCGCCGATCTACACCGGCCGCCGCACCGGCGGGTGCCCCGCGACGATCCCCACCCCCACCTCGACGTATGCCGTCTTCGTGCCGGGGCAGAAGAGCTCGACGATCGCGATCGCCCAGCGCGCCCTCGGCATCACCGACGACGGCCAGTTCGGCTACGGCACGCGCCGCGCGGTCCTGGACTATCAGGGTCGCCAGGGCCTGGCGCGCACCGGCGTGCTCGACAAGGCGACCTGGGCCAAGCTCGTGCCCGCCTCCGCGGCACCGCAGACGCCGAGCGCCCCGCCGCCCGCGGCGACCGACCCGAAGGTCACTCAGCCGCCGGTGCGGGCGCTGCCGGCGCGGATCACGACCCGCTACTCCACCTACAAGTCGGCGCGGATCGCGCTGGGCTCCAAGGGATCTGCCGTCCGGGTGCTGCAGAAGGGGCTGAAGCTGCCCTCGACGGGCACGTTCGACGCGCGGACCCGCGCCGCGCTCGTGACGTTCCAGAAGTCGTGGCGCCTGCCCGCGACCGGTCGCACCGATCTCAAGACGTGGAACCGGCTGGAGCTGCGGCAGTTCCCGTGGCTCGCGTTCACGTCCACGACCGTGCAGCGCGGGCAGTCCGGGCGGGTCGTCACCGCGCTGCAGCAGGCCCTGCGCGTGACCGCCGACGGCAGCTTCGGGCGCCAGACCGCGACGGCCGTGATGACCGTGCAGGCGCGCTACGGCCTGACCCCGAACGGCGTCGTCGACCCCACGACGTGGCGGGCCGTCGTCGCGCAAGCCCCCCGCTGACCCGGCCGGCCGGCGGGCGCGTCAGGCGACACGGGTGACGCGCTCGGTGGCCACGAGCCGATCGGCCTCGGCCGGCTCGAGGCGTGAGCGGGTCACGACGATCGAGCCGCCGGCGGCCCACGTCGCGACGGCCGTGCGCAGGGCGAGGGCGGGCTCGCTCGGCCCGACGAGCAGGACCCGCTCGCCGGGCCGGTCTGCGGGGGTGAGGAGCTCGGCGTAACTGAGCGACGCGCCGTCCGGGTCGCGCAGCGCGGCGTCGGTCGGCGCGGGGGAGTCCGCCGCCTCGAAGACGTCGCCGTAGGTCGCCAACACCGCCGCCTCGTCGAGCGCGCCGGGCGGCAGCGGCCCGTCGTGGCGTCGCGCGAGCGCCGCCCCGGTGACCGCGACGAGCAGCTCGGGGTCACCGCCGGCCTGGTCGGGTCGATCCGTGACGACGACCTGTGCGGCGCTGCCGGCTCCGACGGCTCCGGGGCCGAGCGCGACGGTGGCCCCGGTCGCCCAGGCCGCCAGCGCCCAGTACGCCGCCCGCCAGTGGCCCGCCGGCAGATCGAGCGCCACGAGCGTGTCGGGGCCGGCGTCGGCCTCCTCGACCAGCAGGTTCGCGGCCTTGGCGACCCAGTTGACCAGCACGCGCCCGGACAACTCGATCCGCTCCGGCCCGTCGTAGTGGGTCAGCCGCGGCGCGGTCGCCTCCGGCCCACGGGACAGCGACGCCAGCAGCGCCTCACAGCTCCTCATGGGCCCACCGTAAGCGCCCGTCCCGTCCGTCTCCGCGCAGGTCGCGGACGGGGCGGGCGCGTGCCGATGCGCCCGCGGCCCGGCGGTGCCAGGCTGGGGCCATGGCCACGCTCACCGTCCAGCAGATCCTCGACGCCGGCCTCGACGACTGGCGCCTGCTCTCCCGAGCGCTCCACTCCCGCTACCGCACAGGCAGTTTCGTCACAGGCCTCGCCTTCGTCACGGCCGTGACCGACGCCGCCGAGGCGGCGAACCATCACCCGGACGTCACCCTGACCTACCCCCACGTCGACCTCGCGCTCCTCAGCCACGACGTCGGGCACGTCACGCAGCGCGACCTCGACCTGGCCCGGCAGATCAGCCGGATCGCCCACGACCACGGGATCGCCTCGGACCCCGGCGCGCTCGCCGAGTGCGAGCTCGCGCTCGACACGGCCGA
>JAVTVZ010000114.1:0-9813 GCA_032229625.1 Dermatophilaceae bacterium | reverse complement strand
ACGGCCGGCGCCCGCCGACCACACCGAGCAGCGACTCAGCCAGATCTGGACCAGACGTGGACCAGATGTGGACCAGATGTGGACCAGATGTGGACCGCGGTAGCCCCAGGCCGTCCGCACCCGGCGGATCCAGGACGTCCACCCTGCCCACCCGCCCTCGTAGTGCCCGATTCAGGCACGACAGCGCCACATCACCGCAGCTCGGAGCGATCCAGTCCGCCAGAGAGCGAGAAGATGACCCAACTCGGGGGCGAATCGCATTCCGATCCACCTTTTCGGACGTCCGACCATCAAGTGCCGAATTGCCCGGAGGCGTCTTTATCAGGACGGACGACCGATGATGATCACGAGATGTCGACGGGTCGGCGAATTCCTTGTCGAGCTCTTGTCCGAGCCGTACAGTTCGACACAGGAAGAATCTGTAGGGGTGTGATCAGCGGCAATTGACGGCGGGGGTCGGGCGTTGTCGCAGATGTGGCTCGACGCGACCGCAGGGTGTCTGCGATCGGGGTGGCCACGTCGTCCTTTCGGGGTCGTCGCGTCGCGGTCGGTGTGCCGGGGCGCGGGGAAGGCGACGTCCGGATGAATCCAGGACCGCTGCGGTCGCCGTCGAGGTGGCCGCGACGTCCTGCCGTGTCATCACGCGGGTGCGGGGCCGGGGCGGGCAGCCCCCGCGAGGTCTGCGCCGCCCGCGCCGCGGAAGGGGAGCGCGTTGACCCGCGAGATCGGCGAGGCCGCAGTGCCCGCGCCTGTGCCTGCGCCTGCGGCCGCGCCTGTGCCGGTGACGGTGTCTGTGTCTGTGCCGGTGTCGCAGCGCGGGGGCCGGGCGCGGCTGCGGTGGTGCGCGGCGCTCCTGGCGGCCTGTCTCGTCCTCGCCCTGGGCGCCTGTCAGTCGACGGGCCGGCCGGTGGCCCAGACGGATCCGACGGCGGCCCTGGACTGCCCGCTGCCGGTCGACCCGCTGACGCTCGGCACGCCGTGGACGGCACGGTGTGAGCGCGCCAGCCCCCAGCGCGTGCGCGACGGGCGCCCGATCACGGTCACCGTGCCCGGCGGCGCGCCCTTCACCGTCGGCGCCGAGCCGTGGGGTGCGCGGGCCCGCGCCCGCATGGACCCGACGTGGCAGCTCGAGGTCTACGGCCTGACGTGGCTGCCGCCGCTCGTGCGGCGGGCCCGCCAGGACGGGCAGCAGGAGGTCGTGCGGCGCCTGCTCGACGTCGTGCCGCGCTTCACGGCGCAGAATCCCGATCACGGCGGCATCGACCGCGGCTGGGACGAGGGCACGGCGCTGCGGCGCCTGGAATCGCTGGTCTGCCTCTATGTGCAGACGAAGGACGCTCGCCTCATCCCGGCCATGGACGCCGACGCGGCCGTGCTCCTGGGTCCGCGCTATTACGGCCCCCCGAATCACCGGGTGCACAACCACGGGCTCATGGCCAATGTCCGGCTCATCGCCGCGGGCCGCCTCATCGGCCGCCCCGCATGGGTGCAGAAGGCGAGCGAGCGCATCCGCGCCGAGGCGCCGCACGCCTTCAGCGAGATCGGGCTCACCTACGAGCAATCCACCGCCTACCAGATCATCAATACGAATATGTGGGCCGACGCCGGGCGGATGCTGCGCGAATTCGTCCCCGACGATCCCGTCGTCGCCGACGTCCGCGAGCTCGTCACGCGCGCCCAGGGCGCGGCGGCGTGGGTGACCGAACCCGACGGCGGCATCGTCCAGATCGGCGACGCGCGGCGCCGGCCCGGCGTCGCCTCACCGTGCCCGACCTCGCCGCGGCGGATCCTGCGGGACGACGCCGCCGGCTACGGCATCGGCCGCTGGTCCCAGACCGACCCGGCGACGACCTACTACTCGCTGCGCTACGGGCCCGCGCGCCGCGCGCACGGCCACCGCGACCAGGGCTCGGTGACCTGGTCCGCCGGCGGCCGCCGCATCCTCGTCGGCACGGGCTTCTTCGGCTACGACGCCGCGGACCCGCGCGTCGCCTACGGCTCGTCGCCGGCCGCCGCGAACACCGCGGTGCCGCGGGGCGGCGGATCGGGCCAGGGCTATCGCGTGACCGCGCTGCGTGATGACGGCGACGTGCACACGTGGACCCTCGACGGCACGCCCTACGGCACCGGGCAGCGGCGCACCGTCGCCGTCGACGCCGCGCGGCGCACGCTGACCGCGACCGACGAGCTCAGCGACGGGGTGACGCCCATGGAGCAGCGCTGGCATCTGGACCCGCAGTGGCGCCTCGAGCGCGCCGGCCCCATCGCGCTGACCCTGCGCGCCGGCGCCGACCGGCTCCACGTCCGGGTCCAGGGCGGCACCGCGCGCGTGGTGCGCGGCAGCAACCGTCCGCTCGGCGGCTGGGTGTTCCCCGAGCCCGGCAAGGCCGTGTCGGCCGCCGAGATCGTCGTCTCCGGCCGGCCCGGCGTGCGCACGACCTTCACCCTCGATGCTGGCTGAGCGGGCTGAGCGGGCTGAGCGGGCGCGGGGAGCGCGGCAGGGCGCCGGCCGCGAGCCCGCCCGCGCGGCGCGCCGGCCCGACCGGCCGGGGCGAGGCGGCCCGCGCGGCGTCCGCGGATGGTTGCATGAGAGGGCACAGGCCTGACGGCGACGAGCGGGAGGCAGGCGGTCGTGGTGAGCGGAGCAGCTGCGGAGCAGGGCAGCGACACGAGGCAGGCGGCGCCGATGCTCGACGCGCGGGCGCCGTTGGGCGCGGACGCGGCGGGCGAGGACGCGGCGGGCGAGGACGCGGCGGGCGAGGTCACGCACGCGGCGCGGGCGGCGGCGGGGCCGGCGCGGGTGGCGATCATCGGCGCGGGCCCGGCGGGGCTCTTCGCCGCGCAGGCGCTCGTCGCGCAGGATCGGGTGCCGGTGCGCGTCGAGATGTTCGACCGGCTGCCGACCCCCTACGGGCTGTTGCGGTATGGGGTGGCCCCCGACCACGACAACATCAAGGCCGTCGGCGACGCGCTCGCCCGGACCTTCGAGCAGGACGTGACCTTCTGGGGGCTCGTCGACGTCGGGCGCGACGTGACGCGCGCCGAGCTACTCGCCGGCTACGACGCGGTGATCTACGCGGTCGGCGCCGACGAGGACGTGCGCCTGGGCATCCCGGGCGAGCGGATGATCGGCTCGCGCTCGGCCCGCGAATTCGTGTCCTGGTACGGCGGTCACCCCGACGCCCGGCCGCAGTCACTGGCCGGTGTGCGCGGGGCTGCCGCGATCGGCGTCGGCAACGTCGCCGTCGACGTCGCGCGCATCCTGCTCAAGGACCCCGCGGCCCTGGCCCGCACCGACATGCCGCCGCAGGTGCTCGCCGAGCTCGCCGACGCCGACGTGCGCGACGTGTGGATCGTCGGTCGCCGCGGCCCCGAGCACGCGAGCTACACGACCAAGGAGCTGCGCGAGCTGACCTCGCTGCCCGGCGTGCAGGTGCTCATCGAGGGTCCGGTCGCCGTGACCGGTGACGGCGAGGAGGTGCAGGAGCAGCTGCTCGCGCTCGCGGGCGAGGCCGATCTGCCGCGTCGGGTGCGCGGCAACCTGCAGGTGCTCGCGCAGGCCGCGGACCGGGCCGTGCCCGACGCGCAGCGGCGGCTGCACTTCGCCTTCTGGAGCCGGCCGATCCGGCTCCACGCCGACCCCGACGTCGAGGCCGACACGCAGGCCGCCGATGACCCCGAGCGCGTGCCCGAGCAGGTGTCGGCGATGGAGTTGGAGCGCACCCGCCTCGACGCCGACGGCCGGGTCGTCGGCACCGGCGAGACGGTCGTGATCCCCGTGCAGCTCGTGCTGCGGGCGATCGGCTACCGGGCGACGCCGCTGCCGGACGTGCCCTTCGACACGACGGCGGCGATCGTCCCGAATGTCCAGGGCCGGGTCGTCGACGAGACCGGCGCGGTCCAGCGCGGCGAATACTGCACCGGCTGGGTCAAGCGCGGCCCCCTCGGCGTCATCGGCTCCAACAAGTCCGACGCCGCCCAGACCGTCGGCCACGTGCTCGCCGACCTCGAAGCCGCGGGCCTGGCGAGGCCGGACGCCACGACAGCGGACGCCACGACAGCGGATGCCACGACAGCGGACGTGGCGACGGCGGCCCGGCGGGAGCGTCTGGACGTCGTCGCGCTGCTGCGCAGCCGCGGGCGCGCGCCGAGCACCTACGAGGACTGGCAGGCCATCGACGGTGCCGAGATCGAGCGCGGCCAGGACCTCGGCCGAGACCGCACGAAGCTCGGCTCCTGGCACGAGCTGCTCGCCCACGTCGCCGGCGCCCGCGACACCCCAGGCTGACGCGGCGCAGCCCTTTCTCCGTCGCGGTTGCGTTGAGTGCTGGTGGTTGTGGTTATAGGCGCGACGGTGGGCTGGGAGCGCGACGCGGAGCGGGGTGGGCGGGACGGGCGGGGTGGGGCGGGTCTGTTGCGTGGCGCAGCCCCTCTCCGTCGCGGTTGCGCTGAGTGCTGGTGGTTGCGGCTGTAGCCGCGACGGTGGGCTGGGAGCGCGACGCCGAGCGGGTGTGGGGGCCGGCACCGCACGACCGCGTCAGCCCGCGTGGCCCGACCCCAGGAGCGGGAACGGCTCGAGGGAGAAGACGACCTCGACGGGCACGCCGAAATATCCCGCGAGCTGCAGGGCGAGCGCCAGGCTGGGCGCGTATTCGCCGCGCTCGAGGTAGCCGATCGTCTGGTAGTGCACGCCGAGGGCGTCGGCGAGTTGCCGCCGGGACACGCCGCGCTCGGCGCGCAGCATCGCGATGCGGTTGTGGATCTGGTCCGCCACGTCCGCCGCCGCTCAGTAGCCCTGGCTGAGCACGCGCTCGCGGGCGGCGGCGACGGCTGAGCCGGACTGGCGACGCGCCATGCGCCGCAACGCAGCCGGGGCGACCGCCAGCCCGATGACGGTCCACAGGCCGAGCATCCCGGCGGTCTGCAGCACCCGCCACGACTGCCCGATCTCCAGCGCGACGGCCGCGTCGGGCAGCAGCGCGTGCCGCAGCCCGAGCCCGGTCCAGTAGACGGGCAGCGCCTGCGCGATCGTCTGCACCCAGCCGGGCAGCGCCTGCAGCGGGTAGAAGATGCCGCTGATCGCGAGCAGCCCGTAGGTGCCCAGCGCGGTCGTCCACAGCAGCGCCGGGGTGCGCAGCATCGCCCCGAAGACCGCCCCGAGCGGCAGCGTCGCGAAGAGCCCGAGGATGCTCACCCACAGCAGCGTCAGCCAGGCGACCGGGCCGGTCGGCCAGATGTCCGGGATGAGGAAACCGCCGAGCGCCAGCAACACCAGCATCGGCCCCAGGGCAGTGCCGATGTTGACGAAGACGTCACCGATGAGCCGGCTCGGCATCCCGCCCGGCACGGCCTTCGCCCGCAGCAGTGTGCCGTCGTCGCGCTCGGTGATGAGCTGACCGGCGATGCCGATGAGCCCGTTGGTGACGATCGTCATCGCGAGCAGCCCGGGGATCCCGAGCTGGGCGAGGCTGACCTCGCTGCCCATGACGTCGGAGTCGCGCAGGAACCACAGGACGAGGAGCCCGATGCCCGGCATGATCAGCCAGCTCGCCACCATCGGCGAGAGCATCTGGATGCGCACCTCGATGACGGTCTGGCGCAGCGCCCCGCGCGCGATGGCCGCCCACCGGGCCGGCGCCGTCGAGGTCGAGGTCGAGGTCGAGTTCCTGGTCGACGTCATCGCAGCTCTCCGCTCGAAGCATCAGGGGTATCAGGGGTATCAGCGGTATCGGGGGCCTGCGGGGTCTGCGGGGTCTGCGGGGCGCCGGCGGTGCCGCCCCGGTCCGCGCCGGCGGCCGGTGCGCTGGTCAGCAGCCGCAGCGCCTCGTCGGCGTCGAGATCCTGTCCGGTCTCGACGCGGTGCACGATCGCCAGGTAGGCGTCCTCGAGGCTCGCGCGCCGCACCTCCAGGTCGGTGAAGGCGCCGCCGGGCGCGGCGAGCACCTCTCGCAGGTAGGGCGCAGGGTCGTCGGTGGCGTGGACGTGGGTCGCGCCGTCGCGGGCCCAGCGCACCTCGGTCGTCGCGCTGACGGCGCGCCGCAGGTCGTCGGGGGTGCCGTCGGCGACGAGCCGGCCGCCGGCGAGCACGAGGATGCGGTCGGCGAGCTTCTCGGCCTCGTCGAGGTCGTGCGTCGTCAGCAGGATCGTCACGTCGAGGTCGGCGAGGCTGCGGATGAGGTCGTGGAAGTCCCGACGCGCCTGCGGGTCGAAGCCGGCCGTCGGCTCGTCGAGGAAGAGCACCCGCGGTCGCCCGATGAGGCCGATCGCGACGTCGAGGCGTCGCCGCTCACCGCCGGAGAGCTTCATGACCTGCCGGTCCTCCTTGCCGCGCAGGCCGACGCGCGCGATGAGGTCGTCGGCGTCCCACGGCCGCGGCCGGTCCGGCGTCGCATACGGCCGGTAGAACTCCCCGAAGTGCGCGAGGGCCTCGCGCACCCGCCACCGCGCGTGGTCGCGCCACGACTGCAGGACGACGCCCAGGTCGGCCCGCCACTCGTCGGTGCCGCGGATCGGCTCGACCCCCAGCACCCGCACGTGCCCCGCGGAGGCCGCGCGGAAGCCCTCGAGGATCTCGATCGTCGTCGTCTTGCCCGCGCCGTTCGGCCCCAGCAGCGCGACGACCTCCCCGACCCCGATCCGCAGGTCCACCCCGCGCAACACGTGGGTCGCGCCATACGTCATCCGTAGGTCGCGCACCTCGACCGCGGTACGCCCCGCCCGCCCCAGCGCGTCGACATCCTCGACAGTCGTGGTTGTCATGCTCTCGAATGTAGTAGATCTGCTATGTCTGTGACAAGGGTTGTGGTGGTCGTCGACCGGTGGGGATGAGCCGGTGCACGCCCGCCGTCGGGCGCGTCACCGAGGGCGACTGAGGCGGCGCAGCAGCGTGAGCACCTCGGCGTGGTCGGTCTGGGGGAACATATCGAAGAGTCGCGCCCGCTCGACCTGCAGTGACGGCATTGCGGCGAGGTCGCGGGCCAGGGATGTGGCGTAGCACGAGCTGTAGACGACGACGGGGATGTCGGCGGACTCGATGCGGGCGGCGAGCTGGCGGCCCAGGCCGCGCCGCGGCGGGTTGACGACGAGCAGGTCCGGCGCCGCCTCACCGGCGACGGTCACGGCCGTCGCATCCCCGACCTCGAAGCGCGCGTCCAGCCCGGCCTCGTCGGCGCTGCGCCGAGCGGACTCCACGGCCGCCGCGCTCACCTCGACACCGCGCACGACCCGCCCCGGCCCGGCGGCGTGCAGTGCGAATCCGCCGACACCGCAATACAGGTCGAGCACCGACAGGGGCCGTGTCGGGTCGGGGCGCGCGCCGGCCACCGCGTCGATCCACGCCCCCGCCTGCCGGTAGAGCGCGCCGGCCACCGCCCCGTTGGTCTGCACGAACGCCCCCGGCGCGACGTGCAGCGTGACATCGCCGACAGGCATCGGCAGGGTCCGCTCGTCGGTCAGCAGGATCTCCTCCGAGCCCGCGGTGAGGGCTTTGTGCTCCGGCAGCAGGTTGACCGAGACGACCGCAGCCCCGGGCAGCAGCTCGCGCAGCCGCGGCAGCGCTCGCCGCAGCCGCCCGAGCTGCCCGGTCGAGCGCAGCACGAAACGCACGAGCAGCCGGCCGTCGGCCGCCTCGATGACGTGCACGTATTTGAGCTCTCCGCTGCGCCGCGGCACGTCGTAGGGCCGCAGCCCCGCCTCGGCGATGACGCTGCGCAGCACCGGCATCGCCTCGGCCGTCGCCGGCCCGAGCAGCCCGCAGGCGCTCAGGTCGACGCCGTGCCGGTCGGCGTCGAGGATGCCCAGGGTCGGCGCGTCGGGGGTGCCGCCGACGGCCATCGTCGACTTCGTGCGGAAGCCCGACTCGGGCCCGGCGTAGGGCTCGTCCCAGACCACGCCCGGCCCGGCGGGCAGGGTCGCGGCGACGCGGGCCTGCTTGGCGGCCAGCTGCTCGGCATACGGCACACCCATCGACGGGCACGACCGGCACACGCCGGCGTCGAAGTAGTCGCAACGCACCCCGGGATTCTCCCAGCCCGGCCCGACCGGTTCTTGTCCACACGTGTTCTTGTCCACACGTGCGGCGCGACCTGTGGATGACGCCGGAACCGTGTCGGTGGTGCCTGCGTGGGTAGGCAGCGTGATCAGGAAGGGGCACGATGGTGACCATGACGCCGTTGCCGACCCGCCGCCGGTGGGATCGGCATGAGCTGGAGGCGCTGCCCGACGACGGCAACCGCTACGAACTCATCGACGGGGTGCTCGTCGTGAGCCCCGCGCCGCGCTGGCGGCATCAGCGCGTGTCGTTCCGGCTGGGGCAGGTCCTCGGGGCTTGCGTGCCCGACGGCCTGGAGGTGTTGGCGGCGCCCTTCGACGTCATCCTCGGCGATGACAGCGTTCTGCAGCCGGACCTGCTCGTCGCGAGGGTCGAGGCGTTGGCCGAGCGCGGCCTCGTCGGGCCGCCGCTGCTCGCGATCGAGATCCTCTCGCCGGGCACCGCGTCGATCGACCGGCACGTCAAGAAGGATCGGCTGCGGCGCGCGGGCTGCCCGCACTACTGGATCGTCGACCCCGACGAGCCGAGCATCACCGCGTGGCACCTGGCGGTGCCGCAGGACGGCGGCGAGCCCGACTACGCGCTCGCCGGGCGGCCCGCGGGGAGCAGACCCTGACGCTGAGCGCGCCCGTCGCGGTCGAGATCGTCCCCGCGCGACTCGTCTGACGTCGGCCGGCAGCGCCGCCCGCCCGTCCTCCCGGGGCACCCCCGCCGCCCTCTGGCCGCTCTCCCGCGATGCGCATGTCGACAACCGCGCTCGCCCGCGACTCCCTGACAGCCGCGCGTCATCGCCACGACCAGCTCGCGTCACGCCGGCGAAACACGCCGTGCCTACCGTGACCGGACCAGCACGCTCACCTCGGCATGCCGGACCAGCACGCCCCAGACCTGCCTGCCACAGACCTGCCTGCCACGGACCAGCACGCCACGGAAGGAGAGGCTCATGTACGAGCACGTCGACCCGTTCATCGGCTGCGCGGCGACCGACCTGCCCGCGCCGCAGGGCCTGGCCGCGACGTGGTGGTGGCCCAAGCCGCAGGTCGGCAACACCCACCCCGGCGCGACCCACCCCTTCGGGATGACCTCCGCGGTGGCCTACTCCGGCGGCTACCCGACCGGCTACGGGCCGTACGAGCTCAACACCGAGGGCAGCCCGCCGCCGGCCTACGACGGGCAGGTCGCGTCGGGCTTCACGCACTTCCAGCAGAGCGGCACCGGCGCGATCCGCAAGTACTACAACTACTTCCGCGTCACCCCGATGCTCGATCCGCTCGACGAGCTCGGCCGCACGTGGCCGCTGACGGCCGAGTCGGCGAGCCCGGGGGAGTATGCGGCGACGCTGGCCAACGGCATCCGCGCCGAGCTGACCGTCGGCCCCAAGTCCGCGGTGCACCGCTACACGTTCCCCGCGCACGAGCAGGCCCGGATCGTGCTCGACGCCTCCACCGGCGGCCTGGCCTCACCGCGGAGCCGGACCGTGCCGCTGCGTGCGAGCCTCGTCCAGCTGCACCCCGGTGTCGCGCAGGCCGAGATCGTCGTCGAGGGCGTGCCGCTCGCGGCGCACGTCGAGGTCGACGCCCCCGGCTGGCGCCAACTGCTCTGGTACGACCGGCGGCTCATGCCCGGCGGCACCCGGCTCGACTTCGACTACATCCGCCCGACGACGCTGCGGCCCTTCGGCCTCATGTGGATGGGCCCGTCGCGGGCGGAGCGCACCATCGAGGTGCGGCTCGGCTTCTCGCTGCGCGGCCCCGACCGCGCGC
>JAVTVZ010000113.1:8161-9874 GCA_032229625.1 Dermatophilaceae bacterium | reverse complement strand
GTCCGCCGTGTCCCCGGCGCGGGCGGGCGGCGCCCAGGCCGTCGGCGTCTCCCCGAGCCTGGCTCAGCGGGCCCCGTCACGCCCGGCGTCCGGTCGCGTCATCGCCGGGCCGGGCCACGCGGCCCCGCCGGCCACGGGCGCCGCGCTGCGCGCGCCGTCGGGGCCGGGCGCGGCGACCCACCGCTCCTACCCCGATGTCCCCCGCGCGCACCGGCGCACCTGGACCAGCGGCGTGCACCTGCCCACCGCCGACGCCGACGGGGTCCGGCGCGCGGCCCGGTTGGCGCGGGCCCGCGGCGGCGCGTTCGACGTCGTGGCCGCCCGCCTGCCCGCGGCCACGTGGACCGACATCGCGCGCCCGACCAGTGCGCTCTCCTCGCTGCGCCAGGTGCCGGGCCGCAAGGTGCTCTCGGTGTCCCTCTTGCCGGACAGCGGCGGCAGCCTGCAGTCCTGCGCGAAGGGGCGGTATCACCAGTACTGGCGCGGCTTCGCCTCCAGCGTCGCCGCCCAGGGCCTGAGCGGGGCGATCATCGACCTGCGCCCCGACGCCTCCGGGCTGGCCGAGGCCGATCCCGCGGGGCACGCGGCCTGCTACCGCCGCGTCGCGACGTCGCTGCGCACCCGACTGCCGCAGGTCCAGACCCAGTGGACCGTGCCCCGCGGCGCGCGCCCCGGCGTCGACCCCCTGCGGGCCTGGCCGGGGGCCGACGTCGTCAGCGTCGTCGGCGTCGACGCGACCGACTCCGGCGACGACTGGGGCCGCGCGATCAATGGCACCTACGGGTTGAACTGGTGGGCCGACTTCGCCCGCGAGCAGGGCCGGCGGGTCGCGCTCGCGAGCTGGGGGAGCTTCGCCGGGTCGAGCGAATCCGAGGCCAACGCGCCCTACGTGCAGAACGTGCACGACTGGCTCGTGCGCACCCAGGCGCGCAAGCAACTCGCCTACGAGGCCGTCACCGCCCCCGGCAGCACGTCCGGCGCCGCCGCCTCGACCTACCTGTCGCTCTTCGGGGGGTGAGCCATGCCGTTCGACCCGTACGACCTGCCCGAGGAGCCCCTCGTGCAGATCGAGATCACCACCGACTCCGCCGGGGTCGAGCGAGCGACCATCGACGGACGACCCGTGACGCCGTGGCCGCAGGAGAACGTCCGTGCCGCCGCCGTGCGCACCGCCGCCGAGCTCGTCGAGACCCTCGGGCGCCTCGCCGACGGCCGGCCGCGCTCGGGGGTGCGGGCCTGCATCAACGGACCGGGCTTCCACAACTACCTGATCGCGGTCGACCGCGAGGGACGCCTCTTCGTGCCGTTCGGCGACGCGACCGGCCGGCGCGACCCCGCCGACCACCGCAGCCTCGCGATCCCGGGCGGCAGCGTGGCCACTCCTGCTACTTCGACCCCGCACACCGCCCAGGTCGCCGGCGGGGGTGGAACCGCCCGACCGCTCCCCGGCGCGTCGGGCCCGGCTCGGGTCTCCGAGCGCGCCACGCCCGACACTCCCCGCGACCGCGGGCCACGCCCCGCAGCGCCGCGGCCCACCGCACCGGGCGCGTCGCCGCGGGCGACGACGACCGCGTCCACGCCGCGCCCACCGACAACGGCACCGGCACCGGCACCGGCACCGGCACCGGCATCGGCATCGCGCACCACTGCGCCGAGTGTCGCCTCGGCCCGGGCCAACCCGCCGCACGGGGCCATCGCGCGACCGCACGGGGC
>JAVTVZ010000113.1:2348-8061 GCA_032229625.1 Dermatophilaceae bacterium | reverse complement strand
CGGCGCTCGCCCCCGGGGCCTCCACCGTCGCGACGCCGGTCGATCCGACCCCGAGTCCCTCGACGCCGGACGCAGACGCGCGGGGCTCGGACGCGTCGAGCGTGCCGACGCCGACGGCGGCCACGAGCGTCGACCCGCCACGAGCGAGCGCCCCGGCCGTCGCGTCTCGGCCGTCCTCGGCCACCCCAGCCGGCGCGTCCGCCGCGAGCCCACCCGAGGAGCCCGCGCCGACGACCGGGTGGCGACCGGCGCCCGACACCGCGGCGGCCCGTCGCGGCTCGGACCGGATGGTCGGGCTCGTTCGCGCGGGCCGCGAGCAGCAGCCCCGCGACACCGGAGCCGCCCCGTCCGAGGCTCCGCCGAGCGAGCCCGCTCTCGCGCGCAAGGCCGGCCGCTCGCCGCGTCAGCGCACGCCGCGACCGACGGCGCAGGTCGAGCGTCGGCGTCTCTGGCCGCCGCGGCCGGCCGTGGCGGGCGTCGTCATCGCCGGGGTCGTCGTCGCGGGCGCGATCGGCGCCCTGACCCTCACGGGCCTGCGGCCGGGCACGGTCGCGACGGCACCTGCCTCCGGCGGGGCCGACACGACGTTTCCGAGTGCGGTCGCGCCCGGCTGGAGCCGGACGGCCCGGTGGGTCAGCCCGCCGGTCGAGACCGGCGGCGGCAAGGTCCTCGCCCTGGACGATGCGATCGCCTACGTCACCGCCGAGCACCGGCTGCGCGTCGTCGACGCCGTCAGCGGCGCGCAGCGGTGGGAGGCCGAGCTGCCGGCCGGCGCCATGTCACAGGAGCTGGCCCGCACGACGATCGCGGGTGCTCCGGTCGTGGCAGCCCAGGTCGGCGACACCCTCGCCTGGTGGAACACCGCCGACGGCAAGGCGGCGGGCACGGTGCAGCTGCCCGCCGGAGCCCGCGTCAGCTACCTCGGCGCCGCCCCGCTGATCGGCCTCGACGAGCGGACGGTCGCCGTGGTCGGTGACGGTGCGCTGCGTCGCGTCACCGTGCCGTCCGGGGCTTTTCCCCTCGCCGCCGACGCCGCCGGTCAGGTCAGCGCCGCATCGGGACGCGGCTGGTGGCACCTGCGCCCCGGCGTCGCGGCGTCGGCCGTCCGGCCGTGGGAGTCCGCCGCGCCCGACGACGAGGCTCCGTCGTCGAGGCCCGGCGTCGTCGGCTATCTCGGCGGCACCTTCCTGACGCTGTATCCCCCCGACCGGTCCGGACGCCGCCACGTCGTCGCCTCGACCGACGGCCAGGCGGTGCGGGTCAGCTTCCGTGGGCAGGTCACCGACACCGACGCGAAGACCGACACGACAGCCGACGCAACAGCCGACGCAATGGCCGATGCGACGGCCTGGTGGCCCTCCCCGTCCGGGACGTGGGGCGTCCTCGGCCGCACCCTCGTCGACCTCGAGCGTGGCAGTGTGACCGACCTCGGCGCGTGGAGGACGACGTGGATCACGGCCGACCGCGCCTACGGCACGATCGACGGACGCTCGATACAGGTCGGACCCCAGGTGCCCCGCACCGAGGTCGGCACCGCCCTGACCATCCCCGAGGTCGTCGGCCCGGCCGGCGCGGTCCTGCGGGCCAAGGACGCCCAGGGCGAGCGGCTCTACCTGCTCCCGCCGACGACCTGAGCGGCCCCTCATCGGCCCTTCGACTCAGGCCGGGTCGGAGAGCGGCGCGTCGATCGCCGGGGCGGTCTCGCGGGCAGGCAGCCAGGCGAGGGCGCCGATCGTCAGCACGACGGCGGTGAGCGCGAAGGCGGCGGGGAAGCCGATGACGTCGGCGACGCGGCCGGCGATGACCGGGCCGAGGATCGCGCCGCCGTCGCTGGCCATCTGGTAGGTCGCCAGCACCTTGCCCCCGGAGCGGTCCTGCCCGACGACATCGGCGACCGACGCCTGCTGCGCCGGGTTGACGATGCCTGCCCCGGCACCGGCGACGAGCGAGAGGCCCAGGAAGACCCACGGGTCGTGCGCCAGCCCGAAGGTCGCCGTGCCCGCCGCGCTGACGAGCAGCCCGACGATGATGAGCGGCCGCCGCCCCCGGGCATCGACGAGCCGCCCGGAGAATTGCAGCGCGATCGCGTTGCCCACCGCGAAGACGGTCAGCGCCAGCCCCGCCAACGTCGGCCCGAGCGCCGGCGTGGTCGCCGCGAAGAGCGGCACGAGCGCGATCCGGACACCGAAATTTGCCCAACCGTTGGCGAATCCGGCGACGAGCGCGGCCCGGTAGGCGCTGTCGCGCAGCGCCTGCGTGACGGTGAGCGCGGGCGGCACGACGGAGCCCGGCGGCGGTCGCAGCGCGGCCCCGCGCAGGAAGGTCGCGACGAACCCGGCCGCGACGACGAGCGCCACGGCATAGATGACGAACGGCACGCGGTATCCCCAGCCGGCCGTCAGGCTGCCCAGGATCGGCCCGGCGATGCCGCCGATGAGGAAGGCGCCCGCATACGCCGAGGACACCCGGCCGCGGATGGACGGCGGCGAGAGCCGCACGATGAGCGCCATCGCCGACACCGTGAACATCGTCGACCCGACGCCGCCCAGGCCGCGGAAGAGCAGCAGCTGCCAGTAGCCCTGCGCGAGCGCACAGGCTCCTGTGGAGAGCGCGACGATGAGCAGCCCCGCGAGGTAGACGGGCCGCTCCCCCAGGCGCGTGACGAGGCTGCCGCCCGCGGGGGCGAAGACGAGGCGCATGAAGGCGAAGGCGCTGACGATGACGGAGGCCGCGGCGACGCCGACGTCGAAGCTCGCCGCATACTGCGGCAGCACGGGCGCGACGAGGCCGAAGCCGATGGCGATGACGAAGGCGGCGGCGATCAGGACGCGCACGTCGCGCGGGATCGGTGGCCGCGGGGGCGCGGAGGTGGGGGTGCTCGACATGACGGCGTCAGTATGGCTGGCCGCACCGACAGGTGCGGACGCCGCGCGCCCTCGACCGGCCGCGTCACCGGCCGGGGTGTGCGAATCCGCTACCGGCACAAAGGGAAAGCTCAGGTTCGGCGCGTCGGGGCCGACATGGGCGGGGAAGAGGCACCACTCGTCCGACCCTTCACGGAGAGAACATGCGGCTCACTTCTGCGTATGACGTCACCGCGCAACCGCAGGCCCTGCGGCGGCCCGAGGCGGCCATGCCCACCACGTCGACCGCTGCGGCGTCGACGCGGAATTTCTCCGTGCTCAACGATTTCCGCTACCTGACCGAGACCGACAAGGACCTGCTCGGGCAGGCGACCGGCGAGCGCATCGAGCCGGGGATCACGGACCGGACCGGTCCGGCGAGCGCGTTCGCGCAGCAGCTCGCGCTCGATCGGCGCACCGGCGAGCTCGCGCCGCACCAGGAGGTGACGGCCGTCTACCTGCGCAACGCCGCGGACGCCATCGACAAGGCCAACGCCGGTCGCGCGGGCTTCACCAACCCCTACTCGGGGCAGGTGATGGAGCGCGCGGTCGCCTACCTCGAGGCCACCGGTCGCGGTCGCGCCGACATCCGGCTCTGATCGCCGACCTCGCCCGCACGCCGCCGAGACCCGCGCAGAGAGCACAGGCCGCGCCGACGGCTCGAACGCAGACGCAGGCCGGCCCCACGAGGGGTCCGGCCTGCGTCGCTGCGGCCTGGGCGGTCAGTCCTGTCGGGCCCGGTCCCCTGCGGCGCCGGCCGGAGCGGCGACCCCGGCCCGGGCGCGCTGCAGGTCGACGAGCAGCGCGGCGGTGATGTCGCTGCCGACGGCCTGCAGCGAGCCGACGTCGACACCCTCGTAGCGCTGCGCGACCGACGGCTCCACCCGCGACATGACCTGCGCCGGCTCCAGGGTCGTCGCGGCCGTGGCGAGCTCGCGACGCAGCGACGCCGACAGGGCCCCGCCGCGCTGGGCGCCGCGCTCGGCGACGGCCACCGCATACCGCTCCGCGCGGGCCGCGGACTCGTGGTTCTCGGTCGTCAGCATCGTGGCGGTGCGGGACAGCAGCGCCAGGCCGCGGTCGAAGTCGCCCTCGCCGATGTCGGCGACGGCCTGCCGCAGCAGGGCCGGTCGGCGCGCACGGCCTGGTCGCACAGCAGTGACAGCTGCAGCCCGAGCAGCCGCTCGCGCGTGCGGGGCGCGCCGCTGTCGCGACCCAGCGGCACGGCGAGCTCGGCGGAGGCCGACTGACCCATCGTGTCGAGCATCTCGCGGCCACCCTCCTGCGGGTTGTGCACGGTGTCGCGCAGCGGGACGACCTTGATGAGCAGCGAGGCGAGGAACGCGACGGCCGCCAGCGGCAGCGCCGCGAGGAAGACCTCGTGCAGGCTGTCGGCCAGCCCGTGGCGCACGGCCTGGGCGATGGCCGGCGGCAGCGCCGCCAGGGCGTTCGGGTCCAGCACGGACCCGGCGTCGATCCCGCCCTGGGGCATCCCGGCGGCGGCGCGCGGGTCGAGGTGCGACAGGATCGCGGGGCGCATCTGGGTCGACAGGATCGTGCCGAAGACGGCGATCCCGACGGTCGAGCCGACATTGCGGAAGAACTGGGTCGACGCGGTCGCGACCCCCAGGTCGCGGCGCATCACCGAGTTCTGCACGACGAGCGTGTAGACCTGCATGCACATGCCGAGGCCGATGCCGAAGACGATCATCGCCAGGGTCAGCTGTAGCTGCGTGCCGTAGTCCAGCCGCGTGAGCATCCACATCCCGACGCCCATGAGCGCGGGGCCGATGAGGACGAGCTCCTTGTAGCGGCCCGTGCGCGTGATGTACAGGCCCGAGAGAATGCTCAGCCCGATCATCGAGACCATCATCGGCATGAGGATGAGACCCGAATTCGTCGCGTCGACGCCGAGGACGCCCTGGGCGTAGACGGGAATGTAGATGAGCGCACCGAACATCATCATCGAGACCGCGAAGCTCGCGATGTTGGAGAAGGTGAAGATCGAGCCGCGGAAGAGGCCGAGCGGGATGATCGGCTCGGCGGCGCGGGTCTCGACCGCGACGAACGCGGCGAGCAAGACGGCCCCGGCGGCATACATGCCGATGATCTGCACGGAATCCCACGCATACGTGACGCCGCCGAACGACGTCGCGAGCAGCAGCAGCACGAGCGCGCCGGTCAGACTGACGATGCCGGCGACGTCGACCTTCGCATCGCGGCGGGTGTGCGGCAGGTGCAGGAAGCGGAAGATCGCCCCGAAGGCGAGCAGGCCGACGGGCAGGCTGATGAAGAAGCGCCAGCGCCATCCCCAATGGTCGGTGACGAAACCACCGATCAGCGGGCCGGCGATCGAGGTGACGCCGAAGATGCCGCCCATCATGCCCTGGTATTTGCCGCGCTGCCGCGGCGGGATGATGTCGCCGATGATCGTCTGACTCAGCGGCATGATCGTGCCCATGCCGACGCCCTGGACGCCGCGCGCGAAGACGAGGAACCAGAAATTCTGGGCCAGTCCCGCGAGCAGCGACCCGATCATGAAGAAGATGAGGCCGCCGAGATAGAAGCGCCGCCGCCCGTAGAGGTCGGACATCTTGCCGACGATCGGCACCGTGATCGCGGAGACGAGCATGGCGGCCGTCGCGATCCAGCTGTAGTGGTCCATGCCGCCGAGCTCGGCGACGATCCGCGGCATCGCCGGGGAGACGATCGTCTGGCTCACCGCGGCGACGAACATGCCGAGCATGAGGCCGAGGAAGACGCGCCGGGAGGCCGGGTCGAGCCGGTAGCCGGTGTCGCCGGCCGACTCG
>JAVTVZ010000113.1:0-2248 GCA_032229625.1 Dermatophilaceae bacterium | reverse complement strand
GGCGCGGCGGCCGGACTCGCGGGCGAGCCGATGGGTGTGGTCATGCTCATGGATCCTTCAACGTCACGACGGCAGATGCGGTGAGTGCAAGTTTACATCGACTGCAATTATTCCGACAACGTGACGTATCCTTGACCCGTGACCGCGACCGCCCTCCCACCCCCCGCGCCCAGCGCCGATGCCGCCCCCGAGGCGCCCGGACCCGCCGAGGGCCTGCGCGAACGCAAGAAGCGCGAGACCCGCGGCCGGCTGCACCGGACGGCGCTGGAGCTGGCCCTCGCGCGCGGACTGGACTCGGTGACGGTCGAGCAGATCGCGACGCAGGCGCAGGTCAGCGCGCGGACCTTCTTCAACTACTTCCCCACCAAGGAGAGCGCGGTCGTCGGGATGAGCACCGACTTCGTCGATCGGTTCGTCGGCGAGCTCGTCGCGCGGCCCGCCGACGAGGGGGTGCTGACGTCGCTGCAGAGGGTCGTCGAGGCACGGTCCGCGACGCTGGCGGCCGAGCCGGAGCTGCGCCGTCAGCGGATCGAGGCCTTCCGCCGCTGGCCCGGGCTGCTCGCGACGGCCGCCGGCTCCACCGGCCCGCTCGAGCGGGCACTCGCAGCGCACCTCGCCGAGCGACTCGGCGTCGACCCCACCCGCGACATCCGGCCCGGGCTCTATGTCGGCTGCGCGACCGCGGTGCTGCGCGCCGCGATGTCCGTCTCACAGGAGGAGCTGAGCGTCGCCATCGCGGCGGGCTTCGACGCCCTGCGCGCCGGGTTGGCCGACCTGCCGCCGGTGCCTGCACCTGCCGCGGCCGACCCCGTGGCGTGACCCGGACGTGTGACGCCGCCGGCTCGACGGGCTCCCGTCGCGGGCTCACGTCCCGACCTCACGCGCTGCGCGCGGTCCGGGTGAGCAGGTAGACGAAGTAGGGCGCCCCGATGAGGGCGACGACGAGCCCGGCGGGGATCTGCGCAGGCGCGATGACGGTGCGCCCGACGGTGTCGGCGACGCCGAGCAGGGTCGCGCCGAGCAGGACCGCGAGCGGCACGCTGCGCCGGTGCGGCGCCCCGACGAGCGCGCGGGCGGCGTGGGGCGCGACGAGCCCGACGAAGCCGACGACCCCGACGGCGGTGACGCTCATCGCCGCGAGCAACGCGGCGGCGACGAGGACGATGAGGCGCACCCGCTCGAGCGGCACGCCGACGAGCACGGGGGTGTCCTCGTCGAGGGCGAGGAGGTCGAGCTCGCGGACGACGGCCAGCGCCAGCGGGATTCCCACGGCGAGGGCGACCGCGACGGGCACGAGCTGATCCCACGTCCGCCCGTAGGTCGTGCCGGACAGCCACGTGTAGATCCGCGGCGTGTCCCACGGGTTGGCCCGCACGAGCAGGAGGGTGCTCAGGGCGACGGAGCCGTACCAGCAGCCGATGCCGACGAGGAGCAGTCGGTCGGAGTCGAGGCCCCCGCGCCACGACAGCCCGTAGACGACGGCGAACGAGACGAGGGAGCCCACCGCGGCCGCGATGACGAGCGTCGTCGTGTCGGCCCCGGCCTTGCCGCCGGCGGTGACGACGAGGACCGCGCCGAGCCCGGCGCCGCCGGTGATGCCGAGCATGCCCGGCTCGGCGAGGGGGTTGCGGCACGTGGCCTGGACGAGGGATCCCGCGAGCGCGAGGGCCGCACCGGCCGCGAGCGCGGCGGCGACGCGGGGTGCCCGCTCGTCGAGCGCGAACCGCACGAGGGGGTGGCCCTGCCCGCCGAGCCACGCGGCGATGTCACCGGTGCGCAGCATCGTGTGCCCCGACAGCAGCCCGGTGACCGCGACGAGCACGACCCCGAGGCCGGCGAGGGCGAGCACGACGACGACGCGGCGGCGACTGCGGACCGGCACGGCGACGACCGCCGGCCGCCTCGTCGCCCCGGTGTCGCGCCCGCGGCGGGCGAGCGCGACGAGCACGATCGCGCCGAGCACCGTCGTCGTCACCCCGGTCGGGATGCGGATCGCCTGCTCCGCGCCGAGGGCGGCGCGCATCGCGATGTCGGCACCGAGGACGACGAGGGCCCCCGCCAGGCCCGCCGCCGGGAGGAGGACCGCGTGCCGGTGCAGGGCCGGGACGACCTTGGCGAGCAGCCGTACGGCGACGGGCGCGGACAGGCCGACGAAGCCGATCGGCCCCGCGACCGTGACCGCGGCGGCGGTGAGCAGGACGGCGAGGATCGTGCCGATCGCCCGCGTCGCCCGCAGCGGCACCCCGAG
>JAVTVZ010000112.1:6461-9916 GCA_032229625.1 Dermatophilaceae bacterium | reverse complement strand
CCCGCGCCGACATGCCAGGCGAGGTCGTAGGTGCCGTCGAGGTCGCGGATGAAGCCGGCGCCCCAGGCGGCGACGGCCGCGCCGAGCTGGTGGGAGGCGAAGACCCAGCCGAAGACGATGGGCCCGGTCAGGCCGAAGCGCTCGCGGCACAGCGCGACCGTCGGCGGCACGGTGGCGACCCAGTCGAGGCCGTAGAAGAGGATGAACGCCCACATGCTCGGCTCGACGTTCGGCGCGAGCAGCAGCGGCAGCATCGCCAGCGACACGCCCCGCCCGACGTAGTAGAAGCCGAGCAGGAAGCGCGGGTCGATGCGGTCGGTGAGCCAGCCCGAGCCGATCGTGCCCGCGATGTCGAAGATCCCGACGAGCGCGAGCAGCCCCGCGGCCGTCGTCGCGGGCATGCCGTGGTCGTGGGCGGCGGGCACGAAGTGGGTGCCGATGAGCCCGTTCGTCGTCGCGCCGCACACGGCGAAGCCGCCCGCGAGCAGCCAGAACGTGCGGGTCCGCGCCGCGTCGCGCAGTGCCCCCAGGGCCCGCCCGGCGCTGGAGCCGGTGCGGGCCGCGCGCGGCGGGCCGGGGTCGGCGGCGTGCGCCCCGTAGGCCGACAGCCCCAGGTCGTGGGGGTGGTCGCGCAGGAAGAGCAGCGCGATCGGCACCGTCGCCAGGGCTGCGCCCGCGACGACGAGCGACGCGGCGCGCCACCCGACGGTGTCGGCCAGGTGCGCCATGACGGGTAGGAAGATCAGCTGGCCCGTGGCGTTGCCGGCGGTGAGGATGCCGCTGACGAGGCCGCGGCGGTGCACATACCACCGGCTGGAGATCGTCGCGACGAAGGTCATCGACATCGAGCCCGTGCCGGCGCCGACGACGATGCCCCACAGCAGCATGAGCTGCCACGGCGAGTTCATCCAGATCGTCAGCCCGCTGCCGGCGGCGACGGCCAGCAGCGCGAACGTCACGACGCGGCGCACCCCGAAGCGGTCCATGAGCGCCGCGGCGAAGGGCGAGATGAGCCCGAAGAGGACGAGGTTGATCGAGACCGCCGCGCCGATCGTGCCGTGGCTCCAGCCGAATTCGTTGTGCAGCGGGGTCATCAGCACGCCCGGCACCGAGCGGAATCCGGCCGACCCGATGAGCGTCACGAACGCGACGACGGCGATCGTCACCGCCCATCGGGTATGCCGTGCGTCGCGCGAGTCGCCCAGCGGCGGGATCGCGTGCGCGGCGGCCGCCTCGGCGACGGCGCCGGCGGGGGAGCCGTCGGCGCGGCGATCGGCGGTGGCGGGGCCGGTCGTGCCATTGGTCGTGCCACTGGTCGTGCCCGTCACGCTGCCGGTGCGGGTGTCTTCGGGCCCGCCCTGCGGCCCGGAGGAATGCGTCATGCCTCGACGATGCCGCACCGCAGGCCGGACGCACGAGTGGCCGAAAAGCCATCAATCGATAGGATCGTGCCATGGGTAGCCCGTCGCGCCCTGTCGCGCCGCCGTCGCCACCCCGGGCCATGTCGGACCCGGCGCAGCCCGCCGCGCCGCCAGCGTCCAGTGCGCCCAGTGCGCCCAGTGCGCCCGGTGCGCCCGGTGCGCATCGGGTCGTCGTGCTCGCGCTCGAGCCGGTCATCGGCTATGACATGGCGATCCCGCCGCTGATCTTCGGCGCCGCCACCGACGAGGCCGGCGAGTCACTCTACGAGGTGAGCGTCGCGTCGCTGGGCGGGCGGCCGGTGCCGTCGACGGCGGGGTATGCGGTGCTGCCGGCGGTCGACGAGACCGCACTCGCCACGGCCGACACCGTCATCGTGCCGGGGACCCGGATGCCGCAGGTGCGCCGGGAGGGGGTGCTGACGCCGCAGCTCGCGGCGGCCCTGGCGCTCGTGCCGGCCGGCGCGCGCTGGATGTCGATCTGCACGGGAGCCTTCGTGCTCGGCGCCGCGGGGCTGCTCGACGGGCGCCGCGCGACGACGCACTGGCGCTACGCCGACGACCTCGCGCGGCTGCATCCGCGGGCGCGGATCGACCCCGACGTGCTCTTCGTCGACGACGACGAGCAGGCCCCGCAGGTGCTCACCTCGGCGGGGCTGGCCGCCGGCACCGACCTGTGCCTGCACGTCGTGCGCCGCGACCACGGGGCGAGCGTCGCCAACGGCGTCGCGCGGCATTGCGTGGTGCCGCCGTGGCGCGAGGGCGGGCAGGCCCAGTTCATCGACCACGCGGTGCCGCCGGAGGCCGCGTCGTCGACGGCGGCCGCGCGGCAGTGGGCGCTGACCCACCTCGACGAACCGCTCGACGTCACCCGCCTGGCCCGCCGCGCCGGCATGAGCGTGCGGACGTTCGCGCGGCGCTTCCGCGCCGAGACCGGCCAGGCGCCGGGCGCGTGGCTCATCGAGCAGCGCGTGCGCCGCGCCCAACACCTGCTGGAGAGCAGCGACCTGCCCGTCGAGGTCGTCGCCGAGCGCGCCGGGCTCGGCACGTCGGCCTCGCTGCGGCAGCACCTGCGCGCCGTCGCCGGGGTCTCCCCGACCGCCTACCGGCGGACGTTCCGCGGAGCCGAGTCGGGAGCCGAGTAGGGGGCCGAAGGCTGCCGACTGTGCGTCGGTGCAGGCCGCGGGAGCGGCCGGACGGGTCGGATCGCCATATAGGGATGGGCCGCGGAGAGTGCTGCGCGAGTGCCAGGCAGGCGCGCCCCGGAGAAATAATGCCGAATTAGGAATGCCCAAGCATGGCGTTATTGTTGCCGCCGATGGTGAGGTCGTGACACCGAGCACACCAAGCACACCGAGCGTCCAGGGCGATCGCCAGAGGTCGACCGCGCCGCGCGCCCGGCCCGGCCGAGCCACCGCCCACCCCACGATCCGAGGAGATCATCCGCATGAGCACCACGACCAACGACGTCGCCGGCACCCTCGAGGGCATCGATTCCCAGGGCCTGAAGCGGCTGTCGGACAAGGCGATCGCCGACCCCTCGACCGGTCACCGCACGGTCCGCTCGCGCACGGTCGCCGACGGTGGCTTCCGCAACGTCACGTATGTGCGTGACCTGCAGCCCGTGCTCGTCAGCGAGCCGCCGCAGCTGCTCGGCGACGACTCGGCCCCCAACCCGACCGAGGTCGCCTTCGCCGCGCTCGGCTCGTGCATCTCCGTCGGCCTCGTGGCCAACGCGACGTTCGCCGGCGTGACCCTGAGCCAGGTCGAGGTCGCGCTCGAGGGCGACATCGACATCTCCGCCGTCTGGGGCGTCGGTGACACCCCGGCCGAGAAGCTGCTCGGCGTCAGCGCCGTGCGGGTCGCCATCACGCTCTCCGGCGACGCCGACGAGGCCACCCTGACCAAGATCACCGACGACGCGATGCGCTGGTCGCCCGTGGTCAACACGTTCACCAACCCCGTCGCGGTCACGCACGAGCTGACGGTCGTCTGAGACCGCAGCCGTCCGGCGGGCCGCAGGAGACGGTCCGCCGG
>JAVTVZ010000112.1:4565-6361 GCA_032229625.1 Dermatophilaceae bacterium | reverse complement strand
CTCGAGCAGTTCGAGCCGGTCATCGCCTACGCCCGCGAGCACGCCGCCGCGCTGGACCGCAACGAGGGCCAGGCCCGCGACATCCTGCCGCTGCTCGCGCAGGCCGGGGCGCTCGACCTGGGGGCGCCGGGCAACGCCGAGGGGTGTCTGGGCGCGATGGCGCAGGTCGTCGACGCGATCGCCCGCGAGGACGTCAGCGCGGCGTTCACCCTGTGGGCGCACCGGATGACGTTGGAATACCTCGCGAGCGCCGGCACCGACTACGCGCTCGAGCTCATCGAGGGGCTGCGCACGGGCGCGACGCCGGGCGTCACCGGCATGGCGTCGGCCTTCCGCGAGCTCGCCGGCTGCGGCTCGCTGGACCTGACCGCGACGCCGACCGGTGACGGCGGGTATGTCGTCACCGGCCCGATCCGGTGGGCGTCCAACCTCTATCCCGACGCGGTGATCGTCACCGCGGCCCGCACCGACCGCGGCGAGCGGATCATCTTTGCGACGCCGCTGGAGACCGCCGGGCTGAGCGCCGGCACGCCCTTCCCGCTGCTGGGGCTCAACGCGACGGCGTCGTCGTACCTGCGCTTCGAGGAGGTGCGGATCGAGGCCCGGCAGGTGCTCAGCGACGACTTCGAGGCCTTCCTGGGATCGGTGCGCGGCACGTTCCTCGCGCTGCAGACCGCGCTGTGCCTGGGCGTGGCGACGACGTCGATCACCAACGCCCGCGAGCGGCTGACCGGCGTCAACGCCGTCTTCTCCGGCGACGTCGACCGCGTCCTGGGGCATCTGCAGGTGACGCGGACCGCGATGCGCGACATCGCCCGCCGCGTCGGCACCGCGGACGCCCCGGCCCGCGCGGAGCTGCTGTCGATGCGGCTGGCCGCCGCCGAGGTCGCCACCGACGCGGCGACGCTGGAGGTCAAGACCGCCGGCGGCGCCGGGTATGCCCGCAACTCGGGGGCCTCGCGCCGGTTCCGGGAGGCCTTCTTCATCCCCGTGCAGTCGCCGTCGGAGGCCCAGCTGCGGTGGGAGCTCGCGCAATGCCAGTCATGACGGACCCCGCGACCGACCCGGCGACGGGCTCGGCGACCGACCCGGTGACCGACCCGGTGACCGACCCGGCGATCGACCCGGCGATCGACCCGGTGACCGGCCGTGCCCCGGTGACGGCCCCGGGCGGCGGGCCGACCCAGACACCGGCACAGGCATCGGCACCGGCACCGGCACAGGCATCGGCGCAGACACCGGCACCGGCACCGTTCGACGGCCTGGGCGCGGTGCCGCTCGTCGACGAGGACGACGGCGTCGGCTGGCAGTCGGGCAACGCGGTCCTGCCGCACGAGCTCAAGGCCGCCGCGGGCGCCTTCCCCACCGGCGTCACGGTCATCACGACCCGCCAGGCCGGCGCGCCGGTCGGCATGACGGTCAGCTCCTTCACGTCGGTGTCGATCGACCCGCCGCTCATGCTCGTGTGCCTGGCGCGCACGGCGGCGGCGCTGCCGGCCTTCCGGGTCGGGGCCCCGATGGGCATCAACATCCTGGCCCGCCACCAGCGCGACGTCGCGATGGCGTTCGTGCGGCCGTTTCAGGAGCGCTTCGACGGCGTCGCGGTGCGCCCCGGCCCCAACGACATCCCCCTCATCGAGGGCGCCGCCGCGTGGATGAGCGGTCACGTCGCCCGGATCTACGACGGAGGCGATCACGTGATCCTGCTGTCGCGGGTGCACGCCGTGCACCGCTCCGGTGAGCAGCCGCTGCTCTACCACGGCGGCGCGATGTACGACTGGGACCCGCAGGCTCCC
>JAVTVZ010000112.1:0-4465 GCA_032229625.1 Dermatophilaceae bacterium | reverse complement strand
CGCTGCCCGCGGACGTCGTCGCGCGGCTGTGCGACGTGCACGTCTACCGGGGCACGCGCCGCGTCGTCGACGGCCTGAGCCTGGACATCCGCCGCGGCGAGGTGCTGGCGATCCTCGGCCCCTCCGGCGCCGGCAAGACGACGGTGATGAACGTCCTCGCCGGCGAGCTCGCGCCGACCCGCGGCGCGCTCGACACCGGCGGCGCCGGGCTGACGCTGGGCATGGTGCATCAGGCGCCGCTGCTCTTTCCGTGGCTGACCGTGCAGGAGAACGTCCGCCTCGGCCACACCTACGCCGCGCATCGCGACGTCCGCGACGGCCTTGTCGAGGAGATGATCGACCTGCTCGGCCTGCGCGCGGTGCGCGACAGCTATCCCGACGAGATCTCCGGCGGCCAGGCCCAGCGCGCGTCGCTGGCGCGGGCGCTGGCGATCGACCCGGACCTGCTGCTGCTCGACGAGCCCTTCAGCGCGCTCGACCCGCACACCCGCGGGCAGCTGCAGGCGTGGGTGCGCGACGAGGTGCACGAGTCGGGGTGGACCGGTGTCGTCGTCACCCACGACATCGACGAGGCGCTGATCCTCGCCGACGAGATCGTGCTGCTCGCCGCCGGTGGCCGCTTGACCCACTCGTGGCGCACCACGCCCGCCGCCCCCGAGACCGTGCTGACCAGCCCGCTGCGCGCGCAGATCCGCGCCGCGTATGCCGCGGAGCCGGCCGGTGTCTGAGTCGACCGCCGGCGGCCTCTCGCGCCGCGGGCTGCTGCGCCTGGGCGGCCGCGCCGCGACGGGCCTGGCGTTGGCCGGGCTCGCCGGCACGGGCGCCTACCGCTCGTTCCCCGGGAGCCCCGCCGACGCGCCGGGGGCCGGAGCCGGCCCGGCCGTCATCGACCGGCCCGTGCGGATCGGCTACCTGCCGATCACCGACGCGAGCGCGCTGCTCGGGGCCTACGAGCTGGGGCTGCTGCGCGCCGGTGGCGTCGAGGCGACCCGACCGATCCTCTTCCGGTCCTGGGACGCGATGGCCCAGGCGCTGACGACCGACCAGGTCGACGTCGTGCACATGCTCATGCCGATGGCGCTGCAGCTGCGCGTCGCCCGCCGCGCGCCGATCACGGTGCTCGGCTGGGGCCACACCAACGGCTCCGCGCTGACCGTGCGCCCCGACATCACCGACCTGGCGCAGCTGGCCGGCACGAGCGTCGCCATCCCCTTCTGGTGGTCGGTGCACAACGTGCTGCTGCAGCGGATGCTGCTCGCCGCCGGCCTGACCCCCATCACGTCGGGCACCCCGTCGGCCTCGGCCGGCACGGTCGCGCTGACAGTCATGGCGCCCGCCGACATGGTGCCCGCGCTGGCGGCCCGGTCGATCTCGGCGTTCGTCGTCGCCGACCCCTTCAGCGCCGTCGCCGAGAAGCAAGGGGTGGGCGTCGTCCACCGCTTCCTCGGCGACGTCTGGCGCGACCACGCGTGCTGCGCTATCACGGCGTCGCGCTCGTTCGTCGCCACCTACCCCCAGGCCGCGCAGGCCGTCGTCACCGCCGTCGTCGGCGCCCAGCAGTGGCTCGGGTCGCACCGGGCCCAGGCCGGCGCGCTCGTGACGACCCGCGGCGGCTTCCTGCCCCAGGCCCCCGCCGCGGTGTCGTCGGTCTTCACCCGGGCGGCCTCGGCCTCTGCCGGCGTCGCCCGCCACCCCGACTGGCACGGCGAGCGGCTCGGCTTCTCGGCCTATCCCGCGGCGAGCTACACCGACCGCCTCGTCGCGCTCATGCACGAGACGAAGGCTCTCGGCGACACCGCCTTCCTCGCCGGGCTCACCGGCGCGGCCGCGCACCGTGACCTCGTCGACGACCGGTTCGTCACCGCGGCCCTGCGCGACGCCGGCCTGCCCACCACATCGTCCCGCACAGAACTGGTGCAGCCATGACGCCCCGCTTCGATGCCGCCCGCGCCGACACGCTCGAGGCCGCCGCAGCGGCCCCCGCCGATCCGGTAGCCGGTGCGGCCGCCCCCGTCGGCGCCGGGCACAGCGCCCGGGCGGATCGGGAGGATCGGGAGGATCGCGAGGATTCGGCCGCGCAGGCCGACCGGCTCGCGCGCGCCGCGACGGCCCGGGCCCGGCGCCGGGGGGCGCGTCAGGAGCTCCTCGCCCCGTGGGCCGGTGGCCTCGTCGCGCTCGCGGGGTGGTGGCTCGTCACCGCGGTGCTCGCGCCGGACGGCTCGATGATCGCGGCGTTCGGGCCGGGCGACGCGTGGGCGTCGCTGCTGCGGATGCTCGGCGACGGCTCGATCCTGGGCAACGCGGCGGCGAGCGTGTGGCGGCTCTTCGCGGGTCTGGCGCTGGCGGTCGTCGCGGGCGTCGCGCTCGGCGTGGCCATCGGCGCGCAGCACCTCGTCGAGCTCGCGTCGCGGCCGGTCGTGCTCTTCCTGCGGATGGTCTCGCCGCTGTCGTGGGCGCCGGTGGCGATCGGGCTCTTCGGCGTCGGTGACGCGCCCGTCATCGCCCTCGTCTGCGCGACGGCGGTCTGGCCGATCGTCATGAGCACCGCCGACGGCGTCCGCCGCATCGACCCCGGCCACCTGCGGGTCGCGCGGCTGCTCGGGGCGACCCGCGGGGAGCGGCTGCGCTCGGTGGCGTGGCCGTCGATGCAGCCGGGCGTCCTCGCCGGCATCCGCCTGGCCATCGGCATCGGCTGGGTCGTGCTCGTGCCCGCCGAGATGCTCGGCGTCACCAGCGGACTGGGCTACGAGATCCTCAACGCCAAGGACCAGCTCGCCTACAGCGACATCGCCGCGCTCATCCTCGTCATCGGCACGCTCGGCTACGCCATCGACGCCCAGGCCCGCTGGCTCCTGCGCACCCGCCGCGAGCGCACCGCCGAGCGAGGCCGCTGAAGTCGGCGGGTCCGGGCGGCCCGCGCGACTGTCCGTGACGCCTCGGCCAGGTGCGGGAAACGTCGCTGACCTGCGGTGTTGTGAGTCGGGGCAAGCTCGGGCCACGTGGTGAGCGCCCTGCGCGGCGCCTCGACGCCGAGGGCGGTGGGGCCGCAGCGCGCAGGCTCGCCGCGGGCGCGCCGGGTGCTCGACTGGGAGCGGCCGCCCGCCTTTGCCACCATGGGGAGGTGACACATCCCTTGCCGGTCGTATCAGGACTTCCTCTGGGCTGGAGCGTCCACGCGCCCCACGACGGGGACGTCGACGCCCTCGTCGACCTGCTGCGGCAGTCGCGCCGCGCGCTGGGCGCCGGGGAGCGTGTCGACGCCGAGGCCGTCGCCGCCGAACTCGTCGGCCAGGGCTCGTGGACCCGCCGCCAGGTGCTCGTGCGCGACGCGGACGGCGCGCTGGCCGCGTGGGCCGGCGTGCACGACCGGGCCGCCGGGCGCACGAACGTCACCCTCGAGGTGAGCCCGGGCATCGAGGGCGCCGACGTCGTCGCGGCGTCGCTGCTGGGCTGGATCGCCCAGGTCTCGCGCGACGTGATGAGCGAGCGGGGCGTCGAGCGCACCGTGCTGGACTCGACCGTCTCGGCGGTCGACACGCGCCGGCAGGCGTGGCTGGCCCGCGCCGGGTATGCGTGCGTGCGGCGCTGGCAGGAGATGGTGCGACCCGTGGAGGCCCAGGAGGCCGGCGCCGTCGTGCTGCGCGACGGGCAGACCGTCGACGAGGAGGGATTCCTCGCGGGCACCGGGCCGCACGAGGTCGACTCCGAGGTCGACTCCGAGGTCGACCCCGAGGGCCGCACCGAGGCCCACTCCCAGACCCACTCCGAGAGCGGCTCCGAGACCCACGCCGCGTCGAGCGTCGAGGACGGGGCCGTGCAGCATCGGCCGGGGGTGCGGGTGCGGGTCGTCGCCACCCACGGCGCCGGCCTGCCGGTGGCCGACGACCTGCGCACCGTGCACTCGCTGCTCGAGGAGTCGTTCACCGACCACTTCAACTCCCACCGCGAGAGCCTCGCGGAGTTCCTGCAGCGGCTGCGCGAGAGCCCGGGCCACTCCTGGGACCAGTGGTGGATCGCGGAGGTCGACGTCGACGGCGAGTGGGTGCCGGGCGGCGCCCTCGTCGGGTCGGTGCTGCCGGAGGACGCCGAGGGCTTCGAGGGCAGCTACGTGGAGTATCTCGGCGTGCACCGCATCGCCCGCGGCCGCGGCGTCGCCAAGGCGCTGCTCGAGACCGTCATCGCCGACGCCGCGGCCCGCGGGCGCGACCGGGTCGGGCTCGAGGTCGACGCGACGAGCCCGACCCGCGCCGACGCCCTCTACGCCTCGATGGGGTGGCGCACCGACAGCGAGACCCAGTCCTGGCACCGCGAGCTCAGCGCCGACTCCCGATAAGACCCGGCAGGGGGGGGGCCCCCCCCCCGCGGGGGGGCCCCCCCCCCCCGCCGGGCGCCGGGGGGCGGGGGGGCGCGGGGGGGGGGCGCGCGGGGGCGGGGGGGGGCCCCCCCCGCGGGGGCCGCGCGCCGG
>JAVTVZ010000111.1:0-10012 GCA_032229625.1 Dermatophilaceae bacterium | reverse complement strand
TGGCCGGCAGGGGCTGCCCGTCGGTGAACTCCGGGCTCGTCAGGTCGAACGACGCGGTCTGCGGCAGTAGCGAATAGGGGTCGGGGGCCTGGGGGCGATCGAGGTTCATGCACCGACTCTAACGGCGGGTCCGTCCGCGCCGCGGGCCGTGCGTCACTCCAGCAGGAGAGCCCGGGCCAGGTCGGCGTCGACGATGAGAGAGTCGATGAGGCCGCCGCGGACGGCGGCGCGGACCGCCGGCGCCTTGGCCGCACCGAGCACGATCCCGCAGACGTGCGGGATCGCCAGGAGCGAGCGCGCGCCCAGGCTCACGACGCGGTCCTCGAGTCGGGGGTGTCTGATCTGCCCGTCGGGCCCGAAGAAGACCCCGGCGATCTCGCCGACGACTCCCGCGGCGAGGACCTCCTCGCGGGTCTGGGCGCGGACCCCGTCGTAGATCGTCGAGAGCCCCGGTGCCCAGGCACCGACCCCGACGACGGAGCGGGTGATGCGGGAGGTCTCGGCGAGCGCCTGGGCGATCGTCGGCTGCCGCATGAGCGTGCGGCGGGCCTCCTCGTCGTCGACGACGAGCGGCGCGTAGAAGACGTGCCCCTGACCGCCCGCGATCTTCGCGGCCTGGACGACGACCTCGACGGCGCTCATGTGCTCGTCGGCGAGGTGCTGGGCGCCGCACATCTGTACGACGTCCACCCGGGGCAGGCTGCTCAGGGCCCGCACCATCGCGAAGATCTCGCGCGCCCAGGGCAGCCCGAGGACGTCCTGCTCGGTGACGACCTCGGAGACGAAGGCCGCGGCCGCCGACCCGAGGCGCTCGCGGGCCTGGGCGGGGGCGGCGCCGGAGGTCTCGACGACGAGGCCTTCGTGCAGGCGCAGCTCCTGGGTGAGCCGGGCCGAGAGGTCGAGGTCGAGGTCGCCGGGGCTGCCGATCTCGATGCGCACGAAACCACTGGCCAGGGCCTCCTCGAGCAGGCGCGCGACCTTGAAGCGGCTGATGCCGAGCTGGTCGGCGATCTCGACCTTCGAGGCGCCCTCGAGGTAGAAGCGCCGGGCCACCGTGCCGAGCAGCACGGAGTGCAGCGGGCCACCCCGCTCCCCGACTGGGGGACCGGGGTGCGGTGCGCGGTAGGTGCTCATCTGATCACCGGTCCCTGCAGGAGTGATCGCGGGTGTCGGGCCGCGACAGGACAACGGGATCGTACGACGGGCCGTGGGGGAGGGGCGTCTGCGTCGCCTCGTCGTTCTGCCCGGATCGCCGACACGGCCGGCGTCTGCGCTGGTCGGCGAGCGCGGGAGCGCCGGAGGTCTCGGGCACCCCGGCGGCACCGCCTGGATCGAGCCAGGCGTCACAACTCGGATGTCGAGTCGCCAGGACTCTTGACAAGGGACCTGCGTCCCCACTTGAATGCACGCGCGGCACTCATCTGTGCATGCGCTGCGCTCATATGAGCGACCTCAACGAGGAGGACTTGTGTCGAGGACACGGATCAGGACGACGTCGGCCATCGCGGCCACGGCGGCGGGCGTGGTCGCGCTCAGCGGCTGCGCCGGCTTCGGCGGGGGAGGGCTCGCCGGCGGCGACGACGCGAACGCCGTGAACGTCCTCATGGTGAACAACCCGCAGATGATGGATCTGCAGCGGTTGACGGCCGCCCACTTCACGGCGAAGACCGGGATCACCGTCAACTTCACGGCGCTGCCGGAGAACGACGTCCGCAGCAAGATCAGCCAGGAGTTCAGCGCCCAGGCCGGGCTCTACGACGTCGCCTCCCTGAGCAACTTCGAGATCCCGATCTACGGCCGCGCCGGCTGGGTCGCGCCCCTGAACGACTACATCGCCGCCGACCCGGCCTTCGACCAGGCCGACATCATGCCCTCGATGCAGCAGTCGCTGTCGGTGGAGGACACCGTCTACGGCCAGCCGTTCTACGGCGAGTCGAGCTTTCTGATGTACCGCAAGGACCTCACCGACGCCAAGGGCCTGACCGTGCCGGCGAACCCGACGTGGGATCAGGTGGCGCAGCTGGCCGCGCAGCTCGACGGCGCCGCGCCCGGCATGAAGGGCATCTGCCTGCGCGGGCAGCCCGGTTGGGGCCAGGTCTTCGCGCCGCTGACGACGGTCGTCAACACCTTCGGCGGCACGTGGTTCAACGCCGACTGGACGCCGGGCGTCAACGCGGCCCCCTTCAAGGAGGCCGTGAACTTCTACGTCGACCTCGTGCGCACGCACGGCCAGGCGGGCGCCGCGCAGTCCGGCTTCACCGAGTGCCTCAACGCGATGGTCACCGGCCGCACGGCCATGTGGTACGACGCGACGTCCGCCGCCGGCTCCCTCGAGGCCGAGAACTCCCAGTTCAAGGGCAAGTTCGGCTACGCCGCGGCCCCGGTCAAGGAGACGAAGAGCTCCGGCTGGCTCTACACGTGGGCGTGGGCGATCCAGGAGTCCAGCCCGCGCAAGGACGCCGCGTGGAGATTCATGTCGTGGGCGTCGAGCAAGGAGTACGAGAAGCTCGTCGGCGCGCAGGTCGGCTGGGCGAACGTGCCCGCCGGCAAGCGCGCCTCCACCTACGATCTGCCCGAATATCGGCAGGTGGCGAGCGCCTTCGCCGATGTCGAGAAGGCCGCGATCCAGTCGGCCGACCCGAACAACCCCGGGGTCCAGCCGCGGCCCGCCCCCGGCATCCAGTTCGTCGGCATCCCCGAGTTCCCGGCCCTGGCGACCGGGGTCAGCCAGGACGTCAGCGCCGCCATCGCCGGTCAGACCACCGTCGACACCGCCCTGAACAAGGGCCAGACCGCCGCGCAGCTCGTCACCGACGTCTACCAGAAGCGAGGTCAGCAATGAGCCCCGTGGCCCAGAACCCGACGAAGAACCCGCTGGCCACCGGGCCCGCGAAGCAGTCCCGCATGGCCCGTACCGGCGCGTGGGCGCGCCGGATGCCGCTGCTGCCGGCGCTCATCCTCGTCATCCTCATGACCCAGATCCCGTTCGTGGCGACCATCGTCATCTCGTTCATGAACTGGAACGCGTATTACCCCGACGACATCGGCTTCTCCGGGTTCAGCAACTATGGGCGGGTCATCGCCGACCCGGACGCCCGGTCCGCGATCTTCGTGACCTTCCTGCTCACCGCCGCCGTCGTGCTCATCTCCTTGGCGATCGGCCTGGGGATCGCGCTGCTGCTCGACCGGCAATTCCCCGGCCGCGGCATCGTGCGCACGATGATGATCACGCCGTTCCTGCTCGTGCCGATCGCCGCCGCGCTGCTGTGGAAGCACGCGCTCTACAACCCCGTCTACGGCCTCTTCAACGGCGTGCTCACGTGGATCTTCGGGGCGGGCGCCCCGCAACCGGACTGGATCAGTCAATGGCCCTTCTGGGCCGTCGTCATCGCCATCGTCTGGCAATGGACGCCCTTCATGATGCTCATCCTGCTCGCCGGCCTGCAGAGCCGCCCGCTCGACGTCGTCGAGGCCGCGCGCATCGACGGTGCGAGCAGCTGGCAGATCTTCACGAACATGACGCTGCCGCACCTGCGCCCCTTCATCGAACTCGCCGGGCTGCTCGGCGCGATCAACATCGTGCAGAACTTCGACCACGTCTTCACGATCACCAGCGGTGGCCTGGGCACCGCGAACCTGCCCTACTTCATCTACCAGACCTTCTACACCGCGCACGACTACGGCGTGGCCTCCGCGGCCGGCGTCATCGTCGTCCTCGGCACGATCATCATCGCGATGTTCGCGCTGCGCACCGTGCTGAGCCTGTTCAAGGAGGACGCCCGATGAGCATGACCTCGACCGGCCGCAAGACCGCGAGCGGTCTGGAGATCCGGCAGAAGAAGCGCAAGCCGGCCGATCTGCTCTACGGCGTCCTCGCCTGGGTCATCGGACTGCTCTTCATCACCCCGGTGCTGTGGATGGTGCTCACCAGCCTGCACCGCGAGACCGACGCCGCGACGAATCCCCCGTCGCTCTTCGCGCCGCTCGTCCTCGACGGCTACGAGGCGTTCTTCGGGGCCAACCCGTGGCCATATCTGGCGAACTCGCTCATGGCCAGCGTCGTCTCGACGATCCTCGTGCTGCTGCTCGCCTTCCCCGCCGCCTATGCGCTGAGCATCCGGCCGGTGGAGAAGTGGAGCGACGTGCTGTTCTTCTTCCTGTCCACCAAATTCATGCCGATCGTCGCGGCGCTGCTGCCGCTCTTCCTCTTCGCGGTCCGCACGAAGCTGCTCGACAACATCTGGCTGCTCATCCTCTTCTACACGGTGATGAACCTGCCGATCGCGATCTGGATGCTGCGCAGCTTCCTGGCCGAGGTGCCCGTGGAGATGCTCGAGGCCGCCGAGGTCGACGGCGCCGGACTCATCCGCACGATGCGCGAGGTCATTGCGCCGGTCGTCATGCCCGGCATCGCCGCCGCCGCGCTCATCTGCTTCATCTTCAGCTGGAACGAGCTGCTCTTCGCCCGGGTCCTGACGGGTACGGTGGCGCAGACGGCGCCGGTCTTCCTCACCGGCTTCGTCACCAGCCAGGGGCTGTTCCTCGCGCAGGTGTGTGCCGCCTCCCTCGTGGTCTCGCTGCCCGTGCTCATCGCCGGCTTCGCCGCGCAGGACAAGCTCGTCCAGGGTCTGTCGATGGGAGCCGTCAAGTGAGCGCCACCCCTTTGTCCACCACGACGTTGTCGCAGATCGGCGCGGCCGGCCTCGTCGACGTGCCCGGCTACGACCGCTCCCAGGTGCGCACCGGCATCGTGCACGTGGGGGTGGGCGGCTTCTTCCGCGCCCACCAGGCGATGTATCTCGACCGGCTGATGAACGCCGGGGAGGCGCTCGATCTCGGCATCTGCGGCGTCGCCGCGCTGCCGCACGACCGGCGCATCTACGACGCCATGACCGGCCAGGACTGCCTCTACACCCTCGTGCTCAAGCACCCGGACGGCAGGCTCGAGGCGCGGGTCATCGGCTCGATGACCTCGATGCTCTTCGCCCCCGACGACCCGCAGGCCGTCGTGGACGCGATGGCCGACCCGGCCACCAAGATCGTCGCGCTGACGATCACCGAGGGCGGCTATCTCGTCGACCAGGTGACCGGCGACTTCCGCGGCGACCACCCGAGCATCCAGGCAGACCTGGTGCCCGGTGCGACCCCGAGCACGACGTTCGGCTTCGTCGTCGCGGCGCTGGCCGCCCGTCGCGCGGCGGGGCTCGCGCCCTTCACCGTGCAGTCCAGCGACAACCTGCCCGGCAACGGCGACGTCGCCCGGAAGATGATCTGCGCCTTCGCGCGGCTCCTCGACCCCGAGCTGGCCGACTGGATCGAGGCGCAGGTCGCCTTCCCCAACGCGATGGTCGACCGGATCACCCCGGTGACGACGCCGGACGACATCGCGCTGGTCGCCGAGCGTTTCGGCATCGAGGACGCGTGGCCGGTGGTGTGCGAGCCGTTCACCCAGTGGGTCGTCGAGGACCACTTCCCGACCGGGCGGCCCGCCTGGGAGGACGCCGGCGCGCAGCTCGTCGACGACGTCATCCCCTACGAGCTGATGAAGCTGCGGCTGCTCAACGCGAGCCACCAGGCGCTGTGCTACCTGGGGTATCTGAGCGGCTACCGGTATGCCCACGAGGTGTGCGCCGACCAGCTCTTCCGCGACTTCCTGCTGCGCTACATGGAGCGCGAGGGCAGCCCGACCCTGCCGGAGGTGCCCGCGGTCGACCTCGACGCCTACCGGCACGAGCTCATCGACCGCTTCGCCAACCCGGCGGTGCGCGATCACCTGTCGCGGCTGTGCCTGGAGAGCTCGGACCGCATCCCCAAGTGGCTCGTGCCGGTCATCGCCGCCAACCTCGCGGCCGGCGGCGACATCGAGGTGTCCGCGCTCGTCGTCGCATCCTGGGTGCGGTACGCCGAGGGCGTCGACGAGCAGGGCGAGCCGATCGACGTGCGCGACAACGACAAGGAGCGGGTGATGGCGGCCGCGCAGGCGTCGCGGACCGACCCGCTGGAGTTCCTGCGGATGCGGGACTACTTCGGTGACCTCGTCGACGACGAGCGCTTCACGACCGCCTACACGGCGCACCTGGCCTCGCTGCGCGAGCGGGGGGCCCGGGCCACGCTGGAGGACGTCATGGCGGGCGCGTCGTGACGGCGGCCGGGCCCGACGTCGTCTCGGAGGCGTTGCCGGCGGTCATGGCGGGCGTGCGCCTGCCCGGCGAGCGCGCCGTCGAGCACGTCGAGGTGCCGGTGCCGACGCCGGGGCCGCGACAGGTGCTGGTCAAGACCAAGGCGTCGTCGATCTGCGGCAGCGACATCCGCGCGATCTACCGCGAGCACCTCGGGCACGGCCCCGAGGCCTACCAGGGCGTCATCGCCGGTCACGAGCCGTGCGGGCAGGTCGTCGCGCTCGGGCCGGGGGTGCGCCGGCTGAGCCCCGGCGACCGCGTCGTCGTCTATCACATCGCCGGCTGCGGGGCCTGCGAGGAGTGCCGCCGCGGCTACGAGGTGGGCTGCCACGCGGCGTTCCGCGCGGCGCACGGCTGGCAGCGCGACGGCGGGCACGCCGACTACATCCTCGTCGAGGAGGACAACGCGATCCTGCTGCCCGAGCCGTTGACGTATGTCGACGGGGCGCTGGTCTCGTGCGGCTTCGGCACCGCCTACGAGGGACTGCTCAAGACCGGCGTCGGCGGCCGCGACCGGCTGCTCGTCACCGGCCTGGGGCCGGTGGGGCTGGCGACCGCGATGCTCGGGCGCGCGCTCGGGGCGACCTGCGTCGTCGGCTCGGACCCCGACGCGGGCCGCCGTCGGCAGGCGCTCGACCTCGGACTCCTCGACGTCGCCGTCGCGCCCGAGGGCGTCGACGACGCCGTCGCGGTCGCGACCGAGGGGCGCGGCTGCGAGGTCGCGATCGACTGCTCCGGCAGCGCCTCGGCCCGGCACGCGGCGCTGCGCAACACCCGCGCGTGGGGTCGGTGCGCGTTCGTCGGCGAGGGTGGCGAGGTGACCTTCGCCGTCTCCGACCTGCTCATCCACCGGCAGATCACCCTCTACGGGTCGTGGGTCACGTCGGTGCGGCACATGGAGGATCTGCTCGAGCAGCTCGTGCGGTGGCGACTGCACCCCGAGGTCGTCGTCACCCACCGGCTGCCGCTCGCGCAGGCCGCGCACGCCTACGAGCTGGCGGACCGCGGCGAGGGCGGCAAGATCTGCCTCGTGTTCTAGGGTCTGACGCCATCGGGTGGGCGCCGCGAAGCCCACCCGGTGGCGGCGACCGCAGACCATCATCGCAACGCAGGAGGTGCACCGTGTCGCGGACACTCGTGGCAGGGGTCGACTCGAGCACGCAGTCGACGAAGGTCGTCGTGTGCGACGCCCAGACCGGGCAGGTCGTGCGGCAGGGGCGGGCGGGGCATCCCGACGCGACGGCGGTCGACCCGGCGCGCTGGTGGGAGGCCTACGAGGGCGCCACCGCCGACGGCCTGCTCGACGGCGTCGAGGCGATCGCCGTCGGCGGGCAGCAGCACGGCATGGTCGCGATGGACGCCGACGGCACCGTGCTGCACGACGCGCTGCTGTGGAACGACACGCGGTCCGCGCCGCAGACCGCCGACCTCACCGCCGAGCTCGGGGGGCCGCAGGCGTGGGTCGACGCCGTCGGACTCGTGCCCGGCGTCTCCTTCACCCTGACGAAGCTGCGGTGGCTGCGCGACCATCGACCCGAGCTCGCCGCGTGGGTCACCGACGTCGTCCTGCCGCACGACTGGCTCACCGGGCGGATCCTCGCCGGCGGCGCAGCGCGACCCCAGGAGTGGGTGACCGACCGGGGCGACGCCTCCGGGACCCTGTATTTCAGCGCCCGGACCGACGCCTACCGCACAGATCTGTTGGCAATGGGGCTGGGGCACGAGTGCGGCCTGCCCCGCGTCGCCGCGCCAGCCGAGGTGGTCGGCCGGGCCGGTGGCTCCGGGCCGCTCGTCGGGCCCGGGACCGGCGACAACATGGGCGCGGCTCTCGGCCTGGGCCTGCGCGCCGGCGAGGCCGTCGTCTCGCTCGGCACGAGCGGCACCGTCTTCGCCGTCAGCGACACCGCGACGGCCGACCCGAGCGGGGCCATCGCGGGCTTCGCCGACGCGACGGGGCGGCACCTGCCGCTCATGTGCACGCTCAACGCTGCCCGTGTGCTCGTCGCCGCCGCGGCGATGCTCGGGGTCGAGCTCGCCGAGCTCGACCGGCTCGCCCTGGCCGCGGAGCCCGGCGCCGGCGGGCTGAGCCTGCTGCCCTATCTCGACGGGGAGCGCACGCCCACGCTCCCGCAGGCGACCGGCACGCTCGGCGGCCTGACCCGCGGCAACGCCACGCCCGAGAACCTGGCCCGAGCTGCCGTCGAGGGCATGCTGTGCAACCTCGCCGACGGCGTCGACGCGCTGCGCGCCCAGGGCGCGCCCGTCGAGCGGGTGCTGCTCATCGGCGGGGCCGCCCAGTCGGCGGCCGTGCGGGCCATCGCCGCCGACCTCTTCGGGGTGCCCGTCGCCGTGCCCGAGCCGGGGGAGTATGTCGGGATCGGCGCCGCGCGGCAGGCGGCATGGGCGTTGTCCGGCGCGGACGCGCCGCCGGACTGGGAGCTGCGGATCGCCGCGCAGACCGCACCGGGACACGCGGCCGAATCGGCGGCGCTGCGGGAGCGGTACGCGACCCTGCGGCGCGGGATGCACGAGTAGCGGGGTCACGCCGGGGGCGGACGTCGGCGGTGCCGCCTCCAGATCCGCGGCGTCGGAATGCCCCGAGTCCGCGGCGTCGGAATGCCCCGAGGGCGAGCCGGGTTGCCGTCGATGTGCCCGCAGCCGCGGGCCCTCGACCGCGAAGGAGCATCCCCATGTCCGACGTCCTGATCATCGGCGGCCACGGCAAGGTGGCGCTGCGGCTCGCCCCGATCCTGCAGGCGCGGGGCGACACCGTCACCTCGATCATCCGCAACCCCGACCAGGCCGACGACGTGGCCGCCACCGGCGCGACGCCGCTGGTCTTCGACATCGAGAGCGCGTCGCTGGAGGCCATCGCCGACGTCCTGCGCGGGCGCGACGCGGTCGTCTGGAGCGCCGGTGCGGGCGGCGGCAGCGCCGCGCGCACGTACGGCGTGGACCGCGACGCGGCGATCCGCTCGATCCAGGCCGCGCGCGCGGCGGGGGTGTCCCGCTACGTCATGGTGTCCTACATGAACGCCGGGCCCGATCACGGCGTGGCCCCCGACGACCCGTTCTTCGCCTACGCCGACGCCAAGACCGCCGCCGACGCGCACCTGCGCGACAGCGGTTTGGAGTGGACGGTGCTCGGCCCCGGCCGCCTCACCCTCGCCGAGCCGACCGGCGCGATCGACGTCGGCCGCTTCACCGACGGCGCCGACACCTCGCGGGCGAACGTCGCGCTCGTCGCCGCGGACGCCCTCGCGCAGCCCGCGACGATCGGGCGGACCATCGACTTCCGCGACGGCGCCACGCCCATCGCGGACGCACTGCGAGCCTGAGCCGAGCTCGACGGCATCGATCGCCCACAACAGTGTGATGTTTTGTGGGCGTCTTGGGGGTGGCTCGCGCCCGCGTGGGCGCGGCGCAGCCCGCGGGTCGGGCGCGCCCAGGACGAACGCGTCGGCGCACCGACACGCCGGTGATCACCGGCGTGTCGGTGCGTCCATGCGTGCGGCGAGGGGCCGCGGTCGGCTGCCGACGGCGAGTGGTCGGCTCCTGAGTCGGGTCACCTGGCTCAGTGCCTGGGACACGGGTCTGGGGCTTGTGGATGAGTTCGTCCTCTGCTGGTGGTCGGGCGCGTTGCGCCAGCGTGCGAACGGCGGCGCAGACGGCGCCGGCCCCGGCAGCCGGCGTCCACTGACGCAACGAGTAGCGGCAGGACGCGGCGGGATACGGGCAGGGCACCGCGTCCCAGTCGGGCGCCGCGCCGGCCGCCCGCCCCACGTCGGGGCGCTTCCGGACACCTGTCGGCAGTCCCGGCCACCTCGTGTCGC
>JAVTVZ010000110.1:0-10098 GCA_032229625.1 Dermatophilaceae bacterium | reverse complement strand
AGTGCCCGGCGACGTTCTACGTGCTGCGCGGCGGCGCCGACGACGGGCGCGCCGACCAGGCGTGTGCCGCGCAGGAGTGCGCTGAGCAGGAGTGCGCCGAGCAGGCGTGTGCCGAGCCGGACGTGCCGGCGGATGTGGCGCAGGCGGCGATCGCCCTGGTCTACGCCGCGCCGTCACGCGCCGCGTGCGCCGGAGCGCTCGCGGCGCGGCTGGGCTGCGCCTGGCGCGTCGAGCCCGAGCTCGCGCAGACATCGCACACTGTCGTGTGGGCTCTGGAGGGCCTGGCCGACCTGCATCGCGGCGAGAGTGTCGTCGCGCTCCCGGCGCGTCGGCTGCCGGCGCACCAGGACGCCCCGTGGCTGCGGGTGCGCATCGACGCCGACGGCGCGGCGATCGACGTCGTGTCTTGAGCGTCGTCGTGCCCGGAGCGTCGTGCTCTGCACGTCGTCGCCCTCGGGCTCATCCCACGCCGGTGGCGGCCTCTCGCCGTCGGTCGCCGGCGGCGTCGAGGCGGCCGTCGTCGTGTCGGGCGGCGGCGCCGACGCCGCCGAAGAACATCGCCATGCTCGGGTGGACGATCGCGGGCAGGCCGGTGGCGTGGGCGGCGTCGGCCAGCACGGGGGAGTCCTCGTAGTGGATCCGCTGGGTGCCGTCGTCGTCGACGGCGATGTGCAGACGCGGCTGGTCGATCGCGCGCTGCAGCGGGTGGCTGTCGAGGCAGACCCCGCCGAGCACCTGGAAGAGCGCGGTCGTGATGCGGTCGGCGCCGGGGCTGCCGACGGCGAGCACGGCGCCGCCCTCGTGCCGCGCGGTCGTCGGCGCCATGTTCGAGGCCAGCCGCGTGCCCGGGGCCAGGGCGTGCAGGCCGCGGCGGTTGAGCTCGGGCTCGCCGAGGGCGTTGTTGAGCATGAGGCCGGTGCCGGGAGTCGTGACCCCCGACCCGTAGCCCGAGGACGTCGTGATCGAGCACGCGAGCCCGCCGGCGTCGACGGCCGACACGTGGATCGTCTCCGGCGACGAGCAGGCGGCGGCGAGCCCCTCAGGGCCGAGCCGGTCGAGCAGCTCGATGAGTTCGCGGCCGGCGACCTCGAGGTCGTCCGCCTCGTCGATGGCCCGGCGCCGGTAGTCCAGCACGAGGCGCTGGATGTCGATGATGTCGCCGGCGTGGCTCACCCCGGCCTCGACGTGTCGCGCGGCGAGCAGCCGCAGCATCGTCGTCAGCACGGGCCCGCCGATGGAGGGGGCCGGGTTGACGCCGATGTCCCAGGCCCCCAGGGCGCTGCGCAGCGCGGGCCGCGTCACCGTGCGGTAGGCCGCGAGGTCCTGGCGGCTCAGCAGCCCGCCGTGGGCGTCCATGTCGGCGGCGAGGACCTGCCCGAGTTCACCGCCGTAGAGGGTCGCGACGTCGGCGGCGATCGCCTCCATTGCGTCGGCCAGGTCGGGGGAGCGCATGATCTGCCCGGCGACCGGCAGCCGGTCCTGCCCCTGGTAGACGAACTCGCGGGTCTGGGCGTCGGACAGGAAGAGCGGGGAGGCGTCGTTGAGGTAGCTCGCCGCGGACACCCCCAGCGGATACCCCTGTCGCGCGTAGTGCGCCGCCGGGAGCACCAGCTCGGCCCACGGCAGCCGCCCGAACCGCCGGTTCGCCTCGTGCAGCGCCGCGAACATCCCCGGCGTGGCGACCGATCCGTGCCCCGCGTAGAGGGTCAGCCCGCCGTAGAAGTCGATGAAGATCTCGGTGAAACCGCGCCCGAACGCCTCCGGATCGCGCCCGCGTCCCGGCATCTCGACGTTGCCGTCGATGACGAGGGGCTCCTGCCCCGGCACCCAGATGTTGACGAACGCCCCGCCCATCGGGCTGACGATGCCCGGCTCGGTGACCGTGGCGACGATGATCGCCGTGACGGCGGCGTCGACGGCGTTGCCGCCGGCCGCGGCGACCTCCAGCGCCGCGTCGACCGGCTCACGGCCCGGGGCGGCGACGGCGACGACGGGGCTGGGCACAGGGCCTCCTGGAGGGTCGGCGCGGTCGTGCCGCGCGGGTGGGCGTCGCGGGATCGGCGCTGGTCGCGCCGGACGCAGGGTCGAGTGTGGCAGAACGCGCCGAGAGCGTCGGCCTCAGAAGAGGCGCTGCATCGGGTCGTCCGCGCCGCGCAGGGCCTCGTAGTCCAGGGTCACGCAGCGGATCCCGCGGTCGCCGGCCAGGGTGCGCGCCTGCGGCTTGATCTCCTGCGCGGCGAAGACGCCCTGCACGGGCCCGGAGTGGGTCAGGTGCGGGTCGCGGTTGAGCAGCTCGAGATAGCGCGTCAGCTGCTCGACGCCGTCGATCTCGCCGCGGCGCTTGATCTCGACGGCGACGTGCTGGCCGTCGCCGTCGCGGCACAGGATGTCGACCGGCCCGATCGCGGTCATGTATTCGCGGCGCACGAGGGCATAGCCCGCCCCCAGGGTCGTGATGTGCTCGGCGAGCAGCGCCTGCAGGTGCGCCTCGACGCCGTCCTTGACGAGCCCGGGGTCGACGCCGAGGTCGTGCTGGGAGTCGTGATGCACCTGGTGGATCCGGATCCGCAACTCGTCGGCCGGTGTCGTCGCGGCTCGGGCGGAGGCCCGCCCGCTGCCCGCCCGCACGACCCAGACGGCCGTGACGCCCTCGGCGGCCTCGACGGGCGTCGGCTCCTCGAGCGTCATCCGGCACGGCGGCGACATCCAGTTCAGCGGCTTGTAGGAGCCGCCGTCGCTGTGCACGAGCACCGACCCGTCGGCCTTGACGAGCAGGAGCCGGTCCGCGAGGGGCAGATGGGCGGTGAGCCGACCGAGGTAGTCCACGCTGCAGGTGGCGATGACGAGACGCACCCGCACAGGCTAGTCGCCGACGCAACACCGCGTCCGCCACGGCGCACGTCGCTGACGGGAGCGCGGCGCGAATGGCAGACTCGCCGCTCATGGCACGCGATATCGAGACAGTGGCCGTCATCGGCCTGGGAACCATGGGCGCAGGCATCGTCGAGGTCTTCGCCAGGCACGGCCTACAGGTCATCGGGATCGACGTGACGCCCGAGGCCGTCACCCGCGGCCGGGGTTTCCTCGAGGGATCCACGCAGCGGGCGCTCGACCGGGGCAAACTCGGCGCCGACGAGCGCGAGGAGCTGCTCGCCCGGGTGACCTTCTCCCACGACCTCGCCTCCGTCGCGAGCGTCGACCTCGTCCTCGAGGCGGTGCCGGAGCGACTCGACCTCAAGCGCGACATCTTCGCCGCCCTCGACCGGCACGCCCGCGCGGACGCGATCCTGGCCACCAACACCTCGAGCCTGTCCGTCACCGACATCGCGACGTCGACCAAGGACCCCAAGCGCGTCGTCGGCATGCACTTCTTCAACCCCGCGACGGTCCTCAAGCTCGTCGAGGTCATCCGCACGGTCGTGGCCGCGGACGACGTCGTCGAGGCCGTCAGCGCGCTGGCCGAGCGGCTCGGCAAGCGGCCGGTCGTCGTCGGTGACCGGGCGGGCTTCATCGCCAACGCGCTGCTGCTGGGATACCTCAACCACGCGGTGTCGATGTACGACAGCAGCTACGCCGCCCGCGAGGACATCGACGCGGCGATGGTCGTCGGCTGCGGCTATCCGATGGGCCCGCTCGCGCTGCTCGACCTCATCGGGCTCGACACCTCCTACGCCGTGCTCGACACGATGTACAAAGAGGGTCGCGACCGCCTGCACGCACCGGTGCCGCTGCTCAAGCAGCTCATCACCGCCGGGATGCTCGGCCGCAAGACCGGGCGCGGCTTCTTCACCTACGAGAAGCCGGGATCGGGGCGCCTGGCCCCCGACGCGTTGACCCCGGCGGAGCAGGAGCCGCAGGTCGCCGGCGCCGACCTGGGCACGATCGGCGTCGTCGGGGCCGGGGCGATGGCCCTGGGCATCGCCGAGGTGCTCGCCACCGCCGGCCTGCAGGTGCGGCTCGTGGCCCGCAACGAGCGGCGCCGGGCGGAGGTCGCCGCCGAGCTCGCCAAGGGCCTGCACAAGGCCGTCCAGCGGGGTCGCATCGAGCCGCAGGTGCGCGACGACGTGCTCGCGCGGGTGAGCACGAGCGGGCGTCTGGAGGATCTCGCGCAGTGCTCGATCGTCATCGAGGCCATCGCCGAGGACCTGGCCGCCAAGCAGGCGATGTTCGAGAACCTCGACGAGGTCTGCCGGCCCGGCACGGTCCTGGCGACGACGACGGCCGCGCTGCCGGTCGTCGAGTGCGCCGCCGCGACGCAGCGCCCGCAGGACGTCATCGGCATGCACTTCTTCGCGCCGCCGCAGGAGGTCGACCTCGTCGAGGTCGTCTCGACGGTCTCGACGTCGCGCGAGACGACCGCCACGGCCCTCGCGCTGTGCGCGGCGATCGGCAAGCGCGCGGTGCAGACCGGCGACCGCTCGGGCTTCATCGTCAACGCGCTGCTCTTCCCCTACCTCAACGACGCGGTCAAGATGCTGGAGTCCAACTACGCCAGCGCCGACGACATCGACATCGCGATGAAATACGGCTGCGGCCTGCCGATGGGGCCCTTCGAGCTGCTCGACGTCATCGGGCTCGACACGGCGCTGGCCATCCAGCGCGAGCTCTACCTCGAATTCCGCGAGCGCAGCCTGAGCCCCGCGCCGCTGCTGGAGCACCTGGTCAAGGCCGGCTACCTGGGTCGCAAGACCGGGCGCGGCTTCCACACCTACAGCTCCGCGGGCGCCTGAGGCGAGCCGCTGCCCGGGCTGCGCGCGATGGTGGGCGCAGCCCGGGTGGCCGGCTCAGGAGGTGGTCGTCGCCGACCTGCTCGTCGCTGTCGTGCTCGTCGTGCTCGTCGCGGTCGCGCTCGAGGGGCTGCCGGTCGTCGGCGACGTCAGGCTCGGCGGCTGCAGCCGGGTGACGTCGCGCAGCGTGGCCGCGAAGGTCTGCGCGCCGGACTTCACACGCTCGGTGTAGGGGGCGGTGCTCCACCGGGGCATCGACACCGGGAACGTGATGGGGCTGCCCGGGGTGCTCGACTCGATCGTCACGTTGACCGTGCGGGCCGGCACCAGCGACGGGCGCACCGTGGTCGGCACGAGCACCTGCCGGTCCGAGGGGTCGGCCATCGCGAGCATCGACCACGGGATGCGGAAGCGCAGGATCGCCGGGTCGCTGGACGAGGCGCGCGCGAGGTGCCACGTGGCGAGGGAGTTGTAGTCGTCGGCCTGCTCGTCCCACCAGGAGCCGAGCACGAGTGTGCCGATGTCGAGGAACTGCGGCGAGACCGGCGTGGTCGTGCCCGGCACGAGGTAGCTGCGATTGAGCAGCAGTTGCTCGCCGTTCCACCCGCCGCGCGCCGGGGAGGGCCACCAGCCCCGAGGCAGCCCGTCGAGGCGGATCGGGTCGAGGCCGGAGCGGATGAAGACGACGGTCGTGCTCATCGTCGGCACCATGCGGATCGCGACGTCGAAGATCGGCTCGCCGCTGCCGCCGGGGAAGCGCAGCCCCGCCCCGCCGAGGATGTCGAAGCCGATCTCGACCGGGGAGGTGACCCGGCCGCCGAAATACAGCGTGAAATAGGCCCACGACGCGTCGTAGTCGAAGGTGACGCGCGACATCATGTCGGCCGACGACTCGTGGACGACCCGGTCGCCGGCCCGCACAGGATCGTGTGCGATCAGGCCGTGCCACTGGTCGGAGGTGAGCGGGTCGTGGTAGAGCGCGCGCCGCTGGGGCGTGACGAGCGCATAACGCTCCGCGGTGTTCCACGTCGAGGCCGACCAGTCGTCGGCCCAGGCGGTCAGGGTCGCACCCGTCAGCCCGAGCGAGGCGAACATGCTCAGCGACTCGGCGTTGAGCCGCATCATCTCCGGCTCGGTGTGGTGGCCCTGGTCGCGCCCGCGGGCGCCGTTGCCGCCCGAGCCCAGCGCGCTCGTCACGCCGTAGGATGTCAGGAAGAGCGGCATCCCCGCGAAGGCCGTGCGCAGCGCCTGCAGATAGGCCCGGTAGGGGTCGTCGCCCTGCAGCTCCGGCTCGTGGAAGAGGAAGAGCGGCCGGTAGGGGTAGGCGTCGTACGCCGCGAAGCGCCCGCCCGGCCACGCGTCGGTCGTCTCGATGTGACGCGCGTCGAGGCTCACCCGGTCGCCCGCCGGGTCCGGCTCCTGCGGGTGCGGCAGCGGGTCGATCTCGGGGGTCGCGCCGACCGCCAGCGGCACGCTCGTGCCGCGCCGCGCGAGGTCGGTGGCGAGCTCGTCGAGGCGGGCCGCGCACCAGCGCTCCGAGGGCGTCGCGTCGCTCGTCGCGCGCAGGTATCGCCCGGTCGCGCCGTCCGGCGACGCAGTCGCGCTCGCCCCGGCGGCATCGGTGCGGGTCAGGACGATCGGCTGCCAGGTGCCGCCGAGGACGTAGGCGATCGTCCACGGTGAGACGTCGGCGGCCCACGTGCCGGTGACCGGCGCGGTGCCCGCGCGCCGCTGCAGGTCGCCGTGCACGGCGGCGCTCGTCGCGAGCATCTGGGCGCGCGCCTGGCGGGTCACCGCCGGATCGGCCAGGCCGGTCGCGGGCAGCGCGCCGGGGTCGATGACCTCGATGCCCTGGATGAGGTAGATCGGCGCGGCCGGGTTGGCGGTGTTGTAGCGCAGCAGCTCCTCGTAGAAGACCGCGCCGTGCAGCCCGGCCAGGCGCACGACCCGCACGCCGAGGGAGGCCATGAGCGGCAGCCAGCGCCGGTAGTCCGCCCGGCTCGCCGAGCGGGCGTCGCCGACGTGACCGGGGGTCGACGCGCTCAGCGTCACCCCGCTCCAGAAGGTCACGTCGCCACCGTCGGTGTGCAGCACGAGCCGCTCGTTGACCTGCTCGGCCACGCAGCGCAGCGCGCCCACCGTGCGGGGGCGCGGCGCCCACGAATCCCGCGGGGCCGCGGTCGTCGACTCCACCGGGCGCGGCATCGTGGGGAAGGTCGTCGCAGTGCTCTGGGGGCTCGGCTCGCCCGAACAGCCCGCGAGTGCCGCGGCGCCGCCGACCGAGCCGACGACGAGTGCGGAGTCACGCAGGAATCGCCGCCGGCTCAACGGGGGATTCGGGCTGCTCACGTGCTGCTCCTGGCTCGTCGATCCGGTCGTCCCGCCCGACGCGCCCTCGGCCCGTCGAGCTCGTCGCTGCGATGGCCGGTGGTGCCGGCCCCACGGGGGCCGGCGGTGTCGAACGCTGGGTCAGGTCTCGTGCTCCGGCCGGCGACGCCGGTCGGCGTCGGCTCGTGCGCCCGCCCTGCGGGCGCTCGCGCTGCCAGGCCACGCGAACTGTCTACCAGCCACGAAGGATACCGGCACGGCGGCCACCCGCGGGCGCGGTCCGTGGTCGGGCCCCGGGTGCGGGCTGTGGTCGCGTCCGGGGGACGGGCAGCGCTGGGACAATGCGCCCATGCCCCGAGCCAATCGCCGTCGCCGCGAGCCGACGTCGCTGAGCATCGAGCGCGCCCTCGGCGGGCTGACGCGCACCGAGAGTCATCCCGACGGTGCGTGGCAGGTGCGCCGGGTCGCCGGCGCGCGCGAGCCCCGCACCTACCTGTGCCCGGGGTGTCAGCAGAGCTTCGACGGCACGCGCCCCCACGTCGTCGCGTGGCCCGCCCACGGGTCGGCGGCGATGGCGGACCGGCGACACTGGCATACGAGCTGCTGGCAGGCGCGGGATCGGCGCCGTCCGGGCGGGTCATGGCGGTGAGGTGCCCTCAGAAGGTCGAGGTCGCGGCCAGGGCTGCGGCGAAGCCGTTGACGCCGGTCTTGACGCGCTCGGTGTAGCGCGCCTGATTCCACTCGTCCCAGCCGATGTCGAATCCGACGGGGGTGGTCGCGGTCGCGATGCCGCCGACGACCGTGGCGTGGATCGCCTCGACCCGGGCGGGCGTCGGCAGACCCTCGACGGGCACGACGGCGGTGTGCGACGAGGGGTCGCCGAGCGCGAGCAGCCCCCACGGCATCCGCAGCTGCAGCCGGCTCAGGCCGTCCTCGCCGGCGCCGCTGACGCCCCACGTCGAGAGCGTGTCGCCGCTCGTGCCGGCGAGGGCACGGGCGTCCTGGGCGCGGATGAGGTTGCCGATGTCGAGCAGCTCGGCGGCCCGCGCGGGGTAGCGCCCGCGAGCCGGGTAGGGCCGGTTGAGCGTCATCCGCTGCAGCGTCCAGCCGTCGGCCTGGGGTGTGGGCCGCGACGCGGCCGGCAGCCCGTCGAGCAGCACCGGGTCGAGCGTGCCGCGGATGAGGGTCGTGGCGGTGCCCGCGGCGGGGTCGAGGCGCACCAGCACGTCATACCGGGTGTCGGGGCCGAGCTGGGCGATCGCCAGCCCCGCGCCGGGGACGATGTCGAAGCCGATCGTCACGGGCGTGGTGACGGCGCCGGCGTAGGCCAGCGTCAGGTGCACCCACGAGGCGTCGTGATCGAGGCCGATCTGGGCGATGCCGGTGCGCGATTCGTGCACGACGCGCACCCCGGAGCGCACAGGATCGTGGGCGATCATCCCGAAGAACTGCTCGTTCGTCAGCACGTCGTGCCACAGCGCCCGCCGCTCGGCGTCGACGACCTCGTGGCGCGGCAGCGTGTTCCACGTGAACTTGAACCACTCGTCGGTCCATGCGAAGAGCATCCCGCCGCCCAGACCGATCTCCTTGAACATGCGCAGCATCGCGGAGTTCATCTCCATCGCCTGCGGCTCGGTGTGATGCCCCTGGTCGCGCCCGTTCGTGCCCAGGTGCGCCGCGCCCAGCGACGACGGCACGCCGAACTCGGTGACGAGCATCGGCATCCCCGCGTGGTGCTTCTTCAGGTCGAGCAGGTAGGCCCGGTAGGCGTCGCCGGTCCGGGTGTACTCGGGCTCGATGCGCTGGAAGTCGGGGTAGTAGGGGTAGGCGTGGTAGCTCGCGAAGCGCCCGCCGGGCCACGCGTCCGAGGCGACGATGTGGTTGGCGTCGACCCCGACCATGTCCTCCCGGCCCAGCGGCTCGGCGGGGTGCGTCAGCGGGTCCGCGGTCGGCCAGTTGACCATCGCCAGCGGCACCGAGAGCCCGTGCCCGGCCTCGAGCGTCGCCAGCTCGTCCATCCGCGCCGCGACCCACCGCTCGGTCGGGCTCGCGTCGGGCGTCGAGGAGAAGTAGCGGCCCCGGTGCCCGGGCCGCGCGGCGTTCTCGGCGTCCGAGGCGGCCGTGGCGATCGGGTCCCACTCGACGCCGACGATCCACGCGGCGACCCACGGTGAGACGTCCGCGGTCCACGTGCCCGAGGCGCGCCCGCGTCGCGGGGCGCGCGTCAGGGTGCCGTGGACGGCGGCGCTGGCGTCGCGGACCTCGTCGATCATCGCCTGCGTCGAGGCGCGGGCGAAGAGGTCGTGGGTGTCGATGTAGGACTCGTCGGGCAGGTAGATGCCGTGCACGAGGTAGAGCGGATGGTCGAGGTTGGCCTCGTTGTGGGCCTTGAGCTCGGCATACATGTGCGGCTGGTGGATCGTGTAGATCCGCAGCACCCGCACCCCGGCGTCGCGCATCATCGTGAACCAGCGGCGGTACTGCTCGGCGCTGATCGCGAGCTCGCCGGGGGAGTGGCCCGGGGTCGTGCTGCCGAGGTTGACGCCGGACCAGAAGGTCGCGTCGCCGCTGGTCGTATGCAGCCGGATCGTCTCGCCGTCCTGGCTGGCCAGGCACGACAGGCCACCGCGCGTGACGGGCTGGGCCGCCCAGGAGGGGCCGAGCGCCACCGGCGTCAGGGTCTCGGGTCCGGGCCCGGGCGTGGGGCTCCCGGACGCCTGCGACTCCCCGGAGCACCCGGACAGCCCGAAGGCGACGAGGCCACCGCCGGCCAGCGACCCGGCCAGGAACGAGCGACGACTGACCGCGCGCGGCAGGGGACGTGAGGGCACACCTGCCCATCGGCCTGCGGGTTCGACCGATGAGGCACGCCCGCGCCCGGATTCGTCCGCTGCAGCGGCTCGCTGCGACGCCACCGGAGAGTGCGGGCAGAGCCCGGCGGGTCGGGCATCAGGCCCGACCCGCCGAGGGTGCTGCGGCGGACCGCGCGCTAGATGTTGCGGAAGCGGTTGATGCCGTCGATGTGCTGCTCGCGGCGCTCGGG
>JAVTVZ010000109.1:10001-10100 GCA_032229625.1 Dermatophilaceae bacterium | reverse complement strand
CGACCACCACCGTGAATCCGACCACGACGCGCTGACCGGCCCACGGCGACGGGCCGCTCACCCCGTGGGTGAGCGGCCCGTTCGCGTGCCCGGTCGGTG
>JAVTVZ010000109.1:4908-9901 GCA_032229625.1 Dermatophilaceae bacterium | reverse complement strand
TGACCCGACGCGTGCCCGCTCGATGTGACCCGACGCGTGCCCGCTCGATGTGACCCGACGCGTGCCCGCTCGATGTGACCTGTCAGCGGGCCGGGGTCGCGGCGACGACCTTGGTGACGGTGAAGGGCACGCCCTGCTGGCAGGTCGTCATGATCGACTCGTTGCGGTATCCCTCGACCGTCACCCGGGTCCCGTCGACGACCCGCGCGTCGCCGACGAGCAGCTGCAGCGCCGCGCCGCCGTCGTCGGGGGTGAGCATCCGGCAGCCGGCCTCGACCCCGGCGCCGACGATCCCCGTGCGGCGCTCGAGGCGGCCCAGGCGCGTGGCCGGGATCGTCAGCTCCGGCTCCGGGATCGGCAGGTAGGTCGAGGCGGAGGTCGGACCGGACGTCGGCCCGGTGGTGGGTGCCGTGCCCGACCCCGAGGTGCCGGTCGGGGTCGGCCCCGAGGTCGCCGGGGGAGCGGCCGATCCCGACGAATCGCCCGCTCCGGGGCTGCCGCCACACGCTGCCAACGTCACCATGAGTCCTCCGACCACGCACGCTCTCCCCAACCGGCCCATGCGAATTCGACGCTCGACGACCAGGGGGCGTTCCGTGCAGGAGCCGTCATCGTGCTGACCGCGAGCCGTCATCGGGCCGACATCGGGGCGGGCGCGGGCGTCACGGTCGTGTTTCGTCGGCGCCGACCCCTTCCGGTCGCACGGTCGCGGCCCCTACTGTGCGCCCAGGGCTGTGTGGGGTTGCTCCCGGAGGCGGACGGTCACCGGTGATCCCACGCAGTCCTGTGCACGCAGCGCGCCCGCGCCGACCGTGCTCTCCACCCCCTCCCGGTGGATCACGTGTGATCCACCGGCCCGACTTCTCTGGGAGGCACGCATGGCGGCCCCTGAACTCCACGCCGGCCTCAAGCAGCGGCACCTGACCATGATCGCCATCGGCGGCGTCATCGGCGCCGGCCTCTTCGTCGGCTCCGGCGCCGTCATCGGCAAGGTCGGCCCGGCGGCGTTCCTCACCTACGCGCTCACGGGCGCGCTGATCATCCTGGTCATGCGCATGCTCGGTGAGATGGCGGCGGCGCACCCGAGCACCGGCTCGTTCGCCGACTACGCGCGGCAGGCGCTGGGCAACTGGGCGGGATTCTCCGTCGCGTGGCTCTACTGGTATTTCTGGGTCATCGTCGTCGGCTTCGAGGCCGTCGCCGGTGCGAAGCTGCTGCAGTATTGGATGCCCGGCGTGCCGCTGTGGATCTTCGCGTTCGTGCTCATGGCGCTCATGACCGCGACGAACCTCTTCTCGGTGAGCAGCTACGGCGAATTCGAATACTGGTTCGCCGGCATCAAGGTCGTCACGATCATCCTGTTCCTCATCCTCGGCGCGGCGTTCGTCCTGGGGCTGTGGCCGGGGCGCTCGATGGACTTCTCCAACCTCACGGCGCACGGCGGATTCATGCCGTTCGGCCCGCAGGTGCTCTTCCAGAGCATGGTCGTCGTCATCTTCTCGATGGTCGGCGCGGAGATCGCGACCGTCGCGGCCGCCGAGTCGCACGACCCGGTGCGGGGTGTCACCAAGGCCGTCAATTCTGTCGTGTGGCGCATCGGCATCTTCTACGTCGGCTCGATCTTCCTGCTCGTGACGATCATGCCGTGGAACAACACCGAGCTCGGCGACTCGCCCTACGTCACGGCGTTCAAGGCGATGGGCCTGCCGTATGCCGATCACGTCATGAACGCGGTCGTGCTGACCGCCGTGCTGTCGTGCCTGAATTCGGGGCTCTACACCGCGAGCCGCATGCTCTTCGTCCTCGCCGGGCGCCGCGAGGCCCCGCAGATGCTGCTGCGGACGACGGACAAGGGCGTGCCGATGTGGGCGATCCTTGCCTCGACGGTCGTCGGATTCCTGTGCGTCATCGCGGCCTACATCTCACCGAAGACGGTGTTCCTCTTCCTGCTCAACAGCTCCGGCGCGGTGATCCTCTTCGTCTACATCCTCATCGCCGTCAGCCAATACATCCTGCGACGACGCCACGGCACCGACGGCATGGTCGTGAAGATGTGGGCGTTTCCCTATCTGACGTTCGTGGCGATCGCGGCCATGATCGCGGTGCTCGTGCTCATGGCGTTCGACCCCGAGGCGCAGTCGCAGATCACTCTCGGCCTGGCGTCGTGGGCGCTGCTGCTCGTGATCTTCTTCGGCGTCGTGCGCACCCGCAAGGGCTACTCCGGCGGTGAGGCCGTCCCGGCCGCCGGCGCGCAGCGCGTGCTCGTCCTGGCCAACGCCGACGTCGCCTCCGCCGAGCTCATCGAGGAGGTCGACCGCATTCACGCCGGGGATGATGCGTCCTTCTACGTGACCGTGCCGGCCAACCCCGTCGACACGGGCACGGCGCTGACCGCCGGGGCCGTCTTCATCGACGAGGCCACGCGGGAGGCGGCCCGGCGTCGGCTCGAGGACATCCTCGGGGCGCTCGCCGAGCGCGGCTACCGCGCGGGCGGCGTCGTCGGCGGCTTCGACGTGGGCGAGACCCTCGCGGAGGCGGTCGAGGGATTCCAGCCCGACGCCATCGTCATCGTCACCCACCCCGACAGCCAGACCGCGTGGCTGCCCGACGACAGCGTCGAGCGCGCGCGAGCCCGGTACGACGTGCCCGTCTACCGGCTCACCCATCGGCCCGGCGGGCAGGCCATGTCGGTGTGAGTCCGGCCCCTGGCGGCACGCTGTGGCACGCGGCCGCCCGTCTCCCTCGTAGGGGAGGCGGGCAGCCGTCGTGTCGTTGCGGGCGTGGCGCTCAGGCGGGGCGGCCGTAGCGTTCGGCCGAGCGGGCGCGGGCCTTGGCGGCCTCGACCTCCCGGTCCTTGGGGGCGGCGCTCGTGACGAGTTCGCCGAGCAGCCGGTCGACGGTGGTGCTGATCTCCTCGATCGCGCGGGCGTAGGCGGCCTCGTTGGCCTTGCTGGGGGCGCCGCCGCCGACCTTGCGGACGAACTGTGTCGCGGCCGCGTGGATCTCGGCGTCGGTCGCGGGGGGCTCGAAGTTGTGGAGTTGACGGATGTTGCGGCACATGTCCGCCAGGGTAGGCCGCGGGGCCGGGGAGGCGACAGAGCTGCGCCGCACATCGAGTGCGCGGCCTCGGCCGCCGCCGATCCGGCTACGGGGGTGGCAGGTGCGCGGTGACGAAGTCGGCGAGGCGGGTCGCCAGGAGCGCGCGGTGGTCGGGGCGGGTGAAGTCGTGGCCTTCGCCGGGCACGATGAGCGTCTCGGCGTGCGAGCCGGCGTGGCGCAGCGCGGCTGCCATGCGGGGGGATTCGCCGACGGGGACGTTGGTGTCGTTCGCGCCGTGGATGAAGAGCATGGGCACGCGCACGTCGGCGGCGCGGTGGATCGGGGACAGGTCCGTCAGGAGTTGCGCGTCGCGTTCGGGGTGGCCGTATTTGGAGTAGGAGGCGCGCCCGATCCACGGTTCGGTCTCGCGGTGGAAGGCGTGCAGGTCGCTCATGCCGCAGATCGCGACGCCGCAGACGGCGTGTCCGGGGTGGAAGGCGAGGAGCGCGTTGGTCAGGTAGCCGCCGTAGGAGCGGCCCGCGACCGCGACCCGGCCCGGCGCGGCGATCCCGCGGGCCAGGAGGTGGTCGATGACGTCGACGGCGTCGCGGATGCCGTCCCAGCGTCTCGCGTGATCGTCGGCGTGCCAGAACGCGCGCCCCGACCCGGCCGAGCCGCGCACGTTCGGCGCGAAGACCGACACCCCGCGAGCCAGCAGCGGCCCGAAGACGTCGCTGAACTCCGGCCGGGCCTGCGCCTCCGGGCCCCCGTGGAAGTAGACGAGCGCCGGCCCTGGACCGTGCGCACCCGGCGCGCGGTACAGCCAGCCCGACAACTCCAGCCCGTCGTGGGCGCGCAGCGTCTCCCGCTCCGGGTGGACGGTGTCCGGCAGCTGAGGCACCGGGTCGATGAGCGTCCAGCGGCGAGCGTCGTCCTGCGCGTCACGACCGCCGCCGGGACCCCACGCCGTCAGCGACGTCAGCGCCACCCCGCGGTGGCGGCCCGGGCCCTCGACGGTCAGGGCCAGCACCCGCCCGTCGGCGCGCAACGACAGCCCCGACGCCACGGCCGCGGGCAGCGTGATCGGGTCGTGCAGCGTGCCGTCGAGCAGTTCGAGGACCTGCAGGCTGCTCACCCCGCCCGCGACGTTCCACAGCAGCGCCGCGCGGCTGCCGTCGGCGCTCACCGCGAACTCGTCGAGGTCCGCGTCGACCCGGGCCGCCAGCACCCGGCGCCACGCGCCGCTCGGGGTGATCGTCAGCTGGTCCAGCCGCAGCCGATCCGCGCCGGTGTCCGTGCGCACGATGACCCGCACATATCCGTCGAGGACACCCGCGCGGGCCGCCGCGCCCGACGCCGGCGGCCACGTGCGCCCGTCGGGGGTGCGGCGGGGCCGGTGGTCGTCGAGGATGACGCCCGGGTCGGTCAGCGAGCCCGGGTCCGGGTCACCGAGGCGCACCTCGTCCCCCTCCGCGCCACTGCTCGCCGGGCCGCCGCGCAGCAGCAGCAGGTGCCGGTCGGTGCGCGGCCCGACCCGCACGAGCGCGCGACCGTCCCACGCGTCGATGAGCCGGGCGTCGGCGCGCCGATCCACGACCTGCACGTGCCCGTCGAGCGGGTCGATGAGCCGCGACTCGCCATACCCGTCCTCACCCTCGACGGTCACGGCGACCCGGGCGCCGTCCCAGCCGACGAGCTCGCGGCTGCCGCCCTCGCCGCCGTCGATCCACAGCGCCCGCGGATCGGCCGGATCGGTCGTCACCGCCCACACCTGCGCGCGGACCCCCGCATGCGGCGAGAGCTGACACGCCAGCCAGCGGCCGTCGGGGGAGTAGACGACCTTGGTGATCGGGCCCTCGACCGGCAGCCGTACGTCGCGGGCCCGCCCGAGCGCGACCGCCGTGCCCGAGACCTGCAGAGGCCGCTGCACCGCCCGCGGATAGCCGTCGTCCAC
>JAVTVZ010000109.1:0-4808 GCA_032229625.1 Dermatophilaceae bacterium | reverse complement strand
GCCGCGTCGAGGGCCTCGCGCTCGCCGCCGCGCGGCGCGGTCAGGGTGTGACGGTGGTGCGCCGCGACGAGGTCGAGGCTGGGGTCGGTGACCAGCGCGTAGTCGGGGGAGACCAGCGCGTCGATCTCGCGGTGGCCGCGGTCGAAGAAGACCCGCGCGTAGTGCGCGGTCACGTCGGCGGCCGGGACGTCCGCGAGCGGCGGATACCAGTCGTATCCGGCGAGCACCTCGTCGGCGCCCTGCCCGGACTGCACGACCTTGACGTGCCGCGCGACCTGCTGACTCAACAGGTAGAACGCCACACAATCGTGTGAGATCATCGGCTCGCTCATCGCCGCGATCGCCGCCGGCACCGCCGGCACGAGCGCCGCGGTGTCGACGTGCAGACGGTGATGATCCGTGCCGAACTCCCGTGCGACGAGGTCGGAGTAGGCGTATTCGTCGCCGCTCTCACCGCCCGCGGCGTCGAAGCCGATGCTGAACGTCGCCAGGTCGCGCTGCCCCTCCCGGGCCAGGAGCGCGACGATCGCGCTGGAGTCGAAGCCGCCCGACAGCAGCACTCCGACCGGCACGTCGGCGACCATCCGGCGCCGCACGGACTCGGCCAGGCTCGCCAGCAGCGCCTCCTGCCAGTCCCGCGGCGACCAGTGGGCGCGCTGGGCGTCGCGCGCGAAACTCGGCTCCCAGTAGGTCGTGTCGCGGCTCGACCCGTCCGGCTCGACGACCCGCACGGTCGCCGCGGGCAGCTTGCGCACCCCGGTGAGCATCGTGCGCGGCGCGGGCACCACGGAGTGGAACGACAGGTAGTGGTGGAGTGCGATCCGGTCGATGTCGGTGTCGATCCCGCCGCCGGCGAGCAGCGACTGGACCGACGAGGCGAAGCGCAATTTCACACTGTCCTGTGCGATATACAGTGGTTTGATGCCGAGTCGGTCCCGCGCTAGGGTCGTGCGCCCGGAGTCCAGATCGACGACCCCGACGGCGAACATCCCGGCGAACCGTGCGAAACACCCCGTCCCCCAGCGGTGGAACGCCTTGAGCACGACCTCGCTGTCCGCGTCGGAGAAGAAGCGGTAGCCCGCGTCGATCAGCTCGCGCCGCAGCTGCCGGTAGTTGTAGATGCAGCCGTTGAAGACGAGCGCCAGGCCCAGGTCGGGGTCGACCATCGGCTGGGCGCCGCGCACCGACAGGTCGATGATCGCCAGCCGCCGATGCCCCAGGGCCACCGGCCCGCGCGCGAAGACGCCCTCGCCGTCCGGCCCGCGCGGCGCCAGCGCCCGCGTCATCGCCGCGACGGCGCCGGTGTCCGCCAGGCCGGAGTCGAAGCGGACCTCACCACAGATCCCACACATCAGTTGGTGATCTCCTTGGCCGCGCCGAGAATCCACGTGTCCTTGCCGCCGCCGCCGGCGGAGGAGTTGACGATCTTGCTGCCCGCCGCCCCGACGCGGGTCAACGCCGCCGGCATGACGACCGCCTCCGGGCGCCGGTCGCGGCCGCGGTGCCGCAGATGCACGAAGGTCCGCAGGTCGATGTGGTGCGGCCGGAAGGCCGACCCGTCGAACGTCGGATGCGTCGACAGCGCCACCACCTGCTGAGCGATGAACTGCTCCGGGTGCCGCTCCAGCTCTTCGCGGCGGGCCGCCAGCTCAGCGTCGCTGGCGTCCGGCCCGATGAGCACGCCCGATCCGCCGTAGCCGTCGATCGGCTTGGTGACGAGCTCGTCCAGGTGGGTCAGCACGTGATCGCGCTGGTCGCGCTCGGCGCACACGAACGTCGGCACGTTCGCCAGGATCGGCGTCTCACCCAGGTAGTAGTCGATCATCGCCGGCACATAGGCGTAGACGGCCTTGTCGTCGGCGACGCCGTTGCCGAAGGCGTTGGCGATGCTCAACTGCCCGCGGTGCAGCGCCTCGATGATCCCGGCGCGCAGCGGCAGCCCGTCGTGGCCCGTCGACGACAGCAGCATGTCCTCGTCCATGCGGGCATACAGCACGTGGATCGGGTCGGTGCCGCGGCTGCCGTGGCGCAGCAGCTGCGCGTGCTGCACGCTCAGGTCCTCGGGGGTCACCAGCGGCACCCCCATCCGCTCGGCGAGCAGCCGGTGCTCGGCATACGCCGAGTTCTCGACGCCCTCGGTGAGCACCGCCAGGCCCGGTTCGTCGCCGGCCCGCGGTGGCGCCGCCGCCGTCAGCGTCGCGCGCAGCTGCTCGGGCACCGTGTCGACCTCCAGCAACCCGGGCGGCGCCTCGATCTCGGGCAGGAACCGCCGGATCAGCGAGCGGTGCCAGATCGCGTAGGCGATCCCGCTGGGGATCCGCAGGTTGTCCTCGATGACGCACCAGCGGCCGTCGCCGTCGCGCACGAGGTCGAGGCCGTTGATGTGGGCGCGCACGCCGCGGCCCGCGATCATGCCCGACGAGCGATAGCCCGGCGCCCGGTCGAGGATCTCCCCTGGCACGACGCCGTCGGCGACGATCTGCTGCGCCCCGTAGACGTCGCGCAGGAAGCAGTCCAGGGCGATCGAGCGCTGCGCCGCGCCCGCCGTGATGCGCGCCCAGTCGTGCGCCTCGACGACGCGCGGCACCAGATCCAGCGGCAGCACCCGACTGCCCTGCTGACCGGTCACCGAGAACGTCACGCCGTCGGCGCGCTGGAGGTCCTCGATGCGCGACTCCCGGTGCCGCAGCGAGCTCGGGCCGAGCCTCTCCAGGACGGCCAGGATCGGCGCGTAGCGCGGCGTCGCCTGCCCGTCGACGTCGATCGCCTCGTCGTGCTCGACCGGTCGCGGCGGCTGCCCCGGCCCGCCGGGGCGCGGCTCATAGCCCAGGAACATCGCCCGCGGGCCCGCAGGCACGGCCGGGCGGCTGCCGGCGGTCTCCGCGATGAGCAGGTCGACGACGTCGGTCAGCGTGCCGCGGCGGCGGTGCGCCCGGCGCTGCCGGCTCGCCGAACTGCCCGCCAACAGCACCGAATCCGTCAACGCCGACACCGTCTCCCAGTCCCCGTTGGCCTCCAGGTCCGCCCGCAGCGAGTCCACGAGCCCGTGCACGACCTCCGACGCGCGGCGGTGCGTGCCCGCCGCGATGTCGACGAGGTCCTCCTCCAGGCCCGAGCGGGCCGCGCGCCACACCGCGGCCCGGCCGACCGCGGCGGGGAAGTCCAGGGGCGGGCGGCCGTGGGCGTGCTCGCGGGCCTCACGACATACGAGTGCGCGGAAGAGGCCGGCGACGAGCAGGATCGTGTCGACGCTCGGGCAGCTGTCGCAGATGCGCAGCTCGACGGTGCTCGCGCGGCTCGAGGGGCGCACGTCGAAATAGATCATCCCGGGGTCGGTGATGACGCCGGTCGCGAGGAGTTCGCCGATGAGAGCGTCGTATTCGGCCGCGGTCGTCGCGCGCGAGCCCAGGCCCGTCGTGGGCCACCGCTGCCAGACCAGGGTGCGCGAGCTCGCATAGCCGGTGTCGGTGCCGTCGTGCGAATACGGCGAGCTCGCCGACAGCGCGAGCAGCGTCGGCAGGGACGGCGCGACCCGGCTCGCGACGGCGACCGCCTCGTCCCGGTCCGCGACGTCGACATGCACCTGGGTGCCGCAGATGAGCTGCTCGCGGGCCAGCAACTGGTAGTCGGCGAGCATCCGGCGATAGCGCGGCGCCTCGGTGAGGTCGAGCTCGGCGGGCACGGCCAGCGGCACGGCGCCCGCGGCGACGATCGACAGCCCCAGCTCGCCGGCGGCGCGCACGAGGACGCCGCGGCGGCGCAGGAGCTCGACGCGCAGCCCGGCGAGGTCGTCGACGACGTCGGAGTTGATCTCGACGACGCAGCGCTGCATCTCCGCGACGTAGGTCGCGCCGTCGAGGCGGTCGAGCAGCTCCGGCGCCCGCGGGGCCAGGCGCCGGGTGGCGGTGTCGACGAGGTGGAACTCCTCCTCGACCCCGAGCCGGCGCCTGGCCCCGCGGGCGCCGGGGGCGGGCGAGGCCGAAGCCTTCGGCGCTGCAGCGGTCTTCGTCATGCCCGGCAACGCTAAACAGCCCGTATGTCCAGCACGTCACGCCGGCGCGTCGCCCGTGTCGCCGAATCCGCACAGCCGGCCGCGGGGCGCTTGGCGGGGGCGCGGAGGGCCGTGGTCAGGGCAGGGCCGCCCCCAGCCCCCCGTTCTGTGTCGAGCTGAGCGCAGCGGGTCGCGGTGATTGCCGCGACGCTCGACTGCGAGCGCGACCCTGAGCGGGAGTGGGGCCGGTGGGCGGGGGCGTCGTGGCGGTGCGGGTCGGGTCGGGGAGCGATGCGGGTGAGGCGGCGATTCATAATGTGAGATTAGGGATGGCATCACTTCACATGAGGTATCGCGCGGCCGTACTGTCATGGCGTGACCTTCTTGCCGCCTCGAATGCGTGTGGCCGGACCTGCTCCGGTCGCCGCCTCGTGCGCTGCCACCGGCTGTTGTCGTCCGGCCTGATCCCGCCCGGACCGACCAGCCCGCGCCGCCGACGGCGCAGAAGAGAGCACTCCCAGATGAGCACCACCACCACGCGGTTCGATGACGGTCGTCTCGATGACAGGCGCCTCGATGACAGGCGGCGCGATCACACGCGCTTCGACCTCGCCGCCGCGCTGATCCGCACGCGGAGCCAGGCGCGCTGGCAGATCGACCTCTTCGACGCGGCGCCGGTCGCGCCGGTCGCGCCGGGCGCGTCGGGCGCGCCGGTCGATGGGCCCGCCGCCGGTCGGGAGACGATCTCGCCGCGTGGGGCCTACCAGGACGCCCTGTACGGGCGCGCGCTCATCCTCGACCTGCGCGATGCCGACCG
>JAVTVZ010000108.1:0-10135 GCA_032229625.1 Dermatophilaceae bacterium | reverse complement strand
GAGGGCGCTGAGAGGGCGGTGAGAGGGCGCGCAGAGGGCGCTGCTCCCCGCGGCGCGGGCGTCATCGGCGGGTGTGTGCAGGTACCGTCGAAGGCATGCGTCGACCCACCGCCCTGACCGCAGCGGTGCTGCTCGCGACGGCCATGACCATGGCGACCACCGCGTGCAGCTCGGACCCGGCCGCCCCCGACCCGCAGGAGCCGACCGCGGCGCAGCGCCTGGCGACCGCCAAGCAGCAGGCGGACCAGGCGACGTCCGTGCACCTGCTCGTCACCTCCCGCGACGTGCCCGAGGCCGCCGAGGGCATCCTCGGACTCGACGGCGTCGGCACCCACACCCCGGCCTTCGCGGGCGTGCTCGACGCCCGCATGAAGGGCGTCGGGGCCAAGGTCGACGCCGTCGCCATCGGCCCCGACCTGTGGCTCAAGCTGCCCTTCACCCCCAAGCACATCAAGACCGACCCGGCGTCGTGGGGCGTGCCGAGCCCGGCGCAGCTGCTCTCACCCCAGACCGGGCTGACGTCGCTGATCACGCACACGAAGGATCCCGTCGACTCCGGCGCCAAGCGCGAGGGCCAGGAGGTGCTGCGCACGATCTCCGGCACCATCGCCGGCGACAAGGTCGCCTCGATCCTCAACACCGGCGACGTCTCGGGCACCTACCAGGTCAGCTACGGCCTCACCGACCCCGACGGGGTGCTGCGCAAGGCCTCGATCACCGGGCCGTTCTTCCCCGGCGCCACCTCCAGCTACGACGTCGTCTTCGACAAGTACGGCGAGCCCGTCACCATCAAGGCGCCGTCGTGACCGAGCCGGCCACTCCCGGGTCCACCCGCGCGGCGCCCGGCGCCGGCCCGCGGTCCGCCCAGGCCGCGGCCGGCTCGCGCGGGCTGCTGACGATCGCGGCGCTCGCGGTCGCGCTCGCGGCGGCCGACACCTACGTCGTCGTGCTCGCCCTGCCGGACATGATGACCGGCGTCGGGCTGAGCATCGACGACCTGCAGAAGGCCACCCCGGTCATCAGCGGATTCCTGCTCGGGTATGTCGCGGTGCTGCCGCTCATCGGGCGGCTGTCGGACTTCGTGCCGCGGCGCCGGGTGCTGCTGTGGTGTCTCGCGCTCTTCGTCGTCGGCTCGGCCGTCACCGCCCTCGCGGTCGACCTGTCGGTGCTCGTCGCCGGCCGGGTCGTGCAGGGCGTCGGCGGCGGCGGGCTCGTGCCCGCGACGCTGGCGCTCGTCGCGGACCTGTGGCCGCCGCACCGGCGCGGGGTGCCGCTCGGGGTCGTCGGCGCCGTGCAGGAGGTCGGCAGCGTGCTCGGCCCGCTGCTCGGGGCGCTCGTCCTCGCGGTGTCGGGGTGGCGCGGGATCTTCTGGCTCAACGTCGTGCTCGCCGCTGTGCTCGCCGCCGCCCTCGTCGTCGCCGGGCGGCGCACGCCCGACCGGCCTGACGCCCGCGCGACACCCGAGCGGGACGCCGACCCGCGGCGCGCAGTGGATCACCGCGGAGTGGATCACGGCGGAGCGGATCACCGCGGAGTGGATCACGGCGGAGCGGATCACAGGGGTGCAGTCCGAGGCGGTGAACTCCGTGGCGGTGCGGTCCGGGGTGGTGGCGTCGTGCGGGCTGCGCTGCTCGGCGTCGGTCTCGCGGCGCTGGCGCTGGCGCTGGTGGCGCCGCTGCAGCTCGTCGAGGACGTGACGTGGGGCCTGCCGTTCGTGCCGTTCGGCACCGGCGGGCGGCTCGCGACGCCCATCGGCGTGGTCGCGCTGGTGCTGCTCGGAGGCTGGCTCGTCGCGCAACTGGCGGCGGGTCGGCAGGTGCTGCGCCGCGTCGACCTGCCCGGCGCGCTGCTCATGGCGACCGCGCTCGGCGCGCTGATCCTCACCTTCGCCTCCGCCGATCCGGAGCGGGAGGTCGTCGGGCCCTGGGGCGTCGTGCTGTTGCCCGTCGGGGCGCTCGCGCTGGCCGTCGGGGCGTGGTGGCACCGCCGCACGCCGGCGCCGCTCGTGCCGCGGGGGCTGCTGACCCGGCGGGTCGCGGCGGGGCTGGCGACGAGCCTGGCGGTCGGCGCGGCACTGGTCGCGGTCGTCGTCGACGTGCCCGTCCTGGCGCGTCTGACGCTGACGGACTCCCAGACGCAGGCGGCGCTCGTGCTCGTGCGCTTCCTGCTCGCGCTGCCGGTCGGGGCCCTCCTGGGCGGGGTGCTCGTGCGGCGCCTCGGCAACGGCCTCATCGCGGGCCTCGGCCTGCTGCTCGCCGCCGGCGGTCTGGCGGCGATGACGACGTGGGAGCGTGGCTCGCTGGCCCAGGCCGTGCCGACGACGCTCGTGCTCGTCGCGGTCGGTTTCGGGCTCGGCCTGGCGATCGCGCCGGTCAACGCGGGGGTGCTCGACGACGTCCACGAGGACGAACACGGCGTCGCGAGCGCGCTCATCGTCGTCGCCCGCATGGTCGGCATGGTCGTCGGGCTCGCGCTGCTCACCGCCTGGGGGCTGCGTCGCTTCTACGAGCACGTCGCCGCGATGCCCGACACCCTCGACGCCCAGGCGCTGCTCGACGCCGGTGTCGTGCAGGTGCAGTCGGTCTTCGCCGGCGCGGCCGTGTGCGCCCTGGTCGGCGCCGTCGCCGCCGTCGGCCTCGGGCTGCGCCACGACCGCTGACGCGCGCCCCCGCACGCGTCGGCGGTGTGGGTCTTGAGGTGTGGCGCGGCGACTCGCGCGCCTCGGCGAACGTGTCGGCGAACGGACACGCTGGTGATCACCGGCGTGTCGGCACGTCCATCGGTGCGTCCACGCGCCTGAGGCAACGCGCGTGTAGCCCGCGGCTTGTCGGCGGGGAGGCGCGGCGCCTTCGACCGGGCCGCGCCGGCGCGGGGCTCAGGGCCCGATCGGCCAGCCCTCGACCCGCCAGGCCGCGTCCCAGAACATCCACTCGTATTGCGCGGCCCGCGCGAAGGCCGCTGTCATCGCCGTGACCGTCGCCTCGTCGGCGTCAGCCGCGAGTCGGTCGACGACGTCGCGCGCACGACGGGTCGCCGCGGCGAACTCCGGGTCGCCGTAGGCGGCGATCCAGTCGCCGTAGGGGTGCCCGGCCAGGTCGCCGACCGCCGCGCGCAGCCGCGTGCCCACGTCGTCGTAGATCCAGAAGCACGGCAGCACCCCCGCCGCCAGCGCCGGATAGCAGCCCCGCGTCGACAGCGCGAGCAGGTAGGAGGTGTAGGCCGTGCACGTCGGCGACGGATCCCCGAGGTCGGTCAGCCCCCGCTGCACGTGCGCGGCGTGCAGCTCGCGCTCGACGACGACGGTCTGGCGGGCCGACTCGGCCCAGAAGACGAGGTCGTCGGGGTCACCGGCCTGCGCCGCGCATGCGGCCAGCGCCCGGCCGTAGTCGGCGAGGTAGAGCGCGTCCTGGGTCATGTAGTAGCCGAACTTCTCCGTCGGCAGCGTGCCGTCGCGCAGCCCGGTGACGAAGGGCAGCTCGTCGATCGCCGCGCGGATCGGCGCGATGAGCTGCCATGCCGCGTCGCTGAACCGCTGCGCCGCTCCCGCCGCGGCCGTCGCCGTCGCCGTCGCGGCCGTCGCTCCTGTCGTCTGTGCCGTCGTGTCGCCGGTCGTCATCGCTGCCTCCAGAGCTCGTGGAAGTGGTGGACGGGCCCGTGACCGGACCCGACATGCAGGGTGTCGGCGGCCCGGAGGGCGCCGGTCAGCCAGTCCTTCGCGTCGCGGACCGTCTCGTCCCACGACTCGCGCTGGGGCCGCAGCGCGGCGAGCGCGGAGCTGAGGGTGCAGCCGGTGCCGTGGGTGTTGTCGGTGTCGATCCTCGTGCCGCGGTAGACGGTGACGCGCGGCTGCGAGCCGCTGCCGTCGGCGAGCACGTCGGTCGCGTCCTGCACGCCGTGGCCGCCCTTGGCGAGCACCCGCACCGCGCCCGCGTCGAGCAGCGCCAGCGCCTGGGCCTGCAGGCCGTCGAGGTCGGCGGCCGGGTCGGTGTCGAGCAGCACGGCGGCCTCGGGCAGGTTGGGCGTCACGAGGTCGACGAGCGGCATGAGCCGGCGGATGGCTGCGACCGCGTCCTCGTCGAGCAGCCGGTCGCCGCTGGTCGCCACCATGACCGGGTCGAGCACGACATACGGGCGGTCCGGGGCGGCGGGCAGGCCGCGCAGGAAGTCCTCGACCGTGTGCGCGAGCTGCGCGGTCGCCAGCATGCCGATCTTGACGGCGTCGATCCTCACGTCGGCGACGAGGGTGTCGAGCTGGGCCTGCACGAAGTCCGTCGGCACGACGTGCACCCCGGTGACGCCGCGGGTGCTCTGGGCCGTCAGGGCGGTGAGGACGCAGGTGCCGTAGGCGCCCAGCGCGCTGAACGTCTTCAGGTCCGCCTGGATGCCCGCGCCGCCGGAGGGGTCGCTGCCGGCGATCGACAGCGCGATCGGCAGGGCTGCCTCGGGCCGCGCCCCCCGGGTCGGCCCGCGCCGGCCCCGGTCGGTGTCGACGGTGCCACGCTCGGGGGAGGGCGCGGTGCTCATGCGATCGCCTCCGCGGCACCGGCGAGGGCGTGCAGGGCGTCGCCGGCGAGCCGATAGGTGCGCTGCTCGTGCAGGTCGACCGCGCCGAGGGATTCGTAGAAGGCGATCGACGGCTCGTTCCACCGGGCCACGTGCCATTCCAACCGCGGGTATCCGGCCTGTGCGCATTCGGCCGCGAGGGCGCGCAGCAGCGCCAGACCGGTGCCGGTGCCGCGGTGCCCGGGGTCGACGTGCAGGTCCTCGAGCCAGACGCCGTGCCGCCCGGTCCATGTCGAGTAGGTCGTGAACCACACGGCGATCCCGACGATCTCGCCGTCGACGTCGGCGACGTGCGCGAAGACCCGGGCGTGTCCGCTCGGCGGGAAGAGCGCCTCGCCGAGCGACGTGGCGCTCGCCACGGCCTCTTCCCGGTGGCCTTGATAGTCGGCGAGGGCCTGCACGTGGCGCAGGATGTCGGGCACGTCGGCGGTCGTGGCGCGTCTGATCACGCCTGGCACGCTATCGGCTTCCGGGGGCTGTCCATGCCGGGTGCCGACGCGGATGCCGAGGTCGGTGTCCGCGCACGTGCGGGCGCGGGTGTCGAGCGCTGCGCAACAGGTGCGGGCGGAGCCCCGAGCCCGCGCGAGGGGCTCAGGTGTCGGCGTGCGGGATGGCCCCGGCGACCGCGCAGCCGCGCAGCTGGTGGTTGCCGACCGTGAGCACCGCGGTCATGCCCGTGTCCTGGCCCTGGCCGTCGCGGCAGGTGTCGGAGGTGATGACGAGCGAGACCGGCTCGTGGGCCCCGGCGGTGGTCTCGGTGCCGGTGAATTCGACGCCGCGGCTGAAGGCCGATCGCGTCACTGCCACGGTGTGCTCCCCGGCCGAGGGCCCCTCGGTGGTGAGCACACCGTCGGCGACGACCGCGCGCCACGGCGTGCGCCTGCCGAAGGCCGTGAACGAGGTGCCCGGGGTGTCACCGCCCGGGGACGCATCGCTCGTACCGCCCCTCGTACCGCCGCTGGACGCGCCGCCGGTAGACGCGCCGCCGCCGGGCGCGCCGCTCGTGCCGCCGTGCGACGCGGCGGGCCCGTGCGTCGGGGCGGCGGAGGAGCTGCTGAGCCCGGACCCGCCGGGTGCGGAGGCGGAGACGGTGCGGGTGACGGTGGGAGCGGCGTAGTCGCTCGGGCCGGCCGCGCAGCCGCCGAGCAATCCCGAGAGCGCCCCGAAGGTCAGCGTCGCCGCGGCAGCGACGGCGAAGGGATGGCGGCGGGCGGTCATGACGGTTCCTCTCGAGCGGTGGGTCCTCGACCCTCGTGGGGGTCTCGCCCCGGGTATCCCCACGGTAAGAACGCGGTCTCCCGCGCCGCTCACGTCGACCTCACGAGATGTTCACATGCCCGCCGCCTGCGACGACCGTGCCGTCGCCCCGCACCCGCCGCGCCCGGGGCAGCCCGCCGTAGCCTCTCCCGGTCCCGCCCGCCGATCCCGCCGATCCCGCCGCTCCCGCCCCTCCCGTCCGCGGGGCCGGGCCGGCTACAGCCAGTCCGCGGGCGCCGGCCCGTCGAGTTGCAGCAGCACGGGCGCGTGGTCGCTGGCGCCCTTGCCCTTGCGCTCCTCGCGGTCGATGAGTGCCCCGGTGACGCGCGCGGCGAGCGCGGGCGAGGCGAGGGTGAAGTCGATGCGCATGCCCTGACGCTTGGGGAAACGCAGCTGCGTGTAGTCCCAGTAGGTGTAGACGCCCGGCCCGGGCGCCAGCGGCCGCACCACGTCGGCGAAGCCCGCGTCGAGCACCGCGGCGAAGGCCGCCCGCTCCGGCGGCGAGGTGTGGGTGCGGCCCTCGTAGAACTGCGGCGACCACACGTCCTCGTCGCGGGGCGCGACGTTCCAGTCGCCGACGAGCACGATCTGCGCGTCGGGGTCGGCGGTCAGCCCGGCGCGACCGGCGTCGGCGAGGGCGGCGAGCCAGTCGAGCTTGTAGGCCAGGTGCGGGTGCCCGAGCTCGCGGCCGTTGGGCACGTAGAGCGACCAGATCCGCACGCCGCCGCAGGTCGCGCCGAGCGCGCGGGCCTCGGCGACCGGCTCCGGCTCACCCCAGGTGGGCATCCCCGCGAAGCCGATCTGCACGTCGGTCAGCCCGACCCGCGAGACGATCGCGACACCGTTCCACTGGTTGAGCCCGTGGCAGGCGACCTCATACCCCGCCGCCTCGAAGCGCTCCCGCGGGAACTGGTCGTCCCGGCACTTGGTCTCCTGCAGGGCCAACACGTCCAGGTCGTGCCGCTCGAGCAGGGCCACGGCCCGGTCGATCCGGCTCCGGATGGAGTTGCAGTTCCACGTCGCGATCCTCACCCGCCACACCCTAGGCGCGACCTCCGACAGGCATCGCTGCGGCGGGAGGGGGCCAGGCTCGGACGCGACGAGGCCCGCGGGACCGATCGGTCCTGCGGGCCTCGTCCTCGCCGACGGGTGCGGCAGGTCAGCTCTCCGGCGGCGTGATGACCGGGATCGCGCCGGTGAGCACGGCGAGCTCCTCGGGGCGCACGATGAGCACGTCGCACGGGGCCTTGCGCACGACGTCGCCGGCGACGGTGCCCAGGAGGCGGCCGGTGACGCTCGTGTCCTGGATGGCGCCGACGACGAGCAGGTCGGCCTTGCGCTCCAGGGCGAGTTGGACGAGCACGGTGGCGGGCTCGCCCTGGGCCATGAGGGCCGCAGAGATCGTCGCCCCGTGCTCCTGGGCGACGGCGACGGCCTCGGCGACAGCCTGGCTGGCCGACTGCCGGCCGAGCACCTCACCGATCCGGGCGTCACCGCCCAGGTGCGCCATCGCCTTGGCGTCGTCGCGGCGCGAGAGCTCCGACCAGACGCAGACGATGACGAGGTCGGCCTCGTCGCGGGCGGCGATCCACGCGGCGCGGGCGACGGTGGGTGCGGCCAGCGGTGAGCCGTCGGTCCCGACGACGACGACGCGATAGTCCTTCATCGACATGTGATCAGGCCCCCGCTCAGTGTCCGCCGGCGACGGGCATGGCGGTGACGTCGTCGACGTCGCGGACGATCGGCGGCTCCTTGATCCACAGCATCGTCAGGGCCGCGAGGCCGAGCATGACACCGGCGAACATGATCGCGTGCGAGGCGTTGTCGCCGAGCACATGGGTGACGATCCAGCCGAAGGACAGGCTCTCGATGAGCATCGGGATGACGATCATCATGTTGACGATGCCCATGTAGACGCCGTAGCGGGTCGAGGGGATCATGCGCACGATCATGATGTAGGGGACACCCATGATCGAGGCCCACGCGATGCCCAGACCGATGATCGGGACGAACAGCAGATACTGATTGCTGATGTTGGCGAAGATCACCAGGCCGACGGCGGCCAACAGCAGCGCACCGGCGTGCACCATCTTCGCGCCGCGCTTGCGGGCGAGGGCGACGAGGAAGAACGCGACGCTGAACGTCACGATGTTGTACCAGCCGTTGACCAGGCCGACCCAGGAGACCGCGTCCTTGTAGGCGGCGGATTCGGTGTCCGTCGTGCCCCAGACCGACAAAGCGATCGAGCCGGAGACGAATTGCCAGTAGACGGCCATGCCGTACCACTGGAAGAGGTAGACCAGGGCCAGCTTGCGCAGCTCGCCGGGCATGTCGACGATCGCTTCCCAGATCTCGTGCAGGGCGTGACCGGCGCCGCGGGGCTGCTCACGCAGGGCCTTGAGCTCCTGCGGCGACGGCGGGATCTCGGGGGTGGTGAGCACCGAGATGAGCACCGAGCTGATGGAGCACACCGCGCCGAGCATGAAGGCACCGACGACCCAGTAGGGGATCCCGGCGCTCGTCGCGCCCTCGATGAGCTGCTTGAAGACGAAGAGCGAGATGTTGGCCAGCGTGATGCCGAAGCCGGTGAAGAAGGACTGCGCGAGGAAGCCCTTGGCGAGCTGGCTCGGCGGCAGCTTGTCGGCGATGAACGCGCGGTAGGGCTCCATCGCCGTGTTGTTGCTCGCGTCGAGCAGCCACAGCAGCAGCACGGCCATCCACACGGCGGTGACGAACGGGAAGAGGAAGAGGCAGATCGAGCAGCCGATGGCGCCGATGAGGAAGAACGGCTTGCGCCGACCCCAGCGATCGGACCACGTCCGGTCGGACATCGCCCCGATGAGCGGCTGGATGAAAAGGCCCGTGATCGGTCCGGCGAGGTTGAGGATCGGCAGGTCGTGCGGGTTGGCCCCGAGCATCTGGTAGATCGGGTTGACCGCGGTCTGCTGCATGCCGAAGGAATATTGGATGCCGAAGAAGCCGAAGTTCATGAGCAGGATCTGCCGCATGTCCATCAGCGGTTTCTGCCGCACGATCGTGGCGGATTGAGTCATGTCTGTCCCCTGGGAGGAGGCGCCCGGCGCGCGTGCTGCGGCGCTGGGCCCGGGTGGGTCGCCGCGCGGTGTGCGGTGCGGCGGCTGCCTGGAGCTGTCGGGCGTGTGGCCCATGCCGGACGGCCCACCCCCGAGCGGCCACCATGCCGCGGCCGATGCCGCGAGCATGCGCGGCCGTCCCGCGCGCACGTCGTCCTTGTCGTCGTCGACCCAGCCCGTGCGGGTCCTCCCCGCGGCCGGATCCCTGAATCCATTTAGCGACCCGGAACTTACTCCTGCCCACGCACGCTGTGGGCCCCGTCGCGGACACTCCTCGAGTTTTGCGCAAGGTCGCGCAAAAGTGCTGGCAGGAGGCGCGGCGAGGTCGGCGCCGCCTCGGAACGCGCAGGGGTCGTGCGCGGGGTCGTGCGCGGGGCCGTGTCGGGCGGCGCGGCGCCCGGCCCACGCCGCGCCCCCGCGCGTGCCGAGCCTGTGCGTGCCGAGCCGTGCCCTGACGCGCTCCTGCGCGCTCCTACGCTGGCGGGCATGACCACCGCACTCGTCACCGGCGCCAGCGCCGGACTCGGCGCGCAGTTCGCCCGCCGCCTCGCCGCGCAGGGCCACGATCTGGTGCTCGTCGCGCGCGGCCGCGACCGGCTCGAGGAGCTCGCGGCGGACCTGCGCCAGACCTGCGACGTGCGCGTCGAGGTGCTCGTCGCCGACCTCGCCGACCGGGCGCAGCTCCAGGTCGTCGCCGATCGACTCGCGAGCACACGAGCCGCCGCAGGCACAGGAGACGCCGACGTCGTCGATGCCGACAGCGGCGTCGGCGCCGTCGATCTGCTCGTCAACAACGCCGGGTTCGGCCTGGCCACAGGCTTCCTCGACAGCGACATCGCCGACGAGGAGCGTGCGCTCGACGTCATGTGTCGCGCCGTCCTCGTCCTGACCCACGCGGCGGCGCGCGCGATGGTGGCCCGGGCCGGCCGGCGGCCCGCCCTGCGCGCGGGGGAGCGGGCGGGGGCGATCCTCACCGTCTCCTCCGTCGCCGGCTTCACCGCGATGGGCACGTATTCGGCCGCCAAGGCGTGGGTCACGACCTTCTCCCAAGGGCTGGCCGTCGAGCTCGCGCCGCACGGCGTGCACGTCACGGCGGTCTGCCCGGGCTTCACGCACACCGAGTTCCACGAGCGCGCCCGGATGGACATGTCGCGGCTGCCGGAGGTCGCCTGGCTCGACGCCGACGACGTCGTCGCCACCGCCCTGGCCGACCTCGACCGCGG
>JAVTVZ010000107.1:8733-10157 GCA_032229625.1 Dermatophilaceae bacterium | reverse complement strand
GCGAAGGACGTGACCGGCAGTCTACCCGACCCGAGCGGGCCGCCGGCCACGCCCCCGCGTGGGGTCGTGGCCGGCGCGCGAGCCTCAGAGCCGGCAGCCGACGGCGGTCGTGGCGAGGGTGTCGACGGCGTTGCGGACGGCGGCGGTCTTGCGGTTGCCGTTCTCCAGGAAGGCGAAGATCCGGTCGCGGCCGTCGACGCCGCGGGCGACCCCGGCGAGGCCGACGACGTCGTTGAGCGTGCCGGTCTTGGCGACGACCTTGCCGACCGCGCAGCGCTGCGCCGTCGCCTTGTAGCGCCCGCGCAGCGTGCCCGTCTGGCCCGAGCGGGGCATCGCGCCCCACGCGAAGACGATGGCCCGATCCGAGGGGTTGTCGTGCATCGCGGCGACGAGCGCGACGAGGGTGCGCACCGGCATCCGGTTGCTACGCGACAGGCCCGAGCCGTCGCGCGCGACATACCCGGCGGTGGGGATGTCGCCGGCGGCCAGGGTGCTGCGGGCGTGGGCGAGGGCGCCGTTCCACGTCGTCGGCTGCCCGGCGCGCTGCGCGGAGAGGCGCAGCAGGTATTCGGCGTAGTCGTTGTTGCTGTAGTTGAGCATCGAGGCCAGGATCGAGCGGATCCGCGGCGACCAGCTCTCGGCGAGGGTGTCCCGCGCCTCCGGCGCGCTGCCGCGGCCGACCGCGCCGACCGTGATGCCGCGGGTGGCCAGCTGCGCCTTGACGATCTTGCCGGCGGCGAGCGTGCCGTCCGAGCCGCGGTAGCCGGCGACCGTCAGGCCCCGCACGAGCTGCACGTCGCTGCTGAGATAGCCGGACTTCCACCCCTGCGCGAGCGAGGGCCGCGGGAAGACCGTGTCGTCGAGGTAGAGGTCGACCTGGGTGCGGCCCTGTGCGCTCAGGGCCGCGGCGGTCCGGTCGGCGAGGCTGCGCAGCCGGGCGGTGCTCAGCGTCGGGTCGCCGGCGCCCACGACATACAGGTTGCCCGGGTTGGCCTGGGACTGCACGGTCTTGGTGATGATCTGGGCGTTGGGGTGCAGGCTGCGCAGGGTGACGTAGGCCGTGACGACCTTCTGCGTCGAGGCGGGCATGCGGCTGACGGAGGTGCGCTGGGACCAGATCGTCTCGCCCGTGCCGGCGTCGACGACCTGGCCGGACAGGCCCGCCCCGAGATACTGGCTGCGCGCGCCGGCCGACAGCGATCGGGAGATGACGGCCTCCATCGCCGCCGGGCGGGCGGCCGGGGCTGCGGTCCCGGTGCTGGTGGCAGTGCTGGTGGCGGTGCTGGTGGCGGTGGCGGTGGTCGTGACTCGGGGGGCGCTCTGGGCGGCGGCCGGGGACGCGGCGACCACGGGCAGGGCCAGGCCGGCCGCGCAGAGGGCCGAGAGCATCGTGCGGGTCGTGCGGGTCGTGCGGGTCGTGCGGG
>JAVTVZ010000107.1:0-8633 GCA_032229625.1 Dermatophilaceae bacterium | reverse complement strand
TCGTGCGGGTCGTGCGGGTCGTGCGGGTCGTGCGGGAGGGGGTGCCCGGGGCGTCCGGGGCGTGGGAGATCGGCGAGGCAGGTGCGGTCATCGCGAGCGGTCCTTCTCGGTTGGGAATCCGGCGGCGAGTCCCCCCGCGAGGTCGGGTGCGGCCACCAGGACGACCGGCGCCCCCTCCGGCGCCGGACGCCTTGGACGCCGCACGTCGCCCTGCGCTCGCGAAGCTCCTGTCGGCCCTGGGTGCCTCGGCCTGAGCCCGCGAAGTGCAAATTCTCGGTATGGGTCGATTCCCTTGGCGGACAATCGGATTCGTCTTCCGCCCGGGGTCGGGGCGGATCACCGCTGCGCTGCGGCGGTCACGGTGGGAGCGGCGCGCGCCGTTGCCGATAACCTGACGCGGTGCTGCTGTCCGATCGCGATATCCGAGCCGAGGTCGACGCCGGCCGCGTGCGACTCGACCCCTTCGACCCGGCGATGATCCAGCCGTCGAGCATCGACGTGCGCCTCGATCGCTACTTCCGGCTCTTCGACAACCACAAGTACGCGGTCATCGACCCTGCGCTGGAGCAGCCCGAGCTGACCCGCCTCGTCGAGACCGAGCCCGACGAGTGCTTCGTGCTGCACCCGGGGGAGTTCGTGCTCGGGTCGACCTACGAGACCGTCACGCTGCCGGATGACGTCGCGGCCCGCGTCGAGGGCAAGTCCTCGCTCGGGCGGCTCGGGCTCCTGACGCACGCGACGGCCGGCTTCGTCGACCCGGGCTTCTCCGGGCACGTGACGCTCGAGCTGAGCAACGTCGCGACGCTGCCGATCAAGCTGTGGCCGGGCATGAAGATCGGCCAGCTGTGCTTCTTCCGGCTCGAGAGCCCGGCGGAGCATCCGTACGGCAGCGCGACCCGCGGGTCGCATTACCAGGGGCAGCGGGGGCCGACGGCGAGCCGCTCGCACGACGGCTTCCACCGCATCCGCGTGTAGCGGCCGACGTGGCTGCCTGCCCGGATTCCTCTGGGGCCCGCGAGTCGTCGCCCTCGTCCCCGCCGCCGCTGGGTCGCCCGCACCTGCGGCTCGAGCCGACCGACACCCCCTCCGACGCCGTCGTCCTGCTGCTGCACGGCGGCCCCGAGCAGGGCTTCCGGGAGGCGCGGCGCTGGGGCGCGCCCTACCTGCGGATGTTGCCCTTCGGCGCGGCGGTCCGGGCCCGCTCGGGCGACCGGATCGCGGTCGTGCGGGTGCGGCATCGGCACAACGGATGGAACGAGGGGCTCGGCTCGACCGCGCGGGAGCTGTGCGCCGCGCTCGACGACCTCGCGCAGGTGGCGCCCGGCGTGCCGGTCGGGCTGCTCGGGCATTCGCTCGGCGGGCGGACCGCGGTGGCTGCGGCCGGCCACCCCCTCGTCCGTAGCGTCGTCGGGCTCGCCCCGTGGCTGCCGCCGGGGGAGGATCCCGAGCCGCTGCGTGATCGCCGGGTGCTCCTCGTGCACGGCGTGCAGGACCGCATCTGCCCGATCGGCGAGACCGAGGATTTCGTCGTCGCCGCGCGGGCCGCCGGGATCGGCGTCGCTCTGGAGCGCATCCCGCGGGCGGGGCACTTCATGCTGCGGCACGCCCGGCGCTGGCACGAGCTGGCCGCCGATCATCTCGTGCGGACGCTGCTCGACGACGCCCCGTGAGCGCGGCGGGGTGACTGTGGCCGCGGGGGGCGATCACGGGCCCGTTGCGCAGAAACCCATTTGTGAGTGAGTGCTCACTCAGTTTACGATTCCGGGCGTGTCATCGCGTCGCGCCAGCCCCCTGAGCCCACCGGATCGCCGGTTGCACCTCGTGGAGGTGACGCTCGATCTCGTGCGTGAGCGCCACGAGATGCCGAGCACCCGCGACATCGCCCGGGCCGCCGACGTCGCCGAGGGCACCGTCTTCCGCGCCTTCGAGACCAAGGACGCCCTCACCGACGCGGTCATCGGGGCCGTCGCCTGCCCGGTGCCGCTGCGCTCCGCGATCAGCGCCATCGACCCGAGCCTGCCGCTGGCGCAGCGCACGCTGGCCGCGACCCGCCTGCTCATGCAGCGGTACGACGGGGTGCTGGGCGTGCTCGGGCCGCTGGGCATCAAGGGGCCGCCGGCGCACCACGCCCACCCCGGCTGCCCCGACCCGGCCGCGCAGATCCCCGGCCCGAGCTGCCGGCGCACCGCGCTCGTCGAGCTCTTCGAGCCCGACGCCGACCGGCTGCGGCTGCCGCCGGAGGAATTCGTGCGGATCCTGCGCATCCTGTGCTTCGGCGGCACCGCCCGGCATGTCGCCGACGCCCCGCCGCTGAGCCCCGAGGCCGTCACCGACCTCGTGCTGCACGGCGCGCTGCGCACCGGCGACCGACCGCCGAGCGAGCCGGCGACCCCGGCCGCGCCGGCGCCCGACAGCCCCCGACCGACCTCGCCAGCCCACCCGCCAGCCCACCTGCCAGCCCACCTGCCAGCCCAGGAGCCGACGTGCTGAGTCGCCTGTTACGCACCTACCTCGCGCCCTACAGGGCGACGCTGGTGACGATCCTGCTGCTGCAGCTCGTCGCCAACCTCGCCGGGCTCGTCCTGCCGAGCCTGAACGCCGACATCATCGACAACGGCGTCGCCCGCGGCGACACCGCCCACATCTGGTCGGTGTCGGTGTGGATGCTCGGCTTCAGCCTGCTGCAGGTGATCACGCAGATCGGCGCCGTGCGCGCCGGCGCACACGCGGCGATGAGCATGGGCGCCGACCTGCGCCGCGACATCTTCCGCCGCGTCATGGGCTTCTCCCAGCGCGAGCTCGCCTTCTTCGGGGCGCCGTCGCTGATCACCCGCAACACCAACGACGTCCAGCAGATCCAGCAGCTGACCGTCATGGGCGCGATCATGCTCGTCTCGGCGCCGATCACGATGGTCGGCGGCGTCATCATGGCGCTGCGCGAGGACGTCGGGCTGTCGTGGCTCGTCGCGGTCGCGGTGCCCGTGCTGCTCGTCGCGATCCTGCTGGTCATCCGGCAGATGGTGCCGCTCTTCCGCGTGATGCAGACCCGGCTCGACACGGTCAACCGGGTGCTGCGCGAGCAGATCAGCGGCATCCGCGTGGTCCGCGCCTTCGTCCAGGAGGATCAGGAGCGCACGCGCTTCGGCGTCGCCAACGACGACCTGTCGGCCACGACGCTGGGCGTCGGGCGCCTCATGGTGCTGATGTTCCCCATCGTCATGCTCGTCATGAATGTCTCCTCGGTCGCCGTCCTGTGGTTCGGCGCCCAGCGCGTCGACTCCGGCGCGATGCAGGTGGGGGCGCTCTTCGCCTACATCAGCTACCTGATCCAGATCCTCATGTCGGTGATGATGGCGACGATGGTCGCGACGATGGTCCCGCGGGCCTCGGTCTCCGCCGAGCGCATCGGCGAGGTGCTCGACACGGCGTCCTCGGTGGTGCCGCCGACCCACCCCGTCGCCCTGCGCGACGTGCGCGGCACCGTCGAGCTCGTCGACGTGTCGTTCACCTACCCCGGCGCGGACTCGCCGGTGCTGCAGGACGTCAGCTTCACCGCCCGGCCCGGCACGACGACCGCGATCATCGGCAGCACCGGCGCCGGCAAGTCGACGCTGGTCAACCTCCTGCCGCGGCTCTTCGACGCCACGGGCGGCCAGGTCCGCCTCGACGGGGTCGACGTGCGCGACATCGCGCCCGAGCAGTTGTGGCGGCGCGTCGGCATCGTGCCGCAGCGGCCCTACCTCTTCAGCGGCACGATCGCGACCAATCTGCGCTACGGCTACCCGGACGCGACCGACGAGCAGCTGTGGCAGGCCCTCGAGATCGCCCAGGGCGCCGGCTTCGTGCGGGCGCTGGACGGCGGGCTCGACGCGCCGATCACCCAGGGCGGCACGAACGTCTCCGGCGGGCAGCGGCAGCGGCTGTGCATCGCGCGGGCGATCGTGGCCCGGCCGGAGCTGTACATCTTCGACGACTCGTTCTCGGCGCTGGACCTGGCGACCGACGCGCGGCTGCGCGCCGCGCTGCGCCCCGTGACCGCCGAGGCGACGGTCGTGCTCGTCGCCCAACGGGTGTCGACGATCGTCGACGCCGAGCAGATCGTCGTGCTGGAGTCCGGGCGGGTCGTCGGCCAGGGCGCGCACGAGGAGCTGCTCGCCGACTGCCAGACCTACCGGGAGATCGTGGAGTCCCAGATGAGCGTGAGTGCGTCATGACGAACCCGAGCGTGCGACCCGCCCCCGCCGGTCGCGGCAGCACGGTGACCTCACCGGCGTCGACGTCGACGTCGGCGTCGACGGCCCGGCCCGGCGGCCCCGGTGGGCCCGGCGCGCGGCGCGGCCCCGGCGGCGGCCCGGGCATGGCGATGCCGACGGAGAAGTCGCTGAATTTCCGCGCCTCCCTTCGGCGGCTCGGGGCGCGGCTGGCCCCCTTCCGCTACTGGCTCGGCGGCGGCGTCCTGCTGACGATCTGCTCGGTCGCGCTGACGACGATGGGCCCCAAGCTGCTCGGCCACGGCACCGACCTCATCTTCGCCGGCTTCGTCGGCGCTCACCTGCCGGCCGGGCAGACCAAGGAGCAGGTCGTCGCCGGGCTGCGCGCCTCCGGTGAGGCGACGATGGCCGACATGCTCGCGGGCATGGACGTCGTGCCGGGCCGCGGCATCGACGTCGACGCGCTCGCGCGCGTGCTGCTCATCGTCCTCGCGGTGTATGTCGCCGGCGCGGTCCTGATGTATGTCGGTGGCCGCATCTTCAACCACGTGTCCGTCTACGCGATGCGGGAGCTGCGCCGCGACGTCGAGGCCAAGCTGCACCGGCTGCCACTGAGCTACTTCGACACCCGCCCCCGCGGTGACCTGCTCAGCCGCGTCACCAACGACATCGACAACCTCGGCCAGACGATGCAGCAGACCTTCGGGCAGCTGCTCAACGCGCTGGTCACGCTCGTGGCGATCCTCGGGCTCATGCTGTGGATCAGCCCGCTGCTCACGCTCGTCGCGCTCATCGCGATCCCGCTGTCCATCGGGGTGACGAGCCTGGTCGCCAAGCGCAGCCAGAAGCTCTTCATCGCCCAGTGGGACCGCACCGGCGCCCTCAACGGGCAGATCGAGGAGGCCTTCACCGGGCACGAGCTCGTCACCGTCTTCGGGCGGCGCGAGCAGACCGTCGCCGACGTCGAGGCGACGAACGCCCAGCTGCGGCAGGCCAGCTTCGGCGCCCAGGCCGTCAGCGGCATGATCATGCCGATCATGTTCTTCGTCGGCAACCTCTCCTTTGTCGCGGTCGCGGTCGTCGGTGGCCTGCGCGTGACGACGGGGGCCCTGTCGCTGGGCGACGTGCAGGCGTTCATCCAGTACTCCCGGCAGTTCACCCAGCCGCTGACGCAGGTCGCCTCGATGGCCAACCTGCTGCAGTCCGGCGTCGCGTCGGCCGAGCGGGTCTTCGAGCTGCTCGACGCCGACGAGCAGGTGCCCGAGGCCGCCGGTCCGCAGATCGAGGGGGCGTGCGGGCGCATCGAATTCGACGACGTGAGCTTCGCCTACGACCCGGCCAAGCCGCTCATCGAGCACCTGAGCCTCGTCGCCGAGCCCGGCCAGACCGTCGCGATCGTCGGCCCGACGGGGGCCGGCAAGACGACCCTGGTCAACCTCATCATGCGGTTCTACGAGCTCGACGGCGGGCGCATCACCCTCGACGGCATGGACATCACTGACCTGTCGCGCCACGAGCTGCGCGACGAGATCGGCATGGTCCTGCAGGATGCGTGGCTCTTCAAGGGCACGATCCGCGACAACATCGCCTACGGGCGCCCCGACGCCACGGAGGAGGAGATCCGCGCGGCCGCCGAGGCGACGTATGTCGACCGCTTCGTCTGCCACCTCCCCGACGGCTACGACACGGTCATCGACGACGACGGCACCAACATCTCGGCCGGCGAGCGGCAGCTCATCACGATCGCGCGGGCGTGGCTCTCGCAGCCGAGCCTGCTCATCCTCGACGAGGCGACGAGCTCGGTCGACACCCGCACGGAGCTGCTGCTGCAGCAGGCCATGACGGCGCTGCGCAGCGACCGCACGAGCTTCGTCATCGCGCACCGCCTCTCGACGATCCGCGACGCCGACCTCATCCTCGTCATGGAGGCCGGCCGCATCGTCGAGCAGGGCACCCACGACGAGCTGCTCGCCGCCGACGGCGCCTACGCCCGGCTGTACAACGCGCAGTTCCGCGGCGCGATGGTCGACGACGAGGCCTACGCCGCGACGAGCTGAGGCTCGCACGGGGCGGCAGCGAGGCGCGCCGAGCTGGAGCGAGCCTCGCCGAGCCGCACCGAGCCGCACCGGGCCGCACCGAGCTGGAGCGCGGAGCCGGGGCCGACCGCACCTGGTCGGCTCCGGCTCTCGCGTGCCGGGGCTCAGTCCGCCTGCTCCGGCGGCTGCCACGGCCGCACGTAGGGGTTGCCCGGGCGGCCGGTGACGGCGAGGTCGAGGCCGCCGGAGGTCGCGCCGTCGACCTGCTCGCGGAGGATGTCGGCGTGCCCGGCGTGCCGCGCGAACTCCTCGATCTGGTGCAACACGGCATACCGCGCGGTGGTCTCCAACGGCTCGGGCCGGTCGTCCCAGAGGGCCGCCGGCTCGTAGAGCCGCTCGTCGGGGTCGAGGCTGCGCAGCTGGGCGAGCAGTCGCTCGCGGGCGGCGTCGAAGGCGGCGAGCGCCCCCTCGAAGGTCTCGTCGTCGGTCAGCGCGAAGCTGCTCATGAAGGCGCGGGCCTGCGCCGCGAACGTCTCCGGGTCGGGCGTGGCGGTGCTGCCGTCGGCGGCCTGGGCCTGCTGGCGGCGGCCCCAGCCGTCGGCGACGAACGTGGCGTGCTTGACGATGCCGCCCACCGACAGCGCGCTCGTGCACGGCGTAAGTCGGGCCTGGGCGTCGGTCAGTCCGTGGGCGGCGTTGCGGATCGCCTGGAGCTGGTGGTCGACATAGGCGACGAGGTCGTCGCTCTCGGAGCGGACGGCGGGCGGGACCATGAGCGGCATGAGGGCTCCTTCGGTGGTGTGCGCGGACCGTGACCGGCCCGGCTGACGAGCCCACCCTGCACCTGCTTCAGGTCAGATCGCGTCCGCTGAGAGGGTCGGGCCGGCGACTTTTTCGGCCGTCGTCGCGGGCGCGGGCCGCGCGGCTGCGGATCGCCCGGAGGCGGCCCGGAGGTGGTGGTGACGACGAGGCCGGCGACGATGAGGCCGATCCCCAGCAGCCCTGCGGCCGTGAGGCTCTCGCCGAGCAGGAGCGTCGCGAGCACGGCCGCGACCGCCGGCTCGACGAGCGAGAGGGTCGTCGCGGTGCTCGCGCCGACCCGCGCCAGGCCCAGGCCGAAGAGCACGTAACCCAGGCACATCGGCGCGACCGCGAGGTAGCCCGTCACCGCGAGGTTGCCCGCCGAGGCCAGGATCGGTGCCCCGGTGACCGCGAGGACCGGCAGGAGCGCCAGCCCCCCGAGCCCGAAGACGGCACCCATCGCCGTCCGGGTCGGCACCCCCGAGCGCATGAGCGTGCCCGCGCCCCACGAGTAGGTCGCGTAGGTCAGACCCGCCACCAGACCCAGCGCGATCCCGAGCGCGTAGCCGCCCCCGCTCGGGCCGGTGCTCGCCGTCGTGCCCGCCGCCCCCGGATGGCCGGCCGCCAGCAGCGCGACACCGCCGACGCCCAGAGCCGCGCCCAGCGCCCACCGCCGGCTCAGCGGCGTGCCGTCGGCGACGCGCTCGATGAGCGCCGCCGCCGCGGGGGCGGACCCGATGGAGACGACGGTGCCGACGGCGACACCCGCCAGACGCATGGAGCTGTAGAAGGCCAGCGGATAGATCGCGACCATCACCGCCGACAGCACGAGCACCCCACGCCGGGCGCGCAGCCCGGCGGCGTGTCGGCGCAGGCTCCGGCCGGCGGCGACGGCCTGCAGGAGCCCGCCGATGCCCATCGCCGCCGCGCCGATGGCCAGCGGGCCGACGCCCGGAGCGAGCGCGGCCGCCGAGCCGGTCGTGCCCCACAGCGTCGCGGCGAGCAGCACGCACACGCTGCCCAGCAGCCCGGTCGTCGCCGGCCGCGTCCGGACCGAGGCGGGAGTCGATGCGGTCATTGCCGCGCCCACGTCGCGTCGCAGGGCGCCTGGCTGTCTGCGTCGGAGCCGCGGCCCGCGTCGTCGGCGCTGTCCGCGTCGGTGTCCGTGCGCGTCTCGCTGTCCTCGTCGGTCTCGGGGAGTGCGCCGGTGTCCGCGTCGGTGACGGCAGTGGCGTCGGTGTCGGTGTCGCTGTCCGTCTCGGTGTCCGTCTCGGTGTCCGTAGGGGTGACGGTGGCGGTAGCGGCTGTAGTGGCGGTTGTGGCGGCGGCCGCGTGTGCGGCGACGAGCCGCAGGGCCAGCTCGCGGGCGCGGCGCAGGAGCCGGTCGTCGCCCTCGAGCCCGGCCCGCGAGACCGCCCCCTCGAGCAGGAACGACAGCTCCTGCGCCAGCTCGTGCCCCGGCCCGGCGACGGTGCCGTCGCCTGACCCGCCCGACCCGCCTGACCCGCCTGACCCGCCTGACTCGCCTGACCCGCCTGACCCGCCTGACCCGCCTGACCCGCCTGACCCGCCTGACCCGCCTGAC
>JAVTVZ010000106.1:3619-10221 GCA_032229625.1 Dermatophilaceae bacterium | reverse complement strand
CATCGGCGCGTTGAGCAGCTCGCGCGCCGCGTTGGTGTAGGCCTTGCTGACGTCCTGCACGTAGCGGGCGTGGGCCTGCGCGAGGGCGGTGACCCAGTCGAGCTGGCTCGCGCCGGCCGTCTGCTCCTGCAGCTGGACGAGGTTCTCCAGAGCCTTCTCGTAGGCGTCGAGGGAGGCGTTGCCGGCGGCGCGGCTGCCCTCGATGATGCGCTCGTTCATCTCGCGGATGCGGTTGACGGTCTCCTCGACCGCGGCACCGGCCTGGGCCGTCGCATCCTCGGCAGCAGAGAACGCCTTGTCGGCGGGGTTGGACATGATGGTTCCTCCTGCAGTGGTGGTCGATGAACTGATGGATCGGATGGAGCAGCAGAGATCGGCGGGTGCCGATCTCACATGTGCTGGCCGCCGTTGATGCCGACGGTCTGGCCCGTGATGAAGGACGACTCGTCCGCGACGAGGAAGTCCACGAGACGGGCGACCTCGTCCGGGCGGGCGAGGCGACGCACCGGGATGACGCTCTTGAGCTTGTCGAGGACCTTGTCGGGCATGGCCGCGACCATCTCGGTGAGCACGTAGCCGGGGGTCACGCAGTTGACCGTGACGCCGATCGAGTCGTCCGTGAGCTTCTCCGCGCGGCCGAGCTGGAAGGCGGCCTCGAGCGCGAGGGTGCGCGTCAGGCCGATCATGCCCGCCTTGCTCGCGGAGTAGTTGGCCTGGCCGAGGTTGCCGATCTCGCCGTTGAGCGAGCTCATCATGACGATGCGGCCCGAGCCACGCTCGACCATGTGCGGCAGCACGGCCTGGGACATGTAGAAGGCGCCCGACAGGTTCGTGTCGATGACGGCCTGCCAGTCCTCGGCGGACAGCTTCGTGGCGAGCTTGTCGCGGGTGATGCCGGCGTTGTTGACGAGGATGTCGACGCGGCCGTGCTCGGCGACAGCGTCCTCGACGGCCTTGCGGCTCGCCTCGGGGCTGGCGACGTCGGCCTGGACGACCTGGTGCTTGGGGCCCGGGTGAGTCGAGTTCAGCTGCTCGAGGAACTGGTTCGCCTTCTCGGTGTTGCCGGCGAAGGTGGCGACGACGGTCGCGCCGAGGGCGGCCAGCGACTCGCTGATCGCGCCGCCGATGCCGCGGGTGCCGCCGGTGACGATCGCGACGCGACCCTTCAGGGACTCGCCAGTGGACATAGTGACTCCTTACTTCGTGATGCTCGGGGGTGTTGCAGGGACATTACCGGCGCTGCCGGTCGCGGTCAGGCCTTGCGCCGGAGTCGATCCGTGCGAGCGCCACCTGCTTCGAGACAGCGGTCGGATCGGGGTCGCGCGCGGCAGCGGGACGGTCGGGGACGAGGGACGGGCGGGGAGGACGGGCGGGTGCGCGGGACTACGCCAAGCGAGGCACCTCCTGCGACCTCGGCTCCAGCCACGCGGCGATCTCCGGCCAGATCTCACGCTTGGCCTTCGACCCGGCCATGAGGCCGATGTGGCCGCCGGGTCGGGCGAGGTGCTCGACGTCGTCGCTGCCGACGACGGCGAGGAAGGGGGTCGTCGTCTCGCGGGGGGCGATGTGGTCCGACCCCGCGGTGACGACGAGGCAGCTCGCGGTGATGTCGCGCAGGTCGACGCGCCGCCCGCGCAGCTCGATGCGTCCGCGCACGAGGCGCGACTCCTTGTACATCCACGTGATCCACTCGCGGAACGCCCGGGCGGGGAAGGGCGGGTTGTCGGCCACCCACTTCGACATCGCCTGGTAGGCGACCCGGTCGGCCGTGCCCGCCTGCACCTGCTCGAAGAGCTTGCGCTTGGTCGTCACGTAGTTGGTCATCGGCTTCATGAGCTTGTTGACCCGGTCGATGAGGGGACCCGGCATGTTGCCCATGTCGTCGACGACCTGGTCGATGTCGAAGGAGTCGCGCCCGAACCACGTCGCATAGAGCGACCCGCTGGGGTCGACCGGCATCGTCAGCAGGACGAGGTTGCGCGCCGGGCCGTCGGCGTGCAGCGCCCCGTACATCGACGACAGCGCCGCGCCGATGCACCAGCCGATGATCGAGACGTCCTGCTGCCCGCTCGCGCGGCACACCTCGCGGACCGACCAGGCCAGCTCGTCACAGACGAAGGTGTCCAGGCCCATGTCCTCGTCCTCGGGGCCGAACTCGCCCCAGTCGACGAGGAAGACGTCATACCCCTGGTCGAGCAGGAACTCCACGAACGACGCCCCCGGGCGCAGGTCGTAGATCATCGGCCGGTTGATGAGCGCGAAGACGAGCAGGATCGGCACCGGGTGGCGCCGGCTCTCGCTGCGATAGCGGTAGAGGGTCGTCTTGCGGTGCGTCCACACGACGTCCTTGGGGGTGGCCCCGATCGTCGCGTCGTCGACCGTCAGCAGGATGTTGCTCGTCTCCAGGAGCGCCTTGGGCAGTGCCGCCACCTGCTCGAGCAGGCTCACCGCGAGCCCGTCGCGCTCGCGCTGCGCGCCGCCCGGGCCCGCCCGTTGGCGCCGGCCTTGCCGTTGGCGCTCGCAGACCCACCGGCGTTGGCGCTCGCCGGCTCACCGGCGTCGGCGCTCGCCGGCTCACCGGCAGTGGCCTCGCTCGGCGTCGCCTCCTGCGCGTGATCCTCGCCCGCGTCGGCCCGGGCCCGGGCACGGGCCGCCTTGGCGCCGCCGGTCGAGCGAGGCGTCGCCTGCGCGCGCGCCTGATCGCGCTCGGCGCGGGTGGCGGCGAGCTCGGCCTCGAGCTGCTCGACGACCTGCAGCACCTGCTCGAGCTTGTCCTCGGTGCGGGCGAGCTGGCGCCCGAGTCGGGTGATGTCGTTGCGCCCCGCGAGGCGGGTCATGCGCACGATCTGGTCGACGCCGGTCGCGCCGATCTTGCTCAGCGCGGCGACGTTGCTCGTCACGGTGGCCAGCGCCTCGGCGAAGCCCTGCCCGGAGACCACCTCCTCGAGCACCTTGGCGGCCGTGCGCTCGTGCTGCTCGTAGGCGGCCTTGGCCTGCCGCACGGGATCCTCGGCTCGCGGCTGCTGGGTCATGGCTTCCCCTCGTCGGCTCGTCGGCGGGCGCGTCGGGCCGGACCCGTCAGGGTCGGCGCCGACTCAGGCCCGACTCTATGCGGGGAACGCGCCGCGGGTCATCCCTTGGCACCGGCCGCTTTCGGTCGCAGTCGAGCCGCCGCGACTGCACGCTGTTGTGTGGAATCGTTGCGGGGCAGCGAGATCCTGCCCTCGGCGAGCCACGGGGGCTCGGCGATGTCGACATCTCCCGGCACCGCTCAGGCGCAGGCCGGGGGCGCTCTCACGCTGGTGGGCGCAGCGCCCGGCCGGGCCGTCGTCGCCTCGCCGGGGGCCCGCGCGGCCCAGAGAGTGGCCGTGTGCGCGCCTTCCCGACCAGGGCTTCGTATTCTTAGCCGAAGCACACCAGCGCGATCGAGGGAGAAGCGCCATGGCCGAGCAGTCGACAAACGCTCAGGGCGGGACCCGGCGGGCAGCCGGCAAGCGCACGGCCGCGCCCACGACGGCGCGCCGCCCCTCCCGCGCGAAGGTCACCGCGAAGGCACCCTCCGGCGCCGCCACGCGGGCCCGCAAGGCCACGAGCGCGCCCACCGGCGACGCCGCGACGCCACCGCCGGACGCGACGACCGACGCGATGACCACCGACGCGAACACCGACGCGACCACGACGGACGAGACGACGGACGCGACCACCGACGAGACGCCGACCGGCGACAGCTCGACGCCCGACGCCGCGACGCCCGCCCCTGCCTCGACTCCTGCCTCTCCCTCTGCCTCTCCCTCTACGTCGACGAGGCCGACGACCACGGACAGCCCCAGTGAGGAGCGCCCCAGCGTGCTTGGTGCCTATATCCGCGCGCAGCGTCAGCTCGCCGACCTGTCGCTGCGTCAGCTCGCGACGCTGAGCAACGTCTCCAACGCCTACCTGAGCCAGGTCGAGCGCGGGCTGCACCAGCCGTCGCTGAAGGTGCTGCGCTCGATCGGCGATGCGCTCGACATCTCGACCGAGCACATGCTGGCGCAGGCCGGCGTCGTCACGGCGAGCGCGCGCACCTTCAACACCGAGACCCCGTCCGGGCCCACGCGCGGCACGGTCGAGGCGATCCTCGCCGACGAGGCCCTCGGCGACGACGAGAAGCAGGCGATGCTCGCGCTCTACAAGGCGTTCTTCAATCGCCGCTGAGTCACGCGTCGTCCACCCGCACGTCACCGGCTGAACGCCGCGCGCCGCCAGCATGAATTCGCCTGCACGGCACAGCGATCCACAGTTCATCTCACGATGTGGTCGCTTTGCGGGGGGCCTCGACGCCATGCGCCCGGGGCGAGCAAACTAGGACACAACGGGCGACCATGACGGTCGCCCTGCGCCGAGGCCACGAATCCGCTGGTCAGCCGATCGCCCCGGACACGATCCCCGCGAGATCACCGCGGGGCACCCCTCGCTGCGCCCCACCACACACAGTTGTGTGCGATGACAGAGAACGCTCCGGCGTTTGACATGCCATGCCAGCCGCGTACTATTTCAAGCAGGACGCCGCGGGTAACCCGGTCACGGATGACACGGCGTCGACAGACCGACCACCGTCTACACACCCACAGAGGAGATCCACAATGTCGATCACCACTCAGTACATGGACGCCACCCGCAAGGTGCAGGACAACTGGTTCGCCGCGTACGACGCGATGACCTCCCAGGCCCTGCGTCAGCTGGAGCGCCCCGTCGCCACCCCGTTCGCTCAGGTCGACGTCGCCTCCGCGGTCGACGAGTTCTTCGACTTCGCGAACAAGGCGCTCGCCGTGCAGCGCGAGACCGCGCACAAGGTCCTCGCCGCCAACAACGAGATGGCCCAGCAGTTCTTCGCGCAGGCCGAGCAGTTCCAGGGCGTCATCCGCGACCAGGCCAAGTCCCTCACCGAGGCGACCCGCGAGCAGGCCGAGCAGATCTCTGCCACGACCCGCGACCAGGTCCAGACCTTCGGCGAGACCGTCGAGAAGCAGGTCGAGCAGGCCAAGGCCGCTACCGAAGAGGGCGTCGACGCTGCCACCGAGCAGGCGAAGCGCAACTACAACCTCATGAACTCCGCTCAGCTCAAGGCCGAGCTCTCCGCGCGCAAGCTCGCGCAGACGGGCTCCCTCGAGGAGATGCGCACCCGCCTCAAGGACGCCGACAAGGACGCCTGAGTCGCAGCGCATGACACCGCAGGGCGATCCTGGTGATCGACCGACGGTGAGCTGATAGACCCGAAAGCCCCGCAGCTGCGCCCCGAGCGCCTGCGGGGCTTTCGTCTGTCCGCACGCCGGCGCGCGCACGACGCGGACGCGTCAGGGATCCGGCACCGACGCGGCACCGATACGGCGCGGATCCGGCGCGGATCCGGCATCGATACGGCACGGGACACGGCACAGACATGGCACGGACCCGGCCCGGCCGCTGCGCCGGGAGGTCGTGTCGCCAGTCCTGGGGAGGCCCGGCGGGGGCCGCAGACGCGCGCCTATGCTGGCGGGGAAGCCAGCCGACTCCAGCCGGCGCACCCGGGCTCACCTGGAGTCGACCTCGAATGTCGAAGGAGTCAGTCGTGAACGCCCCCGTCGTCAATGTCGATCTGTCCGGCCGCAAGGCCCTCGTCACCGGAGGCGCCAGCGGCATCGGGCTCGCGTGCGCCCACAAGCTCGCGGCCGCCGGGGCGCAGGTGACGATCGTCGACCTCAACGAGGCCGCCGCGCAGGAGGTCGCCGAGCAGATCGGCGGCATCGGCATCGGCGCCGACCTGTCCGACCCGGCCGTGCTCGACAGCCTGCAGGACGAGCGCTTCCACACCGACGTCCTGGTCAACAACGCCGGGTTCCAGCGCGTCTCGCCGGTCGAGGACTTCCCGACCGAGGTCTTCGCCGCGATCCACAACGTGCTGCTGCAGGCCCCCTTCCGCCTCATCCGCGCCTCGCTGCCGCGGATGTACGAGCAGGGCTGGGGCCGCATCATCAACATCAGCTCCGCCCACGGGCTCATCGCCTCGCCCTACAAGTCGGCGTATGTCTCGGCGAAGCACGGCCTCGAGGGCCTGAGCAAGGTCGTCGCGCTCGAGGCCGGCGGTAAGGGCGTGACGAGCAACTGCATCAACCCCGGGTATGTGCGCACGCCCCTGGTGGAGAAGCAGATCGCCGACCAGGCCGCGACCCACGGCATCGGCGAGGACGAGGTCGTCGAAAAGATCATGCTCATCCGCCCCGCGATCAAGCGGCTGCTCGAGCCGGGCGAGATCGCGGACCTCGCGATGTTCCTGACCACCGACTCCGCGGCGAGCATGACCGGCTCCAGCTACCGCATGGACGGCGGCTGGATCTCCAGCTGATTCCGGCCGTCGACCGCCCTCGCGGCCGTGCCGACCGGCGCCCTGACCGGCCGTCACGGCCGCGTTGTCGACAGCAGCGGCCGACCGCACGGACGGTGGGGCGATCGGCGCGACTACCCTGCGCCCAATGAGTGAGCCCGCACTGATCCTCGGCCCGCTGCTGCGCTATGTCAGCCGCAGCGCGGCGACCCTGTGGGTCGAGACCGACCGCCCGTGCACCGTCACGGTGCGCGTCCACACG
>JAVTVZ010000106.1:0-3519 GCA_032229625.1 Dermatophilaceae bacterium | reverse complement strand
GACCCTGTGGGTCGAGACCGACCGCCCGTGCACCGTCACGGTGCGCGTCCACACGACCGACGGCGACCAGCCCAGCCGGCCGCAGCCGTCGCTGCCCCGTGACACCCGGACCGCCCGGACCGCCCGGACCGCCCACGGCAGCGCGTCGACCTGGTCGGTGCACGGTCACCACTACGCGCTGGTGCAGGTCGAGGGCCTGGTCGAGGGCACCGTGTCGCCGTATGAGGTGCTGCTCGACGAGACGATCGTGTGGCCGCAGGCGCAGTCGGACTACCCGCCGAGCGTCATCCGCACCCTGAGCGCCGACTCCAGCGTGCGGCTGGCGTTCGGGTCGTGCCGGCGGGTCGCGCCGTTCGACGAGCAGGGCCTGGAGGAGATGGGGGCCGACGCGCTGGCGGCGCTCGCGGAGCGGATGCGCACCGACCCCTACGAGCGGTGGCCGGACGCGCTCTTCATGGCCGGTGACCAGATCTACGCCGACGAGCCCTCCCCCGAGCTCGTGCAGCGGCTGCACCGGGCGCACTCGCCGGCCCCGCCGGAGCGCGAGGACGTCGTCGACGAGGTGTGGAACTACGAGGAATACACCTGGCTGTATCACGAGAGCTGGTCCCCGGCGCCGGTGCGCTGGCTGCTGTCGACCGTGCCGACCTGCATGCTCCTGGACGATCACGACCTGCGCGACGACTGGAACACCTCGCGGGCGTGGCGCGCGCGCGTGACGCGCACGGCCTGGTGGCGGGACCGGGTCGTCGGGGCGTTCGCGTCGTACTGGGTCTATCAGCACCTGGGCAACCTCGGCCCCGAGGCGCTCGCGCAGGACACCGTCTATGCGGGGGTGCGCGGCGGCGAGGACGACGCGGCCCGCACGGCGCTGCTCGACGACTTCGCGTGGCGCGCCGACGCTCAGATCGGCACGGCGCGATGGAGTTTCGCGCGGGACTTCGGCACGGCCGACTGCCCGATCCGGCTCGTCGCGATGGACTGCCGCGCCTCGCGCGACCTGACGCCGGGGCACCGGGTGATGATCGACGACCGCGAGTGGGAGTGGATCGTCGAGCAGGCGAGCGAGCCGGTCACGCACCTGATGCTCGGGTCGACGCTGCCCTTCCTGCTGCCGCGCGGCATCCACGACCTCGAGGGGTGGAACGAGGCGTGGGCCTCGGGGCGCTACGGCGGGCTCGCCGAGCGCTTCGCCGAGCGGGTGCGTCAGGCCGTCGACCTGGAGCACTGGTCGGCGTTCCGCACGTCCTTCGCCCGGATGGTCGACCTGCTGCGCGGGCTGCTGCGCGCCGAGGCCCCACCGGCGACCGTGCTCTTCCTCTCCGGCGACGTGCACTGCTCCTACACGGCGCTCGCGCAGGTCAAGGACACGCCCGGGCCGGGCACGGCGATCCGGCAACTGACGATGAGCCCGTTCCGCAACAAGCTGCCGCTGCCCATCAAGATCATCAACCGGCTCTTCGAGCGGCGCGCGATCCGGGCCGTGACGCACACGTGGTCGCGGGCCTTCGCCGTCGAGGACACCGGCCTGGACTGGCACGTCGACTCCGGCCCGTGGTTCCACAACGGCGTGATGACCGTCGTGCTCGACGGCCCCGCCGCGCACCTGGAGATCGACCGGGCCGTCGCGTCGGGGAGCACGCAGCGGCTCGAGCGCGTCGCCGTGCACTCCCTGACGGCGCGCGACCAGGGCTGACGAGGCTCTCGCTCGCGCGACGTCGGTGCGCTTGCGGTCCGGGGGGCACTTGCGGTCACGTGGGGGCACTTCCGGTCGCCTGGGGGCGCTTCCGGTCAGGTGAGGGCGCGAACGGGCACGTGGGGGCGCTTCGGGTCACGTCGGGGTATTTCCGGTCACGTAGGGGCGCTCCGGAGCGACCCCACGTGACACCGAGCGCCCCCACTCGGCGCCAAGTGCCCCCACGTGGCGCCGAGTGCCCCCACGTGCGCGTCGGTCGGCAGAATGTCCGCCATGAGCGATTCCCCCACCGCGCCTGTCGGCGCCGACCCGCGGCCGCGCCTGGTCTTCCTCGACGTCGACGGGACGCTCGTCGACTACGAGCTGCGGCTGCCGGAGTCGGCGGTCGCGGCGGTCCGCGGCGCGCGGGCCCGCGGGCACCGCGTCTACCTGTGCACGGGCCGCAGCCGCGCGGAGGTCTATCAGGAGCTGTGGGACATCGGCGTCGACGGGCTCATCGGCGCGAACGGCGGGTATGTCGAATCCGACGGGCAGGTCGTGCGCCACCAGCACCTCAGCGCGCAGCAGACCCGCGAGATCGTCGACTGGCTCGGCGAGCGGGGGCTGGAGTTCTATCTGGAGTCGAACTCGGGGCTGTATGGCAGCGCGCGCTTCGCGACGGCCGCGGAGCCGACGATCCGGGCGTATGCGCGGGGCAAGGGCACGGCCGGCGCGGACCGGCTGAGCGTGGCGGACGTCTTCCCGGAGATGATCCACGGCCAGGACCCCTACTGCGACGACGTCAACAAGATCAGCTTCATCCTCGGCTCGCCGACCGACGCCGCCGACGCGGCCGCGCGCTTCCCGGAGCTGCTGTCGGGCACGTGGGGCGGGCGCGGCGCGGACGCGCTCTTCGGCGACCTCGCGCTCGCCGGCATCGACAAGGCGTCGTCGGTGCGGGCCCTCGTCGAGCACCTGGGCGTCGACCCGGACGACACCATCGCGATGGGCGACGCGGTCGTCGACCTGCCGATGTTCGAGGCGTGCGCCGTCAGCGTCGCCATGGGCAACGCCCCCGACCACGTCCAGGCCGCCGCCGACCTCGTCACCGACGACGTCGAGGCCGACGGCCTGGCCCACGCGTTCCAGCGGCTCGGGCTGCTGGGCTGAGAGCCGCCCCGCCGCGGCGACGGATTCAGGCGGTGTGTCGGCCAGCGCTTGTCGTGCAGGTGAGGCGACTCGCACGTCGTGGGTCACGACGCGTGGCGCGGCGGCGGGGGCAGCTCGGCGAGAGCAAGGGTGCCGCCTGCCGCGAGCTCGCTGAGACCCTCGTCGATGTCGGCGACGAGCTGCGGGTCGGACAGGACCTCGATGGTCTCGATCAGTGAGTCGAAGTCTGCTGCGGCGAGCAGGACGGCCGCGCGCGCGCCGTTTCGTGTGATCTCCACCCGTCGGTGAGTCGACACCGCCTCATCCACCAGCGTGGACAGCTGCGCGCGTGCACTTGCCACGGAGACAGTCGTCATGCCCACCCTTCTCGCTCAGAAAGGGTGAGGTGACCAGGGGCCACGACCCCCGGCGTCCGCCTCCGCGTCGCCGCCTCCTGGCACCGCCGTCGACGTCGCAACACACCGGTTCGGAGGGTCGGACACGCACCCTCAGGGGTATGGCCACAGGCGCGCGCCCAGCTCACGCCCCCAGCGCGACGTCCAGGGCGCGGTAGTCGATGCCGGCGGGGGCGGCGGCGCGGATGCTCGCCAGGAGCCCGAGGCGGGCGCCCTTGAGCGCCGGGTCGTCGGCCATGACGAGGATGTCGTCGAAGAACCGGGCGACGGCCGGGACGA
>JAVTVZ010000105.1:0-10285 GCA_032229625.1 Dermatophilaceae bacterium | reverse complement strand
GCGCGGGACGCGCCGCGCTCAGACCTCGCCGGCGAAGACGCCGATGACCGGATTCCACTCGACGATCGTCGTCGAGGTGATGAGGCCGGCGACCTGGAAGGGGTCCTGGTCGAGCAGCCCCCGCACGGTGTCCGCGCTGTCGGCGGCGAAGATCAGCAGCGCCGACGCGTCGACCCCGACATACGGCCCCGAGGCGCGCAGCGCGCCCCCGTCGACGAGCGAGCGCAGGTAGGACCGGTGCTCCGGGCGCATCTCGTCGAGGGCGGCGGCATCGGAGGAATACACGTAGGTCACGGCATAGAACGACATACCCCAACCCTAGGCTCGCGCGACCGGCCCGATCACGAGAAGGAGTCGAGCTTGGCCACGATCTGCGGCCCGGTCCACGTCGAGACCGCGAGAATGCGCCGCAGCGTCAGCTCCGGGTGCGTCGGGTCGATCGGCTGCTCCTGCAGCTGGTAGGCGGTCTGATAGCCGGCTTGCGCGATGTGCGGCAAGATCGCGGTGTTCCACGCGCCGTAGGGGTAGGCGAAGTCGTCGACCGGCTGACCGGAGAGCGTGCGCAGCAGCTCACGCGGCTGCTCGAGCTGGGTCGCGTAGTCCTTGCTCGTGTACTTCGTGACCATGTGGTGGTCCCACGTGTGCGAGGCGACGGTCATGCCGACGTCCGCGAGGCGCTTGACGTCGTCGCGCTGCATCCAGCCCTTGCTGCCCAGGATCACCGTCATGATAAAGAAGGTGCCGGTCATCCCCCGCTGCGTCAGCGCCGGCAGCGCCTGCGAGATCTGGTTGTCCTTGCCGTCGTCGAAGGACAGGATCACGGGCTTGGCGGGCAGCTGCACCCCCGTGAAGAGGTGGTCGCGGTATTGCTGCGGCGAGATCGCCGTGTAGCCGGCGTCCTTCATGCCGTCGAGCTGGGCGGCGAGCTTCTCCGGCGGGATGATCAGCATCTCCTTGTTGTAGGAGGTGTCGTCCCCGGCCCACGGCCGGACCTGGTGATAGCACAAAACCGGCACGGTGGCGCGCTGGGCGATGGTCGCGGCGTCGGGCTTCTGCGCGGGAGTCGCGCCGGGCTGCGTCGCAGCCCCGCCGGTGGCGGCCCCGCCGCTCGTCGCGGCCCCCGAGGCGTCGGTGGCCCCGGTCGCGCCCACGGCCGCAGAGTCGCTGCCCGACCCGGCGCAGGCCGCCAGAGCCAGGCCCGAGAGCCCCGCGAGCCCCGTCGCCAGGAAGCCGCGTCGCGCCATCCCGGAGCCCGGCGCTCGCTCCTCGCGCGCCGGGTCGGCGGGCACACCCGTGACGGGCGACTGGGCAGACGGACGGACATGACGGCGCGGTGCGCACATGGCAGCGATTCCCCTGAATTTCGATCGACGACAAAGTCACGCCGGTGTCGAATCAGGCTGTGCAACACCATGTTCGATATCGAGCGCGGGCCCCGCGCAGGATTCTACGCTCCGGCGCGACCGCCTCCGCACGGCAGCGTCTCGATCACCTCGTGTCGCGGCGTGCCACCCGGGCCCTGCCCGAGATGCGACGCGATGACCGACACCTCACGTGGTGTCCACGCGGGCCCCTCGTAGGTCGACAGCACCCGCAGCCAGCGGGTCGCCTCCGCCGCCCGACCCAGCCGGGCCACCGTCACGTGCGGGCGGAAGTCGCCGCCCTGCACCGGCACACCCGCCCGGACCGCGGCTGTGCGGACCGATCCCGCGAGACGCCCGAGCCACGGCGGACCCGCCGGCGAGGCCGCCTCGAATCCCCCTGAGCCGAATCCCCCGACCCCGGAGCCGATCTCACCGTCCCGGGTCGCGTGGCCGGGCCGATCGTCGCGGCCGGCCCGATGGCCGCGGCCGTCCCGATCGTCGAGGCCGTCCGCGCCCACACCGTCGGCGCCCATACAGTCGGCGGAGTCGACGCCGACCCACAGCACCCGCGCGGCGCTGGGATCGGGGAAGGCGCCGCCGCCGCGCAGTCGCAGCGCGCCCACCTCGTGCCGCCGGGCGGCCTGCGCGACGCCCTCGATCAGCGCGTCGAGATCGCGGTCGGCCACCTGCGCCATGAAGGCGAGCGTCACGTGCAGGTGCTCGGGGCGCGTCCACCGCGGCGGCCCCTGCCGCCGTGGGGCGAGGAAGTCGTCGAGGTCCTCGACGACGTCGAGCGGGGGCACGAGAGCGACGAACATACGCACGGCCCCATCCTCCCCCGCCAGGCGCGTGGGCACGGACGCCGCACCCCGGCACCGAATCGATTCGATAGGCTGGCGCGGCAGGCTCCGCCCGAGCCATCGCCCATCAGGAGGACCCATGAGCGGCACGCCGGCCACGAAGGCCCGCCGCCCCACGTTGAAGTCCGTCGCCGGCCGAGCCGGTGTCTCGCTCTCCACGGCCTCGCTCGTCTTCAGCGGCAAGGGCCCCGTCGCCGACGCGACCCGCGAGCGGGTGCTCGCGGCCGCGGACGAGCTCGGCTATCTCGGCCCGGATCCGCTCGCCTCGTCGCTGCGCCGCGGCCGGGCCGGGGTCGTCGCGGTCATCGTCGAGGGGCGGCTGCTCCACGCCTTCCATGACCCGTATGCCGTGTCGGTGCTCGACGGTCTCGCCGGGGTGCTCGACGACATGGGCACGGGGATGCTCCTGCTGTCGCAGTCACCGGCCGAGCCGGAGCACGCCATCGAGCGGCTGGCCGGGTCGGCGATCGACGCCTGCGTCTTCCTCGGCTGCGGCAGCCGCACGAATCCCCTGGTGGGGCATCTGAGCTCGCGCGGGATCCCGATGGTCGCCTTCGGGGCGCCGATCGACCCGGGGGTGCTGCAGGTCGACGTCGACGATCGCGAGGCGACGGTGGCGCTGGCCCGGCACCTGGCGGATCTGGGACACACGCGGGTCGGCCACGTCGCCCTCAACGGCCTGCCCACGCCGACGGCCCCGGAGGTCGTGCCGCTGCACGAGCTGCTCGTCGGTGACTACCCCGACGTCATCGCGCGCGCCCGCGGCGTCGCCGACGTCTTCGGCGCGCAGGTGCCGGCGGTCGTCGCCCCGACCAGCGACGTCGACGGCGGCCACGCGGCGGGCCTGGCACTCCTGGCGTTGCCGCAGCGGCCGACGGCGATCCTCGCCCAGAGCGACCTGCTCGCCGTCGGGGTCGTGCGCGCCGCCGGTGATCTGGGGCTGCGGGTGCCGCAGGACGTGTCGGTCACGGGCTTCGACGGCGTGCCCCTGGACTGGTGGGACGCGACGCTGACGACCGCGGTGCAGCCGGGCGTCGACAAGGGCGTCGTCGGCGGCGAGCTGCTGCGCGCGCTCCTGCGGGGCGAGCGGCCGCAGCGGATCACCCTGCCCACCCGGCTCCGGGTCGGGACGACGACGGGCCCGACGCCGACGCCCTAGGACGCCCTAGGTCAGCGAGGTCAGCGCCCGGGCCCGGCGTGCGGCTCGATCGCGTCGGCGGCGTCCGCCTCGCCGGTCCGAGTCGCTGCCGGCGCGCCGCTCGTCGCCTGCACGGGGCCGGGGTCCTTGGGCCGCAGGTGCTCGATGTCCTGGGCATAGCGGCCGCGGGCGCCCTGCACGGCGACATACGTCCAGAAGGGCAACAGCACGGTCTCGCTGATCGCCATGGCCCACGCCGCGCCGGTCGCCCCGTAGAGCATCGTGCCGGGCACGAGCAGCCCGAGCAGGATCGGCGCCTTGACGAGGTTGAGGCGGAAGGTCTTGCGCGCCAGGCCCATGCCCAGCATCATCGCGCCGGGCCCGGCGCCGAGGGCCGAGGCGACGGAGTTGACGCCCAGGGGCACGAGCACGGACTGCGCGCCGGCCCAAGAGTCACCGAAGAGCTGCACCCCGACGGCGTCGGGCAGCAGGAGCAGCACCGCGACATAGACGACGGCGATGACCGTCATCCCGCCGGAGATCGCGCCCATCGCCTGCAGCCGCCGCCGCACGCTCATCGACTGGCGGCGCGAGATCTCGGGGACGGCGAAGGCGAGCCCGGCGGTCCACAGCACGTTGAGCGGGCCGAGCAGCGTCTGGCCGCCGCGGATCGCGCCGGCGTCGCGAGTCGTGCCGACGACGGGCACGAGCATCGAGCCGAGCTGCGCGGCGCCCAGGCCCAGCGAATACTCCGCGAGCAGGTATTTCGTCAGCTTGCCCTGGTGGGCGACCCACGCCCAGGCGCCGCGCAGCTGCGGGACGCTGCGCAGCAGCCTCATGCCGCAGGCGGCCGACACGGCGGCCGCCAGCCCCCACGAGAGCGTGAGCACGCCGACGTCGTCGACGCCGAGGGCGAGCAACCCGAAGAGCAGGGCGAATTGGAGGGCTGCCCGGACGAGGTCGATGACGGTGGCGTGATCGGCGCGCCCCTGGGCGAAAAACGCCATGCGCAGCGCGTCCTGGGCCATGAGCAGCGGCAGGCAGACGGCGACGGCCAGCAGCACGGCGCCCATCGCCCCGGGCAGCAGCAGCGCGCCGACGCCGGCGCAGAGGATACCGAAGGCGGCGCCCAACCAGATCGTGACGCCCTGACCCTTGGCGACGGCGACGCGGAAGTCGGCGAGGCTGTCGGCGCTGTGCAGGATCGCGAAGGGCTGCCCGACGACGGCCTTGGCGACGGCCACGGCGATGCCGTAGACGAGGAAGCCGACGGCGAAGGCACCGAAGGCGTCGGCGTCGACGGCGCGCGCGACGACGACCATGAGCAGCATGTTGGCCAGCGCCGACAGCGCCTGGTCGGCGAAGTTCCAGCCGGCCCGCTTGGCGAGTCCTGCGAGTGAGGCCACAGGTCTCCTTCGATCGTCGGTCGTGCCTCGTCGTTCGTGCCTTGTCGGTCGTGCCTTGTCGTTCGTGCACCGTCGGTCAGGCACCGCCGCCGGCGGCGACCGGCGCCACGAGCGCAGCAGCGCCACCCGCGCGTGGCATCTCGCGGTGGATGTCGATGAATGTCGATGGCGATGACGCCCGCGGGTTGCTGCGACACCCCCGCCGCCCGCGGCGCCCGATCCCCTATCGCCGCATCGCGGCCCACTCCTGAGCTCGGAGGACCCCCCCCCGGTGGGACCCGGGGATCAGTGGGCAATCGTGCTGCGCCGCAGGGAGTTGTCGTCACCAGTCTAGGTCGACCGCCCTACCGAAGACCAATCCTGACCCAACGTGAGCTTTGACACCCATGCGTGCGGGAGCGGCACCCGCCAGGATCCCCGCAGCGCCGCAGAGACGATGCAGAGACGGTGCGGAGACGATGCGGAGCCGATGCCGGACGCTGCGGCGCCGATGCGGGGCCGGTGCGGCGACGACCGATCCCGCCGCCTCGCCGCGCCGGCGGCGGCATAGCCTGGGCATGCCTCCCGCCGCGTGCGGCCCGAGGCGCCCGAGCACCATCCGGCGACGTCGGCCGGGCCGAAGAGAGAGCAGTCACCCGTGATCGAGTACTTCACCCCCCGCGAGATCGAGGCCATGCGCCCGGCCGGCGAGTTCGTCGCCGGGGTCCTGGCGACCCTGCAGTCGGAGATCACGGTCGGCACCAACCTGCTCGAGATCGACGCCCGGGCCCACGACCTCATCCGCGAGCGCGGCGCGACGAGCTGCTACCTCGACTACCACCCGTCGTTCGGCGGGTCCCCCTTCGGCCACGTCATCTGCACGAGCGTCAACGACGCGGTGCTGCACGGGCTGCCGCACGACTACCGGCTGCGCGACGGCGACCTGCTGAGCATCGACTTCGCGGTCTCGGTGGACGGCTGGGTCGCCGACTCGGCCCGCAGCTTCATCGTCGGCACGCCGGTGTCCGCGCAGGACCAGCGGATCATCGACACGACCGCGCAGGCGCTCGCGGCGGCGATCGAGGTGGCCCGCCCGGGCAAGAAGCTCGGCGACATCTCCGCGACGATCGGCGACATCGCCCACGACGCCGGATATGGCGTGAACACGCAGTTCGGCGGGCACGGCGTGGGCCGCACGATGCACGGCGAGCCGCACGTGCCCAACGACGGCCGCGCGGGCCGCGGGCTGCGGCTGCGCCCGGGCCTGGTCATCGCGATCGAGCCGTGGCTCATGGCCGGCACCGACGAGATCTACACCGACGCCGACGGCTGGACGCTGCGCAGCCAGGACGGCTCGCGCGGCGCCCACAGCGAGCACACCATCGCGATCACCGACGGTGACCCGATCGTCCTGACGGCCCGCCCGGACTGACCCCACCGGCACCTCACCGGACACGGTCCGGACACCGACCGGACACCGACCGGCACTCGGTGTGCTGCGCGGCCGGCGCTCGCCCGAGCATGTCGGGCTCGTCACGATTGGGTCGCAACTTGTCGGCGAGACGGCCGACGTGTCGTACCTCTGGCCTACGCTCCCGACATGACCGGCACTTCTGATCGCCCGACCGAGCAGCCTCGCGGGCGCCGCAGCGGCCGTCCCGGGCGCCCGCTCGTCGTCCTCGAGGCCGTCAACAAGCACTTCGGCGAGCTGCACGTGCTGCGCGACATCGACCTGGTCGTCCACGAGGGCGAGGTCGTCGTCATCATCGGCCCGTCGGGCTCGGGCAAGTCGACGCTGTGCCGCGCGATCAACCGCCTCGAGACGATCGAGAGCGGCACGATCAGCCTCGACGGCAAGCCGCTGCCCGCGGAGGGCAAGGAGCTGGCAAAGCTGCGGGCCGAGGTCGGCATGGTCTTCCAGTCGTTCAACCTCTTCGCCCACAAGACGATCCTCGACAACGTCACGCTCGGCCCGATCAAGGTGCGCGGCACGTCCAAGAGCGAGGCGCAGGGCCGCGCGATGGAGCTGCTGGAGCGGGTCGGCGTCGCCCATCAGGCCGCGAAATATCCGGCGCAGCTCTCCGGCGGTCAGCAGCAGCGCGTCGCGATCGCCCGGTCGCTGGCGATGGAGCCGAAGGTCATGCTCTTCGACGAGCCGACCTCGGCGCTCGACCCGGAGATGATCAACGAGGTCCTCGACGTCATGACGTCGCTGGCCGACGGCGGCATGACGATGGTCGTCGTCACCCACGAGATGGGCTTCGCGCGCAAGGCCGCGGACCGCGTCGTCTTCATGGCCGACGGCGAGATCGTCGAGCAGGCCAGCCCCGAGGAGTTCTTCACCAACCCGCAGTCGGCGCGGGCCCAGGACTTCCTCGGCAAGATCCTCACGCACTGACCGGCCCGCTGACAGCCACAGACAGCCACTGACAGCTACTGACAGAACGACCGACAGCACGACCGACAGATCCACCAGGCACAGCCCGCAGCAGCCTCCCCGGGGGCGCACTCTCGAAGGAGATCCATGAAGAAGCAGCTCGGAGCGACCGTGCTCCTCACGGTCGGCGCGCTCACCCTGGCGGCCTGCGGCGCAGGCTCGTCCGGCGGCGGAGGCGCGGCCGGCACCGACGGCGGCAACACCGTGCGAGTCGGCGTGAAGTTCGACCAGCCCGGCATGGGCCTGAAGTCCGGCAACGACTACACGGGCTTCGACATCGCCGTCGCGAAGTACATCGCGACCGAGCTCGGCAAGACGCCGCAGTTCAGCGAGGCCCCGACGCCGCAGCGCGAGACGCTCCTGAAGACCGGGCAGCTCGACTACATCGTCGGGACCTACTCGATCACCGACAAGCGCAAGCAGGAAGTGAGCTTCGCGGGGCCGTACTTCATCGCCGGTCAGGACCTGCTGGTCCGGGCGAACGACTCCTCGATCACGGGCCCGGACAGCCTCAAGGGCAAGAAGCTGTGCTCGGTGAAGGGCTCGACGTCGGCGCAGAACGTGCAGAAGGACTACCCCGGCGTCCAGCTGCAGGAGTACGACACCTACTCCAAGTGCGCCGAGGAGCTCGTCAACGGCACGGTCGACGCGCTGACCACGGACAACACGATCCTCGCGGGGTATGCCTCGCAGCAGCAGTACGCCGGCAAGCTCAAGGTCGTCGGCAAGACCTTCTCCGAGGAGAAGTACGGCGTCGGCCTCAAGAAGGGCGACACGGCGATGTGCCAGAAGATCACCGACGCGCTGAAGAAGATGATCAGCTCCGGTGAGTGGGAGAAGGCCGTGCAGGCCAACCTCGGGCCGGCCGGCTTCAAGCCCGGCGCGGGCAACCCGCCCACCCCCGAGGCGTGCAGCTGACGCACTCCCGGTCGCGACGACCGTCTGTCCCGGGTCGGGTGCCACGCGCGCCCGGCCCGGGCCGGTCGGGCTCTCGCCCCGGATCGGACCGCAGGTCGGACCCGCACGGAAAGGACGGCACATGGGCGATCTCTTCGCCTCGTACGACGTCTTCGGCGCCTTCTTCATGACGATCAAGCTCGCCCTGGCCTCCACGCTGGGCGCCTTCGTCATCGGCACCGTCGTCGCGATCGCCCGGCTCAGCCCGGTCCCGCTGCTGCGGGGCCTGGGCGCCTTCTACGTCAACACGATCCGCAACACGCCGCTGACGCTCATCGTCGTCTTCACGATGCTCGGCCTGCACTCCAACCTCGGCCTGCGGATCGCCGACCCGGCCTCGCCGACGAGCGTCGTCGACACGTCGTTCCGCTGGGGCATCGTCGCGCTGTCGGTCTATCACGCGGCGTTCATCTGCGAGGCGCTGCGCAGCGGCGTCAACACCGTGCCCGTCGGTCAGGCCGAGGCGGCCCGCTCGATCGGGCTGACCTTCACCCAGAATCTGCGGCACGTCATCCTGCCGCAGGCGTTCCGGGGCGCGATCGTGCCGCTGGGCAACACGATCATCGCGTTGACGAAGAACACGACGGTCGTCGCCGTCATCGGCGTCGCCGAGATCGCCTACCTGACCTCGGCGATGATGGAGAACGACCCGGGCCTGATCCTGTGGATCTTCATGACGGTCGCCGCGGGCTTCGTCATCCTCACCCTGCCGATCGGTCTGGCGACGACCTACCTCGGCCGGCGACTGGCGGTGCAGCGATGAGCGCCGCGCCGCAACTCTTCGACGCCCCGGGCCCGCGCGCCCGCGTGCGCCAGCGGATCCTGGCCCTCGTCTTCTCGATCCTGGCGCTCGCCGCGATCGCCGGCATCCTGATCAAGCTCGACGAGCGAGGCAACCTCGCCCCCGCCAAGTGGGAGCCCTTCGCCACGGCGGGCGTCTGGCAGTACTACATCGTCCCCGGCCTCATCAACACGATCTACGCCGCGGCGATCTCGATCGGGTTGGCGGCCGTGCTCGGCCTGCTGCTCGGGGTCGGGCGCCTCTCGACGATCGCGCCGCTGCGCTGGGTGTGCTCGGTCTTCGTCGAGTTCTTCCGCGCCGTGCCGGTGCTCGTCATGATGATCTTCTCGTTCTGGGTCTACGCGTATTCGGGGTCGGTCCCGTCGGCCTACCTGGCGCTGGCCGGCACCGTGACCGGGCTGACCCTCTACAACTCGTGCGTGCTCGCCGAGCTCATCCGCTCCGGCGTCGCGAACCTGCCCAAGGGCCAAGCCGAGGCCGGGCTGTCGATCGGGCTGACCCGGGGCCAGACGCTCATGGCGATCCAGCTGCCGCAGGCGCTGACCGCGATGCTCCCCGCGCTGGTCGGGCAGCTCGTCGTCATCCTCAAGGACACCGCGCTGGGCTACCAGATCACGTATGCCGAGCTGCTGCGTCAGGGCGAGCGGATCGGCTCGAACTACGGCAACATCGTGCCGGCGCTCATCGTCGTCGCGATCATCTTCATCGCGTTGAACTACACGCTGACGTCCTTCGCGGAGTGGATCGAGCGGCGCCTCAACCGCCGCGGCCGCGTCGCCGGCGGCGCCGGGCCGGCCCAGCCGACGCAGGCGCTGGACCCGGGTCACGCCTGAACCAGGTCGGCAGCCCGTGGGGCGCCGCGTCCCTCGATGTGACAGAATCCGCGGGTCAGTGAAGTGTCAACTATTCGCGCTCCGGCGCGTCAGGAGAGACAGTCATGAGCCTCGTCGCCGCCCCCGCCCGCCTCGCCGCGGGCCTCTTCATCCTCAACTCCGGCCTGGGCAAGCGGAACCTGCCGCCGCAGGCCGCCGAGCAGCTGCGCGACTCCGGCGCGGTCGGTGTGCCGGCGCTCAAGCAGGTGCCGGCGGAGCAGTTCGGCCGCTACCTGTCCTACGGCGAGATGGGGCTGGGCGCCGCGCTGCTCACCCCGACTGTGCCCGGCTGGGCCGCGGGCTTGGCGCTCGGCGCGTTCAGCGGCGGGCTGCTCAACATGTACCGCAAGACGCCCGGCATGACGGTCGACGGCGTCCGCCCGACCCCCGAGGGCACCGCCGTCGCCAAGGACGTCTTCATGCTCGGCATCGCCGGCACGCTCATCCTGGACTCGATCCTGCACTGATCC
>JAVTVZ010000104.1:8573-10373 GCA_032229625.1 Dermatophilaceae bacterium | reverse complement strand
CCGTGGCCGACCTCGGGAGCCGGCTCCTTCTTCTCCACCACGAGGGTGTCGGTCGTCAGGACCATCGACGCGATGGACTCGGCGTTGCGCAGCGCCGACCGGGTCACCTTGACCGGGTCGATGATGCCCTTGGCGAAGAGGTCGCCGTAGTCGCCCGTCGCCGCGTCCAGACCGCTCCCGGCGTCCAGCTCGGCGACCTTCGCGACCGCGACGTAGCCCTCGAGGCCCGCGTTCTCCGCGATCCAGCGCAGCGGCTCCGCCGTCGCCTTGCGGACGATCGTCGCGCCCGTGGCCTCGTCACCGGCGAGGTCGAGACCGTCCAACGCGCGGGCCGCGTGCACGAGAGCCGAGCCGCCACCGGCGACGATGCCCTCCTCGATGGCCGCGCGGGTCGCAGAGATCGCGTCCTCGATGCGGTGCTTCTTCTCCTTGAGCTCCACCTCGGTGTGCGCGCCGACCTGGATGACGCAGACGCCACCGGCGAGCTTGGCGAGACGCTCCTGCAGCTTCTCGCGGTCCCAGTCGGAGTCCGTGCGCTCGATCTCGGACTTGATCTGGTTGACCCGGCCCTCGACCTCGGCGTGCTCACCGGCGCCGTCGACGATCGTCGTCGTGTCCTTGGTGACGACGACCCGACGCGCCTGACCCAGCATCGACAGGTCGACCGCGTCGAGCTTGAGACCGACCTCCTCGCTGACGACCGTCGCGCCCGTGAGGATCGCGATGTCCTGCAGCATCGCCTTGCGGCGGTCACCGAAGCCCGGCGCCTTCACGGCGACGACCTTGAGGATCTCGCGCATGCGGTTGACGACCAGCGTCGACAGGGCCTCGCCGTCGACGTCCTCGGCGATGATGAGCAGCGGCTTCTTGGCCTGCGCGACCTGCTCCAGCAGCGGCAGGATGTCGGCGATCGCGCTGATCTTGCCCGAGTTGACGAGCACGAGCGCGTCCTCGACGACGGCCTCCATGCGCTCGGGGTCCGTCACGAAGTAGGGCGAGAGGTAGCCCTTGTCGAACTGCATCCCCTCGGTGAACTCCAGCTGCGTCGCCGACGTCTGCGACTCCTCGACGGTGATGACGCCGTCCTTGCCGACCTTGTCGAACGCGTCGGCGATGAGGCTGCCGATCTCCGCGTCCTGCGCCGACAGGCTCGCGACCTGCGCGATCTCGTCGCGGCCCTCGACCTCGCGGGCCGTCGCCAGCAGCGCATCGTTGATCGCCGTCACGGCCTTGTCCATGCCGCGCTTGAGGCCCGCAGGAGCGGCGCCCGCCGCCACGTTGCGCAGACCCTCCTTGACCATCGCCTGCGCAAGGACCGTCGCGGTCGTCGTGCCGTCACCGGCGACGTCGTTGGTCTTGGTCGCGACCTCCTTGGCCAGCTGCGCCCCCAGGTTCTCGTAGGGGTCCTCCAGCTCGACCTCGCGCGCGATCGTCACGCCGTCGTTCGTGATCGTCGGCGCGCCCCACGCCTTGTCGATGACGACGTTGCGGCCCTTGGGGCCCAGCGTCACCTTGACCGTGTTGGCCAGCGCGTCGACGCCGCGCTCCAGCGACTTGCGGGCGGTGTCGTCGAATTCCAGTGTCTTAGCCATGTACTCGTCCCTCTTCGGACTCGGCTCGCGGCGCGGCGCGCCCGGCGAGCGGGATGGTCGAACTCGTCTGTCGAAGCTGCGGAGCCGATGAGCTGGCGACCCGCGACGGGCCCGCCGACGAACGGCGAAACCCCGACGCACACCGGACGGTGCGCGTCGGGGTCGTGACCGTCGCAGGACCGATCGGCCCTTCTCGCCGTTCGCCGGC
>JAVTVZ010000104.1:0-8473 GCA_032229625.1 Dermatophilaceae bacterium | reverse complement strand
ATGAGGTACTCCTCGCCGGCGTACTTGACCTCGGTGCCGCCGTACTTGCTGTAGATGACCTTGTCGCCGACCTTGACGTCGAGCGGCACACGGTTGCCGTTGTCGTCGACACGACCCGGACCGATGGCCAGGACCTCGCCCTCCTGGGGCTTCTCCTTGGCGGTGTCCGGGATGACGAGGCCGGAGGCCGTGGTCTGCTCGGCCTCGCTCGACTTGACGACGATGCGGTCCTCGAGCGGCTTGATGGAAACCGACACGCTTCGACCCTTCCTTCGTGACGCCCCGGGGGGCGCGGGTGTTGGTGAGCGCCGCCTGGCCCTGTGCCGCCGTCGCGGGGGTCGGCACTGAGCATCGGTGACGCAGATGTCCACCCCGGCCCGTCACCGGCGCAGCACCCTCGACCGACGAGCAGCCAGGAGCCTGCGGCGTTAGCACTTGACGGGACAGAGTGCTAATCCGAATCTAGGCCGCGATTAGCACTCGGTCAACTCGAGTGCCAGACGCGACGCCCAGAGCCCCCAGTCCCGCGGCGCCCCGCCCCCACCCGGCTCACGGTCGCGCCGGCAGTCGGGCGTCGCGACGCCAGTCGCGACGCTCGGCTGCCGGCGCATCCGTGCGGCACGGCGCGGCGGATGTCGCAGCCCGGCGCCGCCGATCGTCTCGCATGGTGGATCCGCCCGTGCGCCAGGAGGGGTCGGCGCGGATCGCGGCGGGCGACGAGCCCGACGGGCGTGGGGCGCCGTGTGGGTCACCTACGTTGCTGGACGGGCGTCCAGATCGCCCCCGGCGTGCCGACTCCGCCGGAGCTCGACCGTGACGCACACCCCTCCAGGAGTATTCGTGGCTGCCCGCACCCTCGACACCGACCGGATCGGACCCGTGGACCCCCGCGGCCCGGTGCGACGCCTCGCCCGTGCCGCGATCGGCGGGCTCGCCCTCGCGGTGACGACCGGCCTGACGCTCGCGGGCCCGGCCGTGGCGGCGCCGGCCACAGGCTCAGCGGTCGGCTCGGCGGTCGGCGCGGCGGCCGGCTCGTCCACCCTCTCGCCCACCGCCTCGTCCACCGCCTCGAGGGGCGCGACGGCGACGGGCACGGCGCTGCCGGGCCGGTCGTCGGCGTGCCGGTCACCGCTGGTCTACCTCGTGCCCCACCAGGACGACGAGGTGCTGAGCATGTCCGCGTCGATCCGGCGGACGATCGCGCGGTCGGGCCCGGGCTGCGTGCACGTCGTCCTCGTGACGACCGGCGAGTCCTCCGGGGCGCGCACCACACTGGCCCGTGGCTTCCGGGCCGGCGGGCACGGCATCACCCGCGTGTCGCTCTCGCGGGCGCAGTTCGGGGCGAGCCGCGACAAGGAATTCCGCGCCTCGGTCGCGCGCCTGGGCGTGCCGGCCGCCAACGTGCACCTCGGGCTGCCCGACGCCCCGCGGATCGCCGACGACGGATCGCTCGACGCGGCCGCCGCGCGCCGCGTCGTCGATGCCGCGATCGACCGCTTCGGGCGCGCCGCGTCCTACGCGACGATGAGCGACTCGGACCCCCAGGCCGACCACCGCCGCCTCGGCGAGGCGCTGCGCGAGGCCGGCACGCGACGCCGCGTCGCCTCCGCGACGTACTTCTTCCCGCCGTATCAACTGCCCGCGCCCCGCACCCTCTCACCGACGACCGCGACGAGCCGCGCCGACCGCGACGCCATCACCCGCGCCGCCCGCGAATACGGCACGTATGCACCCAAATCCGGCCGCTACGGCATCGGCTGGCTGTCCGTGCCCGGGGCGTTCGGCGGCCCCGCGCTCGGCGTGCGCATGCTGACCGCGAGCGGCACGCTGTGGCAGGCGCCCGCGCTGCGCCGCCCCAAGTCCGCGCTGCTCACCGACTACACCTCCTACCTGCACCGCTGAGCCTGCACCGCTGAGCCGGCGCCGCACCGCGCCCGCGCCCGACGTGGCGAGCCGCCGACGGCGTCGGCCGGGCGCCGGCGAGGGGACAATGGGCCGGTGGTCACCCCGATGACGCTCGCCGACGTCGAGCTGCTGTGCTCCCCGGCGGGGCGCGCGCTGCTCGAGCAGCTGCCGGACTACGACGCATCGCAGGCGTTGGCGCTCGGCGAGCGGCTGCGGCGCCAGGGGCACTCCCCCGAGCTCGTCGCGGCGGCAATGACGCAGGCGCGGCTGCGCGCGCGGGCGCGGGCCAAGCTCGGCGAGCCCGCGCGGCAGATGCTGCTCACCGCCGACGGGCTCGAGCAGGCGACCCGGCCCGCCCTCGCGGCGCGGCACGCGCAGCGGTATGTCGACGCCGGGATCGGCCACGTCGTCGACCTGGGATGCGGGCTCGGGCTGGACGCCATGGCCTTCGCGGCGGCAGGGCTGAGCGTCGAGGCCGTGGACGCCGATCCGGCGACCGCCGCGCTGGCCGCGCACAACCTGCGCGACCTGCCCGGGGTGAGCGTGCGCTGTGCCCGCGCGCAGGACGTCGCCATGCCGGGCGCGGGCGCCGCGGTCGGGGTGTGGTTCGACCCGGCGCGTCGGACCCCGGGGCGGACCGACGCCTCGGGACGCACCCGCCGCCTCTTCGCGCTCGACCAGCTCAGTCCCCCGTGGGAATTCGTGGTCGCGACCGCCGCCGCGGTGCCCGCGACGGGGGCCAAGCTCTCGCCCGGCTTCCCGCACGGCCGGATCCCCGACGGCGCGCAGGCGCAGTGGGTGTCCCTCGACGGGGAGGTCCTGGAGTGTGCGCTGTGGTTCGGGCCCCTCGCCCCCACCCCCGGGCGCATCGCGACCGTGCTGCGCGGCGACGCCGTCGTCGGGGAGGTCACCGGCGCCGGCCGCGTCGCGGGCGGGGCTCGGGCCGGCGAGGGGGCCGACGAGAGGGCCGACGAGCGGGCCGACGAGCGGGAGGTCGACGGCGCCGCGGTCGGGGGCGCCGACGGGGCCGGCGGACTCGACGCGGCGGGTCTGCCGCGGCCCGGCGCCTGGCTCCACGACCCGGATCGGGCGGTCGTGCGGGCCGGGCTCGTCGGGGCGCTCGCTGCGGCGACCGGCGGGGTCGAGCTCGGGCCCGGATCGGGCTACGTCGTGACGGACGGGCCGGTCGGCGTGCCCTGGGCTCGCCGGTATGCCGTGCTGGAGACCCTGCCGGCCGACGCCAAGGCGATCCGTGCGTGGGCCCGGCGGTCCGGGGTCGGCCGGGTCACCCTCAAGAAGCGCGGCTCGTCCGTCGACCCCGACCGGCTGCGCCGCAGCCTCACACTCGGCGGCACTGGCGCCGAGGGCACCCTCGTGCTCACCTCGACCGGGGGGCGTCAGATCGCCGTCGCCGTGCGCGCCGACTGACCGCCGGGGCAGACTGGCCGCCGGCGCCTGCGGGCCGCACCGTCGGCGTGGATCGCCCAGCGGCGCGGATCACCCAGCGGCGCGGACCACGCCACCGGCACGCGGCGCCGCATCGATCGGCACCGTCACCCGACGACAGCCGAGATCACCCGACGACGACCGACGACGACTCGGCGACGGCCGACGACACCCGACGAAGGAGCACGTCATGGAGCTGCCGGACCCGCAGGAGCTGCTGAGCCGGGCGCACGTGGTGTCGGTGCCGCTGCGGATCCGCTTCCGCGGGGTCGACCGGCGCGAGGCCCTGCTGCTCGAGGGCCCCTGCGGGTGGGGCGAATTCGCGCCGTTCCTCGAATACGGCGACGCGGAGGCCGCGCGCTGGCTGGCCGCCGCGATCGAGGCCGGCTGGCACCCCCGGCCGACGCCGCGGCGCACCCAGGTGCCGGTCAACGCGACCGTGCCCGCCGTGGCCGCGGCGCGGGTCGCCGACGTGCTGGCCCGCTACGACGGGTGCGGCACCGTCAAGGTCAAGGTCGCCGAGGCGGGGCAGTCGCTCGCCGACGACCTCGACCGGGTGGCGGCCGTGCGCGCCGCCGCGCCGCAGGCTCTCATCCGTGTCGACGCCAACGGCGCCTGGACCGTCGAGGAGGCGAGGGACGCGCTGCGGCGACTGTCGGGCTACGGGCTGGAGTATGCCGAGCAGCCGTGCCGCGACGTCGCCGACTTGGCGCGGCTGCGCGTCGAGCTCGCGCGCGCCGGGATCGACGTGCCGATCGCCGCGGACGAGTCGATCCGGCGCGCCGACGACCCGCTGGAGGTCGCGCGGCGCGGGGCCGCCGACCTGATCGTCGTCAAGGTCGCGCCGCTGGGCGGTGTCGCGACGGCCCTGCGGATCGTCGCGGACGTCGGGCTGCCGGCCGTCGTGTCGAGCGCCATCGACACCTCCGTCGGCATCCGCGCCGGCGTCGCGCTCGCCGCCGCGCTGCCGACGCTGGAGCACGCGTGCGGCCTGGGCACCGTCGCGCTCCTCGCCGCCGACGTCACCACCGACCGGCTCGTGCCCGTCGGGGGCGCCCTGCCGGTGCGCGAGGTGGTGCCCGACCCGAGCGCCGTGGCCGCCCTCGCCGCGCCGCCCGAGCGGACCCGCTGGTGGCACGAGCGGCTGCGTCGCGCGCACCGCGTGCTGGCCGGCTGAGCCGCGACGGCGCTCACCGCGAGGGCACCTTGACGCCTACCGGCGCCGGTGACGTCCCGGGCCGTTAGAAGTTGCGGGAGGCCTGGACCGCGGTCGCGACGATGATCTCGTTGATCTCGGCGACCCCGCTGTGCGCCGGGGGCTTGTTGGCGGGGCGGTTCAGCCCTTGCAGGATCGGGCCGATCGCGCGGACGCCGGACGTGCGGTGCACGGCGTGGAAGGTCGCCTCGGCGGTCGCGCCGTCGGGGAAGACGAAGACCGTGCCGTTGCCGGCGCCGTCGGCGGTCCCCTCACGGCGTGAGGCCGCGGAGAAGGCGACCGGCCCCTCGATGACGTAGTCCGGGCGCCGGCTGCGGGCCAGCGCGACCGCGGCCTCGACCCGCTCCTCGTCGGCGGCGGCCGTCGGGCCGGTGTGACGCGGCTCGATGAAGGCGATGCGCGGGGTGATGCCGACGGTCTGCGACTCCTCCGCGGCCCAGAGCGCGATCGCGGCGAGCTCCTCGGCGGTCGGGTCGGGGTTGAGGGTGCAGTCGGTGTAGGCGACGACCTCGTCGGGAAGCATGAGGTAGTGGACCGTCGAGACCACTTCGGCGTCCGGGCGCAGCCCGATCGCCTGCTGCGCCTGGTGGGAGAAGCCCTCGATGTCCGCCTCGCCGCCACCGACGAGCCCGTCGACGGCGCCCTGGGCGAGCAGCCGCAGCCCGGCCTCCAGCGGGTCGCCGTCCGGCTCGACGATCTCCATGCCCGGGGGCAGCGTCACACCGGCCTCACCGGCGGCCTCCTCGATGCGGCCCGGATCGCCGACGAGCACGAGCCGGCAGACGCTGCGGGCCTGCAGGTTGGCGGCCGCCACGAGGGTCGCAGGGTCGGTGGCGTCGGTGATCGCGATGCGGCGGTCCGCGCGGGCCGCCTGCACGGCGACCTCCCGGCGGAAGGCCGCCGGGGTCGAGCGGCGGATCCGCTGATGCTGCGGCAGCGACTCGAGCCACTCCTCGTCGAAGGCCTGCGCCATCGTCGTCTTGACGAGGTCGGCGCGGGCCTGGTCGTCGGCGGGGATCTCGGGGTCGAGGACCTTGACCCGAGTCGTCGTCTCGTAGGTGCGATCGCAGGAGAGCAGCACCGGCAGTCCGGCCTCGAGCGCCGGCGCGCACAGGTCGAGCACGGCGGGGTCCGGCTCGATCCCCGCGGTCAGCAGCACCGCGGCGAGCTTGATGCCCTTGGTCTCGGCGAGCGCCGCGGACATCAGCACCTCGTGCCGGTCACCGGGCACGACGAGCAGCCGCCCGTCCTGCAGGGTGTCGAGGAAGCCCGGCACCGACTGCGCGGCGACCGCGACGTCCTGCACCCGGCGCGCGGTGTCGCCGTAGTTGAGGACGTCCAGGCCCAGCTCGCGGACGACGTCGGCGACCCGGCGGTGCGTGAATTCCGGATGCGCGCTGATCGCCGCGACGGTGGTCAGTCCGCGCTCGCGCAGCGCCGCCACATAATCCTGCGGGTCCGCGTCCTCCGGCACGTGGTTGACGACGACCCCGATGACGCGGCTCGGCGCCTGGCGCGGCCGCCGGCGGCGCTGGGTGTCGGAGCGACTCGCCTGCTGCGCCACGCCGACGTGCCCCAGCTGGCCCGCGTCGGAGCCGGTGACGCTGCGGGCGCTGCCCCGCACGAGGAAGTTGCTGTGCGCCACACCGACCTGGTGCGCGAGGCGCTGCGGGTCGAGGCGGGCGGCGCTGGCGACGAGCAGCACGTCGGCGTCGAGGCTGCGGGCCAGCTCGGAGTTGACCCGACCCGAATACACCTGCTCGGTGCCGGGGGCCAGGCCCTCGAGGACGACGATGCGGTGGCTGGTCAGGGAGTCGTCGGCCATGTCGACGACCTCCTCCATGAGCGGCGCGACCCGGTCGACGGCGAGCATCTCCTCCAGGTGCGCGACGGAGATCGGCGTCGGCGGCCGCTGGGAGGTCGTCAGGCGGAAGAGCTCGACCGATTCGTCCTCGCCGACCCACCTGGCCTGCGCGAAGGGCTTGATGAAGCCGACGCTGACCCGCAACCCCTCCAACGCGTGCACCAGCCCCAAGCAGGTGCTGGTCACGCCTGCCCCGTGATTGGTCGGGGCGACGAGGATGCGACGGGCCATGAGGACTCCCTCCCGCGGCCGCGCTGCAGCCGTGATCGACGGCACTTCCCCTGCCTATCGGCCGACCTCCCCGGCGCTGTAGGCGGTTCGCCCGGCAACACCCGCTCGCCCCCGGGTCCTCGCGGGGTCGGCTCACAGGTCGAGTCACGCCGGTCATCCGGACGTCGGGCGGGGTCGGTCAGCCGAGCCGCGGGCGGGGCGGGTCGGCGCGCGCGACGGCGACGCGCTCGGCGAAGATCGCCGGCATCTGCGGCAGCTCCTCCAGGGGCCACCAGCGCGCGTCGGTGTTCTCGTCGTCGCCGACGCGCGGCTCGCCGCCGAGGTAGGAGCAGCGGAACGTGTGATCGAGGTAGCGGGCCTGGTCGCCGTTGACGTGGCTGACGAGCGGCCCGGCGTTGACCCACACCAGCGACGTGACCTGCGCGCGCACGGTCGTCTCCTCCGCGACCTCCCGCACGGCCGCGTCGTGCGGCTGCTCGCCGGGATCGACGATGCCGGTCACGGGGGTCCAGACGCCGGTGTCGGCGCGCCGCACGAGCAGCACCTCCTGCCGCGCCCGCCCGCCAGGTCCGTCGCCAGGTCCGCTGGTGGGGGCGTCGCGGATGACGATGGCGGTGCAGCCGATGAGCCACAGCGGGGCGTGCCCGACGTGGCGGCGCAGCTCGATGACGAAGTCCGGGATCGGCATAGGGCCACCGTAGGCGCGAGCACCGACAAGAGGCCGAGCCGGGCCGGGCCGGTGAGGGCCCCGACGGGCTTCGTGCCGGGCGCGCGATCGGCCCGAAGCCTCCTGGCGTGGGCTCACCTAAGCTGCGAGCCGTGACCGACGACGATCTCGCTCCCGCTGATCAGCCCTTCGACCCGGCCGCCTGGGCCGCCGTGCCGGGCTTCGACTTCACCGACATCACCTACCACCGCAGCGTGTTGCCGGGGCCTGTGCCGGGTCGGCCGTTGGGCGCGGTGCGGATCGCCTTCGACCGCCCGGAGGTGCTCAACGCGTTCCGCCCGCACACCGTCGACGAGCTGTATCGCGCGCTCGACCACGCGCGGATGACCCCCGACGTCGGGGTCGTCCTGCTCACCGGCAACGGCCCCGGGCCGCAAGGGTCGTCGGCGGCCGGGAAGTGGTCGTTCTGCTCCGGCGGTGACCAGCGGATCCGCGGCCGCTCGGGCTACCAGTACGCGTCGTCCGAGGCGAGCGCCACCGGCGACGAGACGTCGAGCAGCGTCGATGCGGCACGCGTCAGGGCCGAGGGCGGCCGGCTGCACATCCTGGAGGTGCAGCGCCTCATGCGCACGATGCCCAAGGTCGTCATCGCGCTCGTCGGCGGCTGGGCGGCCGGCGGTGGGCACAGCCTGCACGTCGTGTCGGACCTGACGATCGCCTCCCGGGAGCACGCGCGCTTCAAGCAGACCGACGCCGACGTCGGCTCCTTCGACGCCGGCTACGGGTCGGCGTATCTCGCGCGGATGGTCGGCCAGAAGTTCGCCCGCGAGATCTTCTTCCTCGGGCGCACCTACTCGGCCGACGACATGCACCGGATGGGCGCCGTCAACCTCGTCGTCGACCACGCCGACCTCGAGGCCGAGGCGATCGGCGTGGCCCGCGAGATCCTCGGCAAGTCCCCGCAGGCGCAGCGGATGCTGAAATTCGCGTTCAACCTCGTCGACGACGGGCTCATGGGCCAGCAGGTCTTCGCCGGCGAGGCGACCCGCCTGGCCTACATGACCGACGAGGCCGTCGAGGGCCGCGACCAGTTCCTGCAGAAGCGCGACCCCGACTGGAGCCCCTTCCCCTGGTACTTCTGACC
>JAVTVZ010000103.1:0-2009 GCA_032229625.1 Dermatophilaceae bacterium | reverse complement strand
CCCGAAACCGGTACTCGGGAGTCTCCGGTTCGAGAACACTCGCTTCGACCCAGACCTCACGCCGTTCCACGAACTCGCCAAAGACATGGCCACGCAGTTCGGCTACGCCGCAGAGCTGTCGGGAGACCGTGTCCTGCTACAGCTCCTCCGTCTGCGCGTCGCACAGCTCAACCCCTGCTCGTACTGCCTGATTCTCCACGCCGAGGTGGCGGCCAGGATCGGGATCCGGCCCGAACAAGCCGCACACCTGGCGTCGTGGCGTGAGAGCACCATGTACTCGCCCAGGCAGAGAGCCGCGCTCGCCTACTGCGAAGGTCTCACCTCGTTCCGTCACGAGGAGATTCCGGCCCTGCACGAAGAACTGCGGCTTCACTTCACGGAGCGCGAAGTCGCAGAGATCGCCGCGGTCGTCATCAACATGAACGTGTGGACCCGCCTGAAGCTGGCTCAGGGTGCCACTCCGAGCCTGGCGTCAAAGGAGTCGCCATGAGCCACGCACCAGTCAACGCGACCGAGCTGTCATGCGCCGAGTACACCGAGGAACTCACCCAGTTCCGAATGGGTCTTCTGGATGAAGCCGACGCCGAGGTAGCCCAGCAGCATCTCTACGCATGCCCGGACTGCCGGCTGTTCACGCACCAGGTCGAGACCGTCACTGATCTCGTGGCTGATGCCGAACCGCATGATCTGCCCCATCTGCCCGACAGTGTCTCGCTCCTACTTCACGACATCGTCGACGGCGAGACCGAGAGGCCCAGCGATCCCAGTGAGATCACTCGCCTCCTCTTTGGACTCGCCCGGAGTCTCGCCCCACACGTTGCGGAAGACCTGGTCCAAGAGACTCTGCTCTCAGCATTCGAGGAAAGCCCAAGGGGGTTGGACCCTCTGGCGCTCGCCCGGGACCTAGCCGATCGAGCATTCGCTGAGCCTGAGCCAACGGTACGGAGCCTCGACGACTATCGAACAAGAGCCGAGAACCAGACCGCCGAGCTGGATCCCGACGCTGATACTGCGGAGTTCTTCTACCCCGACTTCTACGACATTGGACCCGATGCTGGACGCCACATTGACGCACCGAACCGCTGGGGCCAGACCAATACCCTGAGCCCGGACGACGAGGTGTTCACCACCGATCTGTATCGAGTGGTGGACGGCGCCGTCGCACGTTTGGCCGATCCGCTCGGCCAGTTGGTACAACTCGTCGACATCGATGACGTGTCACTGGCGGACGCGGCTTACGTGCTTCGCCTCGACAAGGTCGATGCCGTCGACGCTCTGCATCGCGCTCGGATACACCTCCGCGGCGTCGTCAACGAGTACATGGCTGTCAGAGCGTGACTGCGTCCTGCCGATCCAGCCGCCGTATCGAGGGCACTGGCGTGGTGACTGGCACCTATGTCCAGCGGATCACGCGCCGGTGGCCACGCCGCTCGGTCGGCTCTCTGCCAGGACACTCCGGCGACGAACTGCCGGCAGTGGCTCAAGACCATCGACACCAAGAAACGGGAGGTTTCACAATGACCCTCGCCGTCTTCCGGTGCTACGTCGCGCCCGAGCAGCGGGCCGAACACGACCGGCTCTACAACCAGATGCACATCCTCATCCAACAGAGTCCTAACCACATCGAGCACAAGATGTTCACCGCTGAGGACGGGGAGTCGGCACTGGTCGTCGAGTTCGACGACCTGCAGAGCCTTGAAGAATGGGGCGAAAACCCCGACCACAGGATCGCCAAGGCGTCGGGCAAGCGGTACGTGTTCACGAGTTACGACGTCGCAGTCCGCGAAGTCGTCGAACGCCATGTCAAGAGCGATGTTCGTCCGGAACACCTACCCAGCATCGCTCCCTCGTCAGCGACGCCGACCGTTCGCGCAGGCCACAGTAGCGAGTTCCCGCAGGAGGGGCAGTCATGGGAGTGATCAACGGCGGGTTCGGAGGACGGCATGGCTCCAGCGACCCGCGACTGCCTCCTGGGCAGACCCACGTCTACGACTGGCCGGTGCTCTCGA
>JAVTVZ010000102.1:0-2017 GCA_032229625.1 Dermatophilaceae bacterium | reverse complement strand
CCGGCGTATCGGCCGACTCATCCGCCCCAAGCCCTCTGACCTGCAAGGACGTCGCCACGCTCGTCGGCTGGTCCCCCAGGGGTCCCCGCGGGACGGTGCACGTATCGCGCAGAGGCCGTCCGCCGCGCGAGGCCGACGGTCGGTACGGCACGCACCCGGCTCGGCGCAGCGTAGGTTGGGCGCCAGGGTGCCGCCGTCGCCACCCGTCGCCCCGCCACCGGCTCTCGCCCCCGCCGTCGCTCATCGCGACCCGGCTCGCGCCCGTCGGGGGCTTGCGCCTCGGAAAGGTCTGCGTCGTGTCCGCACCGCACCAGCCACAGGTCCCCACCTCCGCCGATGAGATCCCCCGCGCGACCGCTGCCCCGGTCCGCAGCGCGCAGCGGGTCGTGGAGGCCCTCGACGCGCTGGGCGTGCGGTGGGTCTTCGGGGTGCCCGGGGCCAAGATCGACCAGGTCTACGACGCGCTGCTCGACGGCGGCCCCCAGATCGTCGTCTGTCGTCACGAGCAGAACGCCGCGTTCATGGCCGCCGCGGTCGGCCGGCTCACCGGCGTCCCGGGCGTCGCGCTCGTCACCTCCGGCCCGGGCACGTCCAATCTCGTGACGGGCCTGGTCACGGCGACGACGGAGGGCGACCCGATGGTCGCGTTGTGCGGCGCGGTCGGCCGGGGCGAGCGGCTCAAGCACACCCACCAGTCGATGCCGGCTGCGGCGCTGCTCAGCGCGGTGACGACCTGGACCGGCGAGGTCAACTCCGCGGACAACGTGCCGGAGGCGGTCGTCAACGCCTTCCGCAAGGCGTCGATCATGCCGCGCGGCGCGACGGCCCTGGTGTTGCCGGCCGACGTGCTCGCGGCCCCCACAGCGGTCACCGTGCCGCAGCAGGTGCCGGTGCCGCCGCTCGGGCAGGCGCCGCAGCCCCTCGTCGAGCATGCCGCACAGCTGCTGCGGCAGGCGACGCTGCCGGCGGTGCTGGTCGGCGCCCGCGCCGGCTGCGCGGGTGGCACGGAGGCGCTGCACCGGCTCGTCGCGGCCGCGCAGCTGCCGGTCGTCGAGACCTTCCAGGCCGCGGGCATGATCGGTCGGCACAACGAGTCGCACTTCCTGGGCCGGGTCGGGCTCTTCCGCAACCAGCCCGGTGACGTCGTCCTCGACCACGCCGACGTCGTGCTGACGATCGGCTACGACCCCGTCGAATACGACCCCAGCGCGTGGAACACCGGCCGGCCGCGCGCGATCGTGCATCTGGACGAGATCGCCGCCGACATCGACGACCGGTATCGGCCGACGCTGGAGCTGCGCGGCGACATCTGCGCGACCGTCGACGCGCTCGCGCAGGCCGTGCGGGGGCTGACGCTCGCGCCGCAGGCCGCGCAGGTCGTGGACCGCGAGCGGGCGCGGCTCGACGAGGGCTCGACGAGCCCGGCCGGTGACGCCGAGCACGGCCTGCACCCCACCCAGGTGTGCCTGCGGCTGCGCGAGCTGCTCCCCGACGAGGCGACGGTCGCGTGCGACGTCGGCTCGCACTACATCTACATGGCCCGGCACTTCCGCACCTACCGGCCGCGGACGCTGCTCTTCTCCAACGGCCAGCAGACCCTCGGGGTCGCGCTGCCGTGGGCGATCGCGGCGTGTCTCGTGCGCCCGGGCACCCCGGTCGTGTCGGTCTCCGGCGACGGCGGATTCCTCTTCTCGGCGATGGAGCTGGAGACCGCGGTGCGGCTGGGCTGCCACCTCACCCACGTCGTCTTCAACGACGGCACCTACGACATGGTCGCCTTCCAGCAGATGAAGCGGTACGGCCGGACCAGCGGCGTGCAGCTCGGCGACTACGACGTGGTGCGCTACGCCGAGGCGTTCGGCGCGCGCGGTCACCGCGTCACCGGCCCGGAGGATCTCGTGCCGGTGCTGCGGGCTGCGCTGGCCGAGCCGGGCCCCTCCGTCGTCGACATCCCCGTCGATTACTCCGCGAACATCGACCTCGCCGCCGACCTGCTCGAAGGAGTCCTCACATGAGC
>JAVTVZ010000101.1:0-10464 GCA_032229625.1 Dermatophilaceae bacterium | reverse complement strand
CGGCGACCCGGTCATCTCCGCCCGCGAAGCGCGGACGTCGGACTTCACCCGGGCGTGCCTCGCGCTCGCCGACTGGGTGGGTGACCGCAAGGAGGTGACCTCGATCGGGGTGCTGCGGCCGGCCGTCGCCCGCGAGGCGTACGAGACCCTGGATCTCTTCACGTGGGAGCGCGCCCACGCGGCGATGTACACCGATCGTCATCGCGTGCAGGCCTATTCCGAGGCCGAATGGGACGTCCTGCGGCAGAGTGCCCCGCACAGCTGGACGTCCGCCGCCGACTGTGAGCCGCTGGCTCGCCTCTGGAGCGCCTGCTACGCCGCCGGGCTCGTCGACGTGCATCGCACCGTGGCCAAGGCCACCGACGCCCGTCCAGCCACGGACCTCGAGTGGCTGGACCTGGGGCTCCGCCTCTTCCTCGGTCTGGTCAGCCACACCGTCGGCGAGCGGCGCGAGGTGCTCCTGGGCACGCTGCTCATCCCGTTGGCAGCCGACGACGGCGCGATCCCCGTCGGGGCCATCACCCAGTGGTGGCTCGAGCACAAGGGCTTCGACCGGCTGGTCGCGGACCACGGCGAAGACGGTGCCCGCATCTTCCGGGACATCTACACCCGCGACGTCGAGCGTGTGCTGCACACGTTCCACGACACCGGGCTGTGGACCCGCTCCGACGGTTGGCTCACGATCACCGAGTTCGGCCGCGACGCAGGGCGAGTCCTGGCCGCGGCCGTCGATGAGGGCTTGTTCGAGGAGGACTGACGCGCCGCCCTTCCCCGCGACGACGCGGCCACGCGGACAGCGACGGCCGTACCCGGGGCTTCCGTCCGCGTCATCAGTGGAGTCTCCCTGGGCAGATCGGCATCTGCGATTGAGCGGCCGATTGCGCTCGACGTTCTCCCACTACCAGCGAACTTCTTGTTGCGGCAGAACGAGAAGTTGGAGCCTGGCGCTCGGTGCTGGAGCAGCTCGACATCGCCAGCTCCGCACGGCCGAGCACGCCCTGACACGGCCCTACCCGCGCACGCACCGGAAGCTGCTCGCGGCGTCGACGTCGCCACGGACATATCGCGGCCACGAGGGGAACTCGCACAGTGGACGGGTCCGACCCGTCGGCACGCCGACCCGATCGGCGACGACCTGCGCACCGGGCGCACGCCCCCGCTCGACCCACCGACGCAGCGCCGGCAGCGAGTCCCATTCGGCGTTGAAGACGGTGCTCGCGGCGTGGCCGTAGCCGGGAATCTCGTAGTAGCGCACCGTCGCCCGCGTGAGTCTGCGGCCGAGGTCGGCGTCGAGACGACCCATGAGCTGCTGCGTCGCGCGGTTGCTGACGAGGCCGTCGTGGACGCCGTGAGCCATGAGGATCTTGCCGCCGCGCCTCGCGAAGGACGTCAAACCATGCGGGTCGACCTCCTGCAGCCGGCTCAGCTCGACGATCCGCGCACGCCACCGACCCGGGTGGGCCGGGTCGAGCGCCAGCGAGTCGAAGCCGGGGTCGCGCGTCACGGCATACCGCACCCACTCGTCCCAGAACGTCGCCCCGTACGGCGGGCTGCCCGCGGCCAGCACCGCCGGCATCGGCGAGGCCGGCGGCACGAGACCGAGATTCAGGGTGAGGACCGTCGCCTGCAGCGGGTGCGCGAAGACCCGCCCGAAGTCGGTGCTCCACGTCGTGAAGCCCGGATACCCGCGCTCCCCGTTGGCCAGCCGGTAGGGCAGCCGCAGCGGCGCGTCGAGGGTGCGGAAGGAGCGGATCTGCTCATCGGACAAGCACGAGTTGCTCGTGTCCTTGCCACCGGGGCACCGCAGCGGGACCGTGCCGACGCGCGCCCGTGACGGGTCGAAGACCTGGTCACAGCGCTTCTGATGCGAGATGACCCCATCCCGCACGCCGTCGAGCCCGTCGCACGCCTGCACCGCGGCGGCGAAGAGCGCGGTCCGCTTCGCCGGGTTCGGATACGCGCCGGGCTTGGCGAGCTGGCGCGTCATCTGCCCGAAGTCGAGGTTGAGCGCCACGGCGTTCCAGGCGGGATACAGCACGAGCGCACCGTCGAACGCCCGCGGCCAGCGGCTCACCGCGACCAGCGCCTCACGGCCTCCGGTCGAGCCACCCGCGACGTAGCGGTAGCGCGGCTGCGCGCCGTACCGCAGCGCCGTGAGCCGCATCGCCACGTCATGGGTCTTCTTCAGCGCGTCACCGGCGAAGTTGCGCAGCGCCTCGTCGTTGAGCCCGAAGCGCCCGTCGCGGCTCGTCGCCGGCCCGGCCTGGTGGCCCGAGTCGCTGCCGTAGGTGACGTAGCCCTGCGCGAGCGGGGTCGCGCCGGTCGCCGGGCCCGCCGGCACCTGCCCGAGGCCGGTGACGACGGTGCCGTTCGCGCCGCCACCGCCGAAGAGCATCGACCGGTGGTTCCAGGCCTGCGGCAGGTTGACTTGCAGCTTGATCGCCGGAGCGGTCCGGTCGACCGGGTGGATGTCGCCCGTCACCTGGCAGTAGGTGCCGGTCGCCGGGGTCGACGCCACGGTGGCCGACGTGATCGTCGCGCCGCGGGTCTTCAGGCTGATGCGGTCGGCCGGGATCGTCGTGCCGGCCAGGGCCTGGCATCGGGCTGCGGGCGTCGGCTCCCGGTCCGTGGCTCCGGGGGCCGCGTGCGCGGTGCCGGTCAGGGTGCTCCCGACGAGGGCGGCGCACGCCGCGACGGACAGGGTGGACAGGATCGATCGGGGCATCGTCGCCTCCAGGTCACCGGACGGGTGCCCGACACTGTAGGCCCGCACGGCACGCCGAACCCGCAGGCAGCGGGGCCCGAGCGCGTCGCTCGGATCCGGTGGTGCAGGGCCGTGCGGATGCGATGGTGGTCAGCATGGCCTCCGACCGGCTCGTGCCCGCCGACCTCACGCCGCTGCGCGCCACGCCCGGCGTGATCCCGCCCGACGGGACGCCCACGCTCGCGGGGGTGAGGCTGCCCGCGGGGCGCGGCATCGACCTCCCGGGGATCGGGCCGCGGGCCGTGTGGGCCGGCGACGCCGACCTCGACGCTCCCCTGGCCACCGTCGCCGCGCTGCAGGTCGCCTTCCCCGAGACCGGGCTGTGGCCGATGCTGTCGTACAGCGATGAGCCGCGCGGCTATCCGACCTGGCCCGCCGACGCGCAGGGCTGGGCCCGGGCGGGCGGCCCCGAGACGATCCCGAGCGACGGGCGCGCCCTGCTCCACCAGCGGTGGCGAGCGGAATACCTCGACAACGAGTACCTCGCCGACTGGGACGAGCCGCTCCTCCCCTGGCCCGACATCACGACCCCCGCCGATCCCGGGACGACCGCCGACGTCGATCCCGTCGGCGGGACCCGGGCCTGGTCCGAGCCCGGCCTGCTGGTGCTCGTGCCGGTCGCGCGCCCGGCGGACGTCTGCTGGACCTTGGGGCCCGGCGCGTTCAACTCCCGTCCCGGCCACGCCGAGCTGACCGCCGTGCTGCGCTCCTGGGAGGACCGGTATGGCGCGCTGCCGCTGCGGTTCTCCTTCGACCGCATCGGACTCGGCGTCCGCCGCCCGCCGCGCACGACCCAGGAAGCGCGCGCCGCCGTCATCGAGCTGCAAGCCCTGTCGACCGACACCCTCAACACCGACGACTGGCCCGCGGCCTTCGAGGAGATGCGCGGCGTCCGGGCCTGGGAGATCTGGTGGGACTGAGGCCGCGTCGCCGCGTCAGGCCACTGCCCCGGCACGGCGCCCGCTGACCTGGGTCGAGGAGCGCCCAGCGGGAGATCCGCCCACTTGTTGCCGTCGACACCGCGGACCCGCTGTCCACGGGGTCACCGTCGGCGCTGTCGCTGTCCACACGGCATTCCGCCCGTGACGCGCGAGGGATCCCGGGTCGCTCAGGCCGCGGCCGGCTGGCAGACCCCGATCGTCTACGCCCCCAGCGACCGCAACGCCCACACCATCGGGATGTGGGCGTCGCTCGGCTCGGGTTGTGACCCAGGGCGCGGGTCAGCGCCCTCGGGAGCGTCCGGCCTTCGTCGAGGCCGAGAAGGCGGCGGCCCCGCCGCCACTGCGACCACCCGTAGCGGGAGTCTGACCGCCGCCCCGCGGGGACGCCGACCGAGTCGAGGCAGACCGCGTCGAGCCTGACCGCCCCGACCCAGACCGACTCGAGGCAGACCGAGTCGCGCCCGAGCGCGTCGAGCCTGAGCGAGAGGGCGCGGACCGGGCCGGCGCGGACGGCGACGGCGCGGACGAGGACCCTTGCCCGGCGGGACGTCGCTCGGCGGGACGCTGGCCGCGACCGCCCTGGCGCGAGCGGCGCCGCGAGCCCGCGGAGCCGCCCTGAGATGCCCGCGCAGGCGTCGCGGTCGCCTCGACGAACGGCCCGGGGTAGCTGCGTTCGCCGGCGACGAGGGTGTGCAGGAAGGCATCGCCGGCGCGCACCCGCGTCGTCGTCGGACGGATGCCGGCCTTGCGGACCAGGTCGCGGACGTCGTGGGTCTGGGCGTCGGTCATGAGCGTGATGACGGTGCCGGCGGCGCCGGCGCGCGCGGTGCGCCCGGAGCGGTGCAGGTAGGCCTTGTGCTCGACCGGCGGGTCGGCGTGCACGACGAGGCCGACGTCGTCGACGTGGATGCCGCGGGCGGCGATGTCGGTGGCGACGAGGGTCTGCGCGGTGCCGGCGTGGAACGCTTCGAGGTTGCGGGTCCGGGCGTTCTGCCCGAGGTTGCCGTGCAGCTCGACGCTGGGCACACCGGCCGAATTCAGCTGGCGCGCCATCCGCTTGGCGCGGTGCTTGGTGCGGGCGAAGACGACGGTCCGCCCCGGGGCGGCCGCGAGATCGGCGAGCACCGCGAAGTGGTCGTCCTCGCGGACGTGCAGCACGTGGTGCTCCATGGCGGTGACCGGCGAGAGATCCGAGTCGGCCTCGTGCGTCACGGGGTCGTGCAGGAAGCGCCGCACGAGCCCGCGGATCGCGGAGTCGAGCGTCGCGGAGAAGAGCAGCCGCTGACTGCGCGCGGGGGTGGCGGCCAGGATGCGCGTGACGCCGGGCAGGAAGCCGAGGTCGGCCATGTGATCGGCCTCGTCGAGCACGGTGACCTCGACGTCGTCGAGCCGCGCGTGCCCCTGGCCCATGAGGTCCTCGAGGCGGCCGGGGCACGCCACGAGGATGTCGACGCCCTGGCGCAGCGCCGTGACCTGCGGGCCCTGACCCACGCCGCCGAAGACGGTGCGGGAGGTGAGGCCGGCGACGGCGGCCAGGGGCGCGAGCGCCGTGTCGATCTGCGTGACGAGTTCACGGGTGGGCGCCAGGATCAGGGCGCGCGGTCGGCCCGGACGGGTCCGACCCTTCGCGGCGGACAGGCGCGTCACCAGCGGGAGCAGGAACGCGAGGGTCTTGCCCGAGCCGGTGCGGCCGCGGCCGAGGACGTCACGACCCGCCAGCGAGTCCGGCAGCGTCGCCGCCTGGATCGGGGTCGGGGTCGTGATGCCGTCGCGCGTCAGGACGGCGGTGAGCTGGGCGGGCACGCCGAACGTGCCGAAGGTGTCGGTGGACACAGAAATGAGGTGACTCCAAAGAACAGCGATGCGACCGGTTCTGCCCACGCGAGCCGAGAAACGCTCGGGTCGCGGCGCGGTGGCATCCACAAATGAGGAAAGGTCCGCGGCAGAACAAGGCGGACGTCAAGCACCATCCTACCGCGTGTCAGGAGCCGGTCAGCGCCGAGCCGCGACGCAGGTCGGCTCCTCGGCCAGGCAGGCGATCCAGTCGGTCCAGCGGCGCCAGCGGGTCCACGCGGCGTGCGGCGGCTCGCCGTCCGCGGCGTCGGCCGACGCGTCGGCGACGAGGTCGTCACGCCACGCGTGCTCGAGCCCGGGCACGGCCAGCGCCGGTCGCGTCCGGATCGCGGCGTCGGTCCCGAGCCAGGGTCGCGGGCGTCGGCTCGTCGTCATACCGGGCGTCGTCGTCATACCGGGGGTCGTCGTCGTGCCGGTGGTCGTCATCACGGTGGTCCTTCGCTGCGGGTCGGGCGGGGTCGTTCGCCTGCCCCGCCGCGGCGAGGAGGCGCAGGATGTCGCGGGCGACGGCGGCGGTCTGCCGCAGGCCGGGGGCGTTGCTGCAGGGCCGGGCGAAGCCGCCGGCGCCCGCGGAGCCGGAGACGGCCGGTCCGATGAGGAACCGGCTCGGGTGCACCGATCCGTCCGCGCGCACGGCCCGGGCCGTGTGGTCGGTGAGCAGTTGACCGCCGGGCAGGGGCGCTCCGGCGTCGTCCTCGAGGCGCTCGGCGGCGAGTTCCCCCCGGTCCAGGAGCCCACGGATGACGGGGTCCGCGGCCGCGAGGACGTCGGGTCGCGGCAGCCGCGCCTCGACATACGCGCGGGCGCGCACCTCCCCGGGCACACCGGCGCTCCGGCCGACGAACTGCCCGTCGCGCAGCGTCACCTCCAGGTCTGGCCCGAGGAAGGACAGCAGGCCTGCGCGATGCACGGCGAGCAGTTCGCGCAGCCGGCGCGGCGGCGGCCCGCTGGCCAGGAACGAGAAGAAGCCGGTGTAGCCGCCCTCGACATGCCGGACACGGTCGGCCGGCGACAGGCGACCCGTCGCGACGAGCTCGGCCAGGCGCAGGTGGACGGTGATGAGCGCGTTGTAGACGGCCAGGTCAGCAGAGTGCTCGGGGTCCGCCCGGCGCTCCAGGTCGGCGCGCACGTGCTCCACGACGGCCTCCTGCAGCTCGGCGCGGTCCGCGAAGTCCCGCCCTGCGAGCGGTCGGTCGAGGCGGCCGATGTCGAAGCGGTCGCGCGCGTCCGGCACCGCCGCCTCGATCGCCGCGACGAAGCGGGCGTCGTCGACCAGCCCGTCCGCCAGCAGCAGTTCGAGGTCGGACCACCGGCCACGGACCCGCTGCGGGTGCGCCGCGAAGAGCCGCCCGTAGTGCGCGGCGACCAGCTCCTTCTCGATGAGGGGCTGCACGTCGCCGGCCATGTCGACCTGCCCGCCGGGGTCCCCGCTGCGCGCGAGGGCAAGGGCGTCGATCGCCTCCGGGGTGAGGTAGCGCGCCGCCGTCGGCCGCAGGCCCGGCACGTCATACCCGGGCTTGGCGTGGAAGGGCACGCCGCGCCGTGACCCGACGTGCAGCACCGGCTCGCGGCCGCTAGGCACATAGGTCAGCTCGCCGTCCGCGGCCTCCTCGAAGCGCCCGCCGCGCCCCTGCGTGAGCAGCACGAACAGGTCGACGAAGGCCAGCCCCAGCCCGCTGACGAGCACCGGCTCACCGGCTCGCAGCCCGGACAGTTCGACGTCGGCCGTGTAGCCCGGCGGCACGTAGGTGAGCCCCTCGACCTCAGCGATCGAGCGGTAGGCGGACTCGCGCGGCGAGGCCTCCCGGTCCAGATGTCCCTGCGCGAGGACCACGACATCCGCACACAACTGTGTGCCATCAGCGAGCCGGACCCTTTGACGAGCAAAACCCAGCCCCGCCTCGACGTCCTCGACCGCCACCGCAGTCGTCCGGTGGACGAGGACGTCGACCCAGGCGGGCAGCCGCGCAATCGTCCACTCGAAGGCCCAGCCCAGGTATTCGCCGAGGATCGCGCGGGAGGCGAAACCGTGCCCGCCGCCGGTGCTCGTCAGCAGCTCGACATGGGCGTCGAGCCCGGCCCTGCCCAGGCGCGCGGCACCCGGGCCGTAGACCCACTCCGCGACGGTCGGCCCGGTCCGGATCGGCCCGTCGCACGCGACCGTCGCGTCGGTGAAGACCGTCGTCTCGCCGGCGCGGGTGTTCATCCACAGCAGCGGCGACTGCTCCCGCCGCCAGATGCGGCCGGCACCAGGCGGATACGGGTCGACGAGATGCACCTCGACCCCTCCGGTGTCGACGAGCTCGGGGGCGCTGGCCGCGAGCCGTTCGAGCAGGCCGAGGGCGCGCGGGCCGGCGCCGACGATCACCAGTCGCGCCGTCATCAGGCGGCCCCCTCGTCGCGCGCGACGGCCTCCGCCGCACGGGAGCGCACCTCACGCCCAGGCGTCGCGAGTCCGAGGTGGGAGCGCAGCGTCGTGCCCTCGTAGGCGTCGCGGAAGACGCCGCGCTCGCGCAGCAGCGGCACGACCCGATCGACGACGTCGTCGAGGCCGCCCGGCGTCAGATGCGGCACGAGGATGAAGCCGTCCGCCGCGTCCTCCTGCACGTAGCGGTCGAGCTCGGCGGCGACGGTCTGCGGCGAGCCGACGAACGACTGCCGGCTCTGGGCGTGCACGACGGTCTCGCGCAGGCTCCACCCGTGGGCCTGCGCCTGCGCCCGCCACCGTGCGACGACCGCCCCCGGATCCGTGTGGGCGACCCGCCCGCGCACGATGTCCGAACCGATCACCGGATCCTCGCTGGGCAGCGGCCCGTCCGGGTCGCGGTCGGACAGGTCGATGCCCCAGAGGAGCTGGGCCTGCGCGATCGCCGTCGCACCGGAGACCTGCTGCCACCGGATGTGGTGCGCCTTCTCCTGAGCCTGCGCGTCGGTGTCGTCGACGACCACCGTGACGCCGGGCATGATGAGCAGCTCGTCGCGCTGCCGCCCGTGCGCGGCGAGCCGGCCCTTGACGTCGGCGTGGAAGGCCTGGCCGGCCTCGAGCGTGCCGTGGCGGGTGAAGATGACGTCGGCCGACCGGGCCGCGAAATCCCGTCCTTCGGCGCTGTCGCCGGCCTGGATGAGGATGGGCCGGCCCTGCGGGGACGGGGGCAGACCGAAGCGGCCGGCGACGTCGAACTGGCTCGTCACCGCCTCGAAACGGCCCGCGTCGGCCGCGGCGTAGCGGCCCGCGGAGCGGTCGCCGATGAGGTCGCCGTCGGCCCACGATGCCCACAACTGGGTGGCGATGTCGACGGCTTCGGCCGCCCGCACGTACCGCTGCGAGCGCGGCAGGAAGCCGCCGCGGCGGAAGTTCTCCCCGGTGAAGGCGTCGGAGGAGGTGACGACGTTCCACGCCGCGCGGCCACCCGAGAGGTGGTCCAGCGTCGCGAACCGCTTGGCCAGCTCGTACGGCTCGTTGAACGTCGAGTTGACCGTCGCGGCCAGCCCCAGGTGCGTCGTCACGGCGGCGAGGGCGCTGAGCACGGTGAGCGATTCGGGGCGGCCGACGACGTCGAGGTCGTGGATCGCGCCGTTGACCTCGCGCAGCCGCAGTCCCTCGGCGAGGAAGAGGAAGTCGAAGGTTCCGCGCTCCGCGGTCGCCGCGAGCGCCCGGAAGCTCTCGAAGTCGATCTGCGACCCCGACGTCGGGTCGCTCCAGACGGTCGTGTGGTTGACGCCCGGGAAGTGGGCGGCCAGGTGGATCTGCTTGCGCGGGGCCGCAGGGGTGCTGCTCATGGGTCGTCCTCTCGAAGCGAAGGAAGGCGGATCAGGCCGGTGCGGCGGCGTAGACCGAGGCGGGGCGAGGCAATCCGAGCCGCTCGCGCAGGGTCTGGCCGAACGCAGATGTCACAGAGTTGTGTGCGGTGAACGTCGCCGCGAGCTCGCCGATGAGTGGCGCGTCGAGGTCGGTGACGGCCGGTCGCAGGTGCACTCCGTCGGCTCCGCCGGCCAGCCATGCCTGCGCCTGTCCGCGCAGGTCGTCGACGGTGCCGGCGACGGTCGGCGCGCTGCCCGGCCCTGACAGGCCACCCAGTGCCTGACGCCGCTCGGCCACCTCGACGCGGTCCTGGCCGAGCAGGACGCTCGCCGAGACGAGCACCCGCACCTGCCCCGGATCGCGCCCCACGGCCTCGACGAACGAGCGCACCTGGGCGATGAGGGCGTCGGCGTCCGGCGAGGCCGGCACGAGGACGACGTCGGCCTGGGCGGCGGCGACCAGGGACGACCCACCGCGGGTGCCGACGACGACGATCGGCTGTCCCTGCGGGGGCCGCGGCACGATCGAGGGCCCCTTGACGGTGAAGGTCGGCCCGACGTGGTCGACGTAGTGGAGCTTGTCGCGATCGACGAACCGGCCGGTCGCGACGTCGCGGATCTCCGCGTCGTCCTCCCAGGAGTCCCACAGGGCCCGGCTCGCGGCGATGACGTCGGCGGCCTCGGCCCACAGCGCCTCCGGCGCGGCGACCCCGCGCCGGCCGATCGCCTCGGCCGCGGCCCGGGTCGCGGACACCTCGACCCGCCAGCCGGCGCGCCCCCGCGAAACCCAGTCCAGTGTCGCGACGGAGGCCTGCACGACGAAGGGCTCGGTGTGCGTCGTCGTCACGGTCGGCACGAGCCCGACGGTCCGGGTGTCCGGGGCGATCCGCGCGGCGAGCCCGAGCGGGTCGAGCGCACCGGCGACGCCGGCCGTGGGCGGCCACGGCGCCTCGAGCGCGCCGTCGAGCGTCACGAGGTCGATGCCTGCTGCCTCCGCGGCCTGCACGGCCGCAAGCTGCGCAGATCCATCGAGCCATCCCTGCACCGGGGTCGAGGACTGGCGCCACGCCGCCGGGTGATCCCCCGGCCCGCCGAGCTCGACCG
>JAVTVZ010000100.1:0-2020 GCA_032229625.1 Dermatophilaceae bacterium | reverse complement strand
AGCTCGACGCGATCTACGAGCGACTCGACGACCTGTCCCTGCGCTGGCGCGCGCTGGGCGTCGGCCAGTCCATGACGCTGGCGTGGCCCTGGCCCGAGCGCCCGGCTCGGTAGTCGCAGGAGACGGGGGCGGCGCGGGAGTCAGTGGCGCGGGAGTCAGTGGGCGCGGGAGTCAGTGGGCGCGGGAGTCGGTGGGCGCGGGAGTCGGTGAAGACGGTGGCGGCGCGGGTCTCACGCCGCAAGACTCGGGCCACGCGAGTCGGGCGGCGCGAGCCCGACGCACCGAGCCCGACGCACCGAGCCCGACGCACCGAGCCCGACGCACCGAGTCCAGCGCGGCAAGCCCGACGCGGCGAGCCCGACGCGACGAGCCCTACGCGGCGAGCCCAGCGACGCGAGCCCGGCGCGGCGAGCACGACGACGCGAGCCCAGCGCGGCAAGCCCGACGCGGCGAGCCCGGCGCGGCGAGCCCGGCGCGGCGAGCCCAGCGACGCGAGCCCGGCGACGCGAGCCCGGCGACGCGAGCCCAGCGACGCGAGCCCGGCGCGGCGAGCCCAGCGCGGTCGCGCCGGCGGCCGACGCGATCGCGCCGGTGTCGGCAGAGACACTCAGCCGCTCGCCTCGTCGCGCACGCAGGCAGTCCGCAGGTTGCGAGGCCACCAGACTGCGGCGCGGACCGCGTGTCGACGCGACAGCGCACACGTGATTGCTTGGCGGCCGCGGTCAAGCCCTTAGATAACGAAATGGTAACGACCTAAACGAGCACGTCCCCAAGTACGATTCGAACGCGTCTACGACTAGACTGTGGATGTCGGAGCCGCGGTGGCAGGTGGCAGCCGACCTACCGGCCAGCGCCCACCGTCGAGCCCCGAGGAGTGCCACCATGTTGTCGACGACACCGGCGAGCCGCCGACTCTCGCGCGGGACGTGCGCACTGACGGGCCTGGGCCCCTTCCACGGGCCGTGGATCACCGGGCAGTCGATGCGGGATGACCCTCGGTGGAGCGCAGCCTCGTCGGGCCGTCACGCGCGGGTCACCGCAGCACTGGTCCCGGAGCCGCGACGGCGTGGGCTGTCGTGGCGGGTGTGGCTCGGGCCGCAAGGGATCACCTTCGACGTCGAGGCCACCGGAGAGACCATCGGACCGACGATGCCGACGCCGTTTCCCCGCCCCGTGATCGAACCCGCCGATCGGTGGTCCGTCGACATCCCCGAGGCACCGTGGGCGCGGACGTGGGACTGGTCCGCGCTGGCCGCGGTGTCCGCCGATGCGGCGGACGATGAGTCGAGCGACGAGGCTGTCGATGGAGCCGTCGACGCCGCGGCCGAAGAGGCAGCCGAAGAGGCAGTCGACGCCGCGGGCGATGAGGCCGTCTGCGCGCCGATCGACGAGGCAGTCGGCGCGCCGATCGATGCGGCGACCGATGGGGCAGTCGACGCGCCGATCCACGAGGCAGTCGACGCGCCGATCGACGAGACCGTCGACGCGCCGATCGACGAGACCGTCGACGCGCCGATCGACGAGACCGTCGATGCGCCAATCGATGCGCGGATCGATGGGGCGGTCGACGCGGCGGGCGGGGGTGTCGTCGACGGACTCGTCGACGGGTGGCCCGGATCCGGTGAGCGGCCCGCCGCGGCATCCCATTCCCCCTGTGGCTGCTCCGGCGTGGAACCACCGGCCGGCGCCCAGGACATCGCCCAGCCCTCGGATCCCGCCACGTACGCGCAGTTGGAGGCGCTGACGGCGCAGATCGCGCGGTTGGAGCTGGAGCGCGCGCAGGTGCTGGGTGAGTTGGTGCAGGGGCAGGTCGAGGCGGACCTGGTGCGGGAGGCTGCGGAGGTGGCGGCGGCGCGGGCGGCCGGGTTGAGCGAGAAGCTGATTCGTGGGCTGTCCCGTCCGCGGGCCGAGGTCGTCGCCGATGCCGTGGTGACGGTGACCGACACGGCGACCGTGGCGTGTAGTGGGTCGCGGCACGGCTGGTCGACCCGGGTCCGCCTGGCGACCGCGCCCGAGGAGA
>JAVTVZ010000099.1:0-2029 GCA_032229625.1 Dermatophilaceae bacterium | reverse complement strand
GGCGCCCCGCCGGTCATCCCGAGCCCCGACGGCCGCGCCGCGACGATCCTGGCGCCCGTCGCGGTGGGCGTCAGCGGCGCTGAGCTCGCCGACGTCGTCGCGCAGCTGCGCACGAGCGCCCGCGACGGCCTGCCCGCCGACCTGACGCTGTCGGTCACCGGCGGACCCGCCTTCGGCGCGGACATCGCCGGCGCCTTCAGCGGCGCCGACGTCCGGCTCCTCATCGTCACGGCCCTCGTCGTCGCGGTCCTGCTGCTGCTCACCTACCGCTCGCCGATCCTGTGGATCGTCCCGCTGCTCGTCGTCGCGATCGCCGACCGGCTCGCCACGGTCGTCGCGGGTCAGGTCGCGACGGGCCTCGGCTTCGTCGTCGACGGCTCGACCGGCGGCATCACGAGCGTGCTCGTCTTCGGCGCCGGCACCAACTACGCGCTGCTCATCGTGTCGCGCTATCGGGAGGAGCTGCGCCGCGAGCCCGACCATCGCCTCGCGCTGGCCCGGGCCGTGCACGCCGCGACCCCCGCCGTGCTCGCCTCCAACATCACGGTCGTCCTCGCGCTGCTGACCCTGCTGCTCGCCGTGCTGCCGAACACCCGCGTCCTGGGACTGTGCGCCGCCGTCGGACTGTTCGTCGCTCTGATCACCGTGCTCATCGGGCTGCCGGCGGCGCTGTCGGTCTGCGGACGCGGGCTCTTCTGGCCGTTCGTGCCCCGGGTCGGCGACCCTGACCCGTCGGTGCGCGGGGCCTGGCACACCGTCGCCGACGCCGTCGTGCGACGCCCCTGGCGCGCCCTGGCGGTGACCCTGCCGGTCCTCGCGCTGTGCGCGGCGGGCCTGTCCGGCATCAAGGTCGGACTGGAGCAGACCCAGCAGTTCCGCGTGACGGCCGAGTCCGTGACCGGCTTCGAGACGTTGCGCGAGCACCTGCCGGCCGGGTCCGTCACCCCGACGACCGTCGTCGCCCGCACCCCGACGACCACCGACCTCGAGCAGATCCAGGAGCTCATCGCGACGACCCCCGGCGTGGAGTCCGTGACGACCGCCGGACGGCTCGGCGACCTCACCCAACAGCGGGTCGTCCTCGACGCCGAGCCCGCGAGCGAGGCCGCCTTCACGACGATCCGCGACCTGCGCGACCGCATCGCCGCCGACCGGCTCGACGCCCAGGTCGGCGGCGCGGACGCCGAGCAGCTCGACTCCCGCGACGGCGCCGAGCGCGACCTGCGGGTGCTCGTGCCGCTGATCCTCGGCGTCGTCCTGGCGGTGCTCTTCGTGCTGCTGCGCGCCGCGTGGGCGCCGCTGCTGCTCATCGGCGCGACGATCGCCTCGACGATCGCGGCCATCGGCGCGGGCACGTGGGTCAGCACGCACGTCTTCGGCTTCCCCGCCATCGACGTGTCGGTGCCACTCTTCGCGGTGCTCTTCCTCGTCGCGCTCGGCGTCGACTACACGATCTTCCTCGTCATCCGCGCCCGCGAGGAAGCCGCCGAGCACGGCACCCGGCCAGGGGTCGTGCGCGCCGTCGCCCTCACCGGCGGCGTCATCACGAGCGCCGGCATCGTCCTCGCGGCGGTCTTCGCGGTCCTGGGCGTCCTGCCGCTCATCACGCTCACCCAGCTCGGCATCGTCGTGGGCATCGGCATCCTGCTCGACACGTTCCTCGTGCGCACGATCGTCGTGCCCGCGATCGTCTCGCTCATGGGCGACCGCTTCTGGTGGCCGACCCGGCCGACCCCGCACGCGCACTAGCGACGCCCCCGCGCGCGTCGCGTCGCGAGCCACGGCCCACCCGGCGGACCCGCCGGGTGGGCCGTGTGCCGTCCGGCGCCGGGGCCGGCGGGGTCTGTGCGCGACACGTCGGGCCTCTGCGCGAGAGGTGGCGGCGCGTCATGACACGTCGGGGCGCTCCCCGGCGACTCCACGTGTCCGCCGGTGACCCCACGAGTCGACAACTGCCCCACGTCGAGCGCGCCCAGCCCATCGGGGCACGCCCACGACACCGGACACAGCGGAACGGCCCGCTCCCTGC
>JAVTVZ010000098.1:7824-10673 GCA_032229625.1 Dermatophilaceae bacterium | reverse complement strand
ATCGCGTTCTTGCGGGCCATCAACCTCGGGGCCCGGCGACGCTTCCCGACCGCCGACATCGTCGCCGCGACGCAGGCGGCGGGCGGCAGCGACGTCGCGACCCACCTCGCCACCGGCAACGTGCGCCTGACCTCGCCCCTGCGCCCCGCCGCGCAGGTCGAGGCCGCGCTCGCGGACGCCTACGCGCGCGACCGCGGCTTCGAGGTGCCGACGATCGTGCTCACCCCCGCCGAACTTCGCGAGATCACCCAGGACGCGCAGCGCGCCGTGGCGCAGCATCCCGTCCCGGTGCGTCAGGTGCTCGTCACGATCCTCGCCGCCGCACCCACGCCCGAGGCCGTCCGAGCCGCCGAGGAGTGGGGTGCCGACGATCCGGACTCCGACATCGTGCGCGTGCACGGCCGCGCCGCCCACGCGCTCCTCCAGGGCGACATCCACTCCTCCAAGCTCATGCGCGCCAAGGCGATGCGTGACCTCGGCGACGGCACCTCCCGCAACCTGCGGGTGCTGGCGACACTCGTCGACCGATGGACCTGACCGTGGCCGGCCGGCGACAGCACGGTGACTCCACCGGCGACTCCACCGGCGACTGCCCCGGTCAGCTCCCGCTCACCCGAGCAGCTCCTGCAGCACCGTGACCACCCCCTCGTCGGTGTTGGCGGGCGCCCGGTGCCGGGCGACGGCGAGGACGTCGGGGTGGGCGTTGGCCATCGCGTAGGAGTGGGTCGCCGCGCCGAGCATCTGCACGTCGTTGAGGTAGTCACCGAAGGCGACCGTCTGGTCGGCCGTGACCCCCAGGTCGCGCTGCAGCCGCCGCACCGCGACCCCCTTGTCGACCCCCTGATTCATGACGTCGATCCAGTGCGGGCCCGACACGACGACCTGATGGGTGTCGCCGAAATCCGCGATCCGCGGCGCGGTGCCCGACTCCGCGTCGCCGAAGTCGTAGATCGCCACCTTGAGCACGTCGTCGTCGACCGCCGACAGGTCGGCCACCTCCGCCAACGCCTTGTAGTAGGTGTCCGCCTCGGCGCGGAAGGCCGGGTCGGTCCGCTCGATGTAGGCCGATCGCTTGCCACACACCACGACCCCCAGATCACGCGGATCCCCCGGGTCGGCGGCCAGCTCGCGCAACCGCGCGATCAGAGCGCGGACGACCGCGGGGTCGACGGTGTCGCTGGAGACCTCGACGCCGTCGCGCACGACATACGTGCCGTTCTCGGCGATGAAGGCCAGGCCCTCGCGCCCGGTGAAGAGCTGCGCCAACGTCGCATACTGGCGGCCGCTCGCGGGCGTGAAGACGATGCCCGCGGCGCGCATCCGATCCAGCAGCGGCCACATCCGCGGCGGGACGGCGCCCTGCCCGTCGAGCAACGTGCCGTCCATGTCGGCGACGACGAGCCGGATGTCCCCTGGGGCGGACCCGGGGCCGTGCGCCGACTCACGGCCGGCGGGCTGCGGTGGGGCGGGCGACGAGCTGTCGAGCGGGAGAGACACGAAACACTCCTGGAGGTAGGTCGGGCGGCGATGGTGCGACCCGGCAGGTCGCACGGGCGATGATGGCCGCGGGCGCGGTCGCATGGGACGCACACGTGCCGCGCGGCGTCGGCGAGCGCTGCGCAGCTCGGTGGACCTCACCGAGGATGGCACCCGTGCCACGACCAGCGGTGACCGGCGGCCACCATGGACGAGACGACATCCACAGGCGGGCAGCAGGACGGGCGACGAGACGACGATGAATGAGCCGGAATCGGTGGACGGCGGACCGGGCGGGCAGTCGCCGTCGCGGCAGAGTCTCGTGGCGGAGCTGCGCGCGCGGGGCCTGCCCCTCGTGCTGCATCGCTCGGACCGACGCCGCGACCTGCTGGCCCGCACGAGCCCCGTGCTCACCGGCTGCGCCCTGGCGGCCGCAGCCCTGTGGGCCGCCGACATCGCCGAGGCCATGTCGGCGGCGAGTCTCGAGGCCGACGCGGCCGAGCCGCTGAACGACGGCTGGCTCCTGGTCTTCCTCGGCTGCGCCCTCGTCCTGTGCCTGAGCCCGCTGGTGGCCTGGCTCGTGGCCGTCGCGCTGCCCCGCATGACCCGGACTGCACGCAACGCCCTGGGCGTGCTCATGGCGATCGCCACCGTCGCCCCCGGCGGGGAGAGCCTGACCCGGCCCTGGCGGTTCGCGCTCGTCGCCGCCGTGCTCGTCGGCACCTACTGGGGCATCGGGTCGATCCTGCGCTGGGCCGCGAGGCGCTCCGTGCGCGAGCTCGACACGCTCGGCACGATGCTCACCCGGGTGCTGCCGCTGCTGCTGCTGACCTTCCTCTTCTTCTTCTTCAACGCCGAGATCTGGCAGCTGGCCACGAGGCTCGAACCGGTCCGCGTCTGGGGCACCGTCGGCGTCATCGTCGCGCTCGCGATGACGCTGACCGTCGTCACTGCCCGCGACGAACTCGCCGAGACCATCGGGCGTCTCGACTCCCCCGACGCCGCAGCCCCGGCGCTGCGCCGGGCCGAGCGGGTCAACGTGCTGCTCGTGACCGTGCTCGTGACGATGATGCAATTCATGCTGCTGGCCGTGACGGTCTTCGCCTTCTTCGTGCTCTTCGGGATGCTGGCCGTGCCCGATGCGACGGCCGCCGCCTGGATGGGTGAGCCGCCGACGCGGTTGAGCGGGCCCTTGGCCCAGGTGCCGGTCAACACGACGCTGCTCAAGGTGTGTCTCGTGCTCGGCGCGTTCTCCGGGCTGAACTTCGTCGCGGGCGCCTCGACCGACCGCACCTACCGGGCGACGTTCGTCGAGCCGGTGCTCGGTGAGGTCGAGGACGGCCTGCGCGTGCGCGACGCCTACGTGCAGCGCG
>JAVTVZ010000098.1:6598-7724 GCA_032229625.1 Dermatophilaceae bacterium | reverse complement strand
GCGCACCGACACGTCGGCGAGATGGGCAGAGGTGGTGGACACATGCGGCAGCGGCGCACGTCAGGCGCGCGGTCGGTGACGGCCGCGCTCGTCTGCGCCCTCGTCGCGGTCGTCATGGGCGCCGGCCCGGCCGGCTCGACTCCGCTGCGGACCACCGCCACCGGGTCGACAGCCGCGCCGGCCGCGCGACCTGCGGCGGGCGTGGCCACGCAGGAGCTGACGATCCCGGTCGGGCCCGAGTCCGACGGCGCGGCAGTCACCCTCGATGCCACGATCTACACCCCGCAGGGATCGGGGCGCCACCCCGCCGTCGTCCTGGCCCACGGCTTCGGCGGCAGCAAGGCCGACCTCGCCGAGCGCGCGCGGCTCGCGGCCGAGCGCGGCTACGTCGCGATCGCCTACAGCGCGCGGGGATTCGGCGGCTCCGGCGGTCGCATCCACCTCAACTCCCCGGACTACGAGATCGCCGACGCCCGTGCCGTCGTCGACACCCTGGCCCGGCGGCCCGACGTGCTGCTGGACGCGCCCGGCGATCCGCGCGTGGCCGTCGCCGGTGGCTCGTACGGCGGCGCGCTGTCGCTCATGCTCGCGGGCTCGGACCCGCGGATCGACGCGACCGTCGCGGCGATCACGTGGCACGACCTCGCGGACTCGTTCGTGCCCGGGGGCACTCCGGCCGGCGCCGACAGGGATGCCGCGCCCGGGATCTTCAAGCGGCGGTGGGCGTCGCTCTTCTTCTCCTCGACGGTGGAGGCCGACTGGCGCCGGGCGGGTCGTGACGGTGCTGGTGACGGTGCTGCCGATGACGGCCTGTGCGGGCGCTTCGACCCGACGGTGTGTCGGCTCTTCCTCGACGCCGCCCGCACCGGGAGCCCCTCGCCGCAGCTGACGGCGATGATGCACCGCAACAGCCCGGCCCCCACGCTGGCCCGCGTCACGGCCCCGACCCTGCTCGTCCAGGGCATGCGCGACTCGCTCTTCGGGCTCGACCAGTCGGATGCGACGGCGCGGGCCCTGCGCGCCGCCGGCACCCCGGTCGCGGTCCGCTGGTTCGACGGCGGGCACGACGGGGGCGCCGCGCCCGACGACTCGCAGACCCTGATGCCGTGGCTCGACCGCTACCTCG
>JAVTVZ010000098.1:3280-6498 GCA_032229625.1 Dermatophilaceae bacterium | reverse complement strand
GGCGCCGCGCCCGACGACTCGCAGACCCTGATGCCGTGGCTCGACCGCTACCTCGGCGGGGCGACCTCGGCGGGCACGGGCGGCGCCACGGGCGGCACCTCGGGTCCGGGGCGCACACCCGCGAGCGCATCCTCGGCGGCGGGCCAGGCGGGGCTGCCGTTCGCCGCCTTCGCCGCGCCGATCCCGGCCAGCGGCGGCGACCGGACCGTCACGGCCGAGCGTTATCCCGGCCTCGACGGCATCGACGCAGCAGCGACCACGCTGCGGCTGCAGCCGGTCTCGCCGGGGCAGGAGCGGCTGCTCTCCCCGCCCGGGGGCGACCCGGCGGCGATCTCCGGGGCCGGTGGCCTCGGCGGGGCGCTGGGCGGCGGCTCGCAGGACGCGCAGTCCGGCGCCTCGGTCGCGAGCCTGGCCGGATATCAGCTCGCCGCGCTGCCGGGCCAGAGCGTCGCCTTCGAATCCGAGACGGTCCCGGCCTCGCTCGACGTCGTCGGCGCGCCGCGGGTGCGGCTGCGGGTCACCTCGACCGCGGCCGACGCGACGCTCTATGTGTCGCTGTGGCGGATGTCCGCGGCCGGCCCGAGCTCCCCGCGCGGGCTCGTCACCCCCGTCCGTGTCGCGACCACCCCCGGCGTGCCGACCGCCGTGGACGTCGCGCTGCCCGCAGGCACGTTCGCGGCCGGCACCGGCAGCCGCTGGCGGGTGCTCGTCAGCGCCACTGACGCGGGCTTCGCCGGCCCGACCGACGCCCGCGTGTATACGGTGCAGCTCGCCGACTCCGACCTGCGGCTGCCCACGGCGCCGGGCGCCGCGACGATCGGCGAGGGCCCCGACACCGAGAGCGTCGGCGTCGGGCTCGCGCTGCTCGGGCTTCTGATCGCCCTCGGTCTGGCCGCAGCCGCAGCCGCCTGGCGGCGTCGGCGCAGCGACCGGCGGCAGACCCACCCCGAATACGCGGGAGTGCCCCTCGTGGTCGACGGGCTCGTCAAGACGTATCAGGACGGCCACCGCGCCGTCGACGACGTGTCGTGGCGGGCCGAGGCAGGGCAGGTGGTCGGGTTGCTCGGCCCCAACGGCGCGGGCAAGACGACGACGATGCGGATGCTCGTCGGGCTGATCCGCGCGGACGCCGGGCACGTGCACGTCCTCGGCGAGCCCGTCCACGCCGGCTCCCCGGTGCTCGGCCGCGTCGGGGCGCTCATCGAGGGGCCCGGCTTCCTGCCGCACCTGACGGGCCGCGCCAACCTGCACGCCTACTGGGCGGCGACCGGCCGCGACCCCGCCGAGGCCGGGTTCGCCCAGGCCCTCGACGTCGCTGCCCTCGGCGACGCCGTCGACCGGCCCGTGCGCACCTACTCCCAGGGCATGCGGCAGCGGCTCGGCATCGCCCAGGCGATGCTCGGGCGACCCGAGGTGCTGCTGCTCGACGAGCCGACCAACGGCCTGGACCCGCCGCAGATCGCCGCGATGCGCCCGATCCTGCGCGCGTATGCCGCGACCGGGCGGACCGTCGTCGTCTCCAGTCACCTGCTCTCGGAGGTCGAGCAGACCTGCAGCCACGTCGTCGTCATGAACCGCGGGCGCGTCGTCACCGCCGGCTCCATCGCCGACATGACCGGCGACGCCACCACCCTCGTGCAGCTCGCCGCGCCGACGAGCAGCACCGAGGAGTCGTCGCAACCCGCGGCCGCCGAGGAGTCACCCGCGCGGGCAGCCACCGACGACCTCGACGCGCTCGCGGCGGCGGTGCGGGCCGACCTGCGCGACGCCGTCGACGAGGTGCGCGTCGACGCCCGGCGGCGCACGCTCGCGCTGCGCGGCACCGCGCCGCGCGCCGACCTCGTCGCCGCCGTCGTGCGCGCCGGTGGACAGGTCGTCGAGGTGACCGGCCGCCGCCGACTGGAGGAGGTCTTCCTCGGCGTCATCGGCCAGGGTGGGGCGCCCGGCCCGGGCGCGGACACGGCCGGCGGCGCGGCGAGCGACGACCGCCCGAGTGGCGACGGCCCGAGAGACGACGACCTGAGAGGCGACAGGCACGGCGTCGGTCCGGGCGGCGACGACGGCCACGACGACCCGAGCGACGACGAGGAGGCCCGCATGCACCGGCTACGTCAGATCCGGGCCCGATGAGCGCCCCGACCCGCGAGACCTCCGGCGGCGCGGCCACCCCGGCGCGGGTGCGTCGTCACGCGCGCCGCCCGCTGTCGTGGCGCGCCGAAGCGCGCCGCCAGCTCGGGCGGCGCCGCACGCTGTGGTCGTTCGGGCTGCTGCTCGCCCTGCCGCTCGTGCTCGTCGGCGCCTTCTCGCTCGGCGACGGTCCCGCCGGCGGGGGCCGCTACGTCGACCTCGCCCAGGCGGGTGCGGCGAACTTCGCGGTGTTCGCGCTCTTCGCGTCGAGCGACTTCCTGCTCGTCATCCTCGCCGCCCTCTTCGCCGGCGACGCCGTGCCCGCCGAGGCGTCGTGGTCCTCGCTGCGCTACCTGCTCATCGCGCCCGTGACCCGCGCCCGGCTCCTGACGAGCAAACTCGTCGTCGCCGTCGGCTCCACGACGCTGGCGACGATCGCCCTGCCGCTGTGGGCGCTGCTCGTCGGCGGGCTCGCCTACGGCTGGTCGGCCTACACCAGCCCCGGCGGCACGACCCTGGAGTGGGCGCAGTTCGCGCCGCGCTTCGCCCTCGCGGTGCTCGTCATCGCCGTCACTCTGCTGCAGGTCGTCGGCATCGCGCTGCTCATCGGCACCCTCAACGACGCCCCGCTCGGGGCCGTCGGCGGCGCCGTGCTCGTCACCATCGTCGCCTCGATCCTCGACACGATCGAGGAGCTCGGCGACCTGCGGCACGCCCTGCCGATGCACTATTCGCGGGCGTGGCTGCGGGCGCTGTCCCCGGACGTGGCCTGGCCCGACATCACCCGCGGCGTGCTGTGGTCGCTGCTCTACTTCGTCGTCACCGTCGCCGCGGCCTACTGGGTCTTCCGCCGCAAGGACGTCCTGAGCTGACGCCGGCGCGGCACCGCCCGAGCCTCACGCGTCACACGGGGCCGCCCCCGATTTCCCTTGCACACGTAAGGGATCCGCCGGGGCTCGCACAGCTCACCGGCACGACGCGACGCCGCGGGGTCGTGACCCGACCGTGCCCTGCGGCCCACACCACGGGCCGGACCCCGACGCTAAGGTTCGGCAGACATCAACGGCAGATTCCGCGAAGGGAACGCCACA
>JAVTVZ010000098.1:0-3180 GCA_032229625.1 Dermatophilaceae bacterium | reverse complement strand
CCGACGCTAAGGTTCGGCAGACATCAACGGCAGATTCCGCGAAGGGAACGCCACATGGCCGACACAGCAACAGCGCAAGAACGTTTCCACGCCGCACGAGTGGTCCAACTCGCCTCCGTGGCGGCGCTCGGCGGATTCCTCTTCGGCTTCGACACCGCCGTCATCAACGGCGCGGTCACACCGATGCGCGACGACTTCGGGATGAGCGCCGGCCTCACCGGCTTCGTCGTCTCCTCGGCGCTGCTCGCGTGCATGGTCGGCGCCTACCTCGCCGGCTCGCTCGCCGACAAACACGGCCGCGTCAAGGTCATGATCTTCGCCGCGGTCACCTTCACGATCAGCGCCATCGGCTCCGGCATCGCCGTCGGGCCGTGGGACATGATCCTGTGGCGCGCCATCGGCGGTCTCGGCGTCGGCGCCGCGTCGGTCATCGCCCCCGCCTACATCGCCGAGATCAGCCCCGCCTCGGTCCGCGGGCGCCTGGGGTCGCTGCAGCAGCTCGCGATCGTCGTCGGCATCTTCATCGCGCTGCTCTCGGACTTCGCGATCGCCGCGGCCGCCGGCGGCGCGGCCAACGAGCTGTGGTTCGGCCTGGCCGCCTGGCGGTGGATGTTCATCGCCGAGGTCATCCCCGCGGTCGCCTACGGCGTCCTCGCCCTCACGCTGCCCGAGTCGCCGCGCTATCTCGTCGCCCGCGGCGAGCACGCCAAGGCCACCGAAGTGCTCAAGACCGTGCTCGTCGACGGCGTCCGCGAGCGCATCGAGGAGATCGCCCGCACCGTCACCCGCGAGACCAAGGGCTCGCTGGCCGACCTCAAGGGCCCCGGCGGCAAGGTCCTGCCGATCGTGTGGATCGGCATCGCCCTGTCGGTCTTCCAGCAGTTCGTCGGGATCAACGTGATCTTCTACTACTCGGCGACCCTGTGGCAGTCCGTCGGCTTCACCGAGGAGGACGCGCTCGTCCAGACCGTCATCACCTCGGTCACCAACATCGTCGTCACCCTCATCGCGATCGCCCTCATCGACAAGATCGGGCGCCGCCGGCTCCTGCTCATCGGCTCGGCCGGCATGTTCCTCAGCCTCGGCACGATGGCGTGGATCTTCAGCCAGGCCCCCCTTGTCACCAACCCCGACGGCTCGACGTCGCCGGTCCTGAGCGACTCCGCCGGGGTCATCGCGCTCATCGCCGCCAACGCCTTCGTCGTCTTCTTCGGGATGTCGTGGGGCCCGGGCGTGTGGGTGCTGCTCGGCGAGATGTTCAACAACCGCATCCGCTCGACCGCCCTCGGCGTCGCCGCCGGCGCGCAGTGGCTCGCGAACTTCGCGATCTCCACGAGCTTCCCGCGGATGGCCGAGTTCGGGCTGTGGTTCGCCTACGGCTTCTACACGATCGCCGCGCTCGCGTCGTTCTTCTTCGTGCTGCGCTACGTGCCCGAGACCAACGGACGCCAGCTGGAAGACATGGAGTAGCCCCTCACCGCCGTCACTACAGCGCCCCTCGCCCGCAGCGCCGGACGAGGGGCGCCGTGCGCCCGGGCACCTGCCGACCCCGACCCGCCGGTACTCTCGCCGCAGCGTCCCCGCAGATCGGAGAGCTATGGAGACCGCCGCCGTCGTCCTGACCGCCACCTTCGCCCTCGGCTACCTCGCGCGGCTGCTGCGGCTGCCGCCCCTCATCGGCTTCCTCGCCGCGGGCTTCGCGCTCAACGCGTTCGGCTACGTGCAGGTGCCGCTCGTCGACACCATCGCCGACCTCGGGGTGACGCTGCTGCTCTTCGGCATCGGCCTCAAACTCGACGTCCGCAGCCTGCTGCGCCCCGAGGTGTGGCTCACCGCGACCTTCCACCTGGCCGTCAGCACCGCCGTCGGCGCCGGGCTCCTCGCGCTGCTCGGCCTCGCCGGCTTCGGGCTGCTCGCCGGCGTCGGCTGGGACACGCTGGCGCTCCTCGGCTTCGCGCTCGCCTTCTCCAGCACCGTCTTCGTCGTCAAACTCCTGGAGGAGCGCGGGCAGTCGCACGCGTTCTACGGGCGCGTCGCCATCGGCATCCTGATCATCCAGGACATCGCGGCCGTCATCTTCCTGACCGCCACCGCCGGGCATCTGCCGAGCCCGTGGGCGCTCGCGCTGGTGCTGCTGTGGCCGGCGTCGCGGCTCTTCCGGGCCATGTGGCAGCGGGTCGGGCACGGCGAGATGCAGTCGCTCTTCGGCATCGTCATGGCCCTCGTGCCCGGCTACGCGCTGTTCAGCGCCGTCGGGCTCAAGGGTGACCTCGGGGCGCTGGTCATCGGCATGCTGCTCGCGTCGCACCCGGCGGCCTCGGAGCTGTCCCGCTCGCTCTTCCACCTCAAGGAGCTGCTGCTCGTCGGCTTCTTCGTCTCCATCGGCCTCGCCGGGGGGCTGCCGACGTGGCAGCACGTCGCGATCGCCGCCCTGCTGCTCGTGCTGCTGCCGGTGCAGGCCGCGCTCTACGCCGGGCTGTTGTGGGCCCAGCGGCTGCGGCACCGCACGGCGCTGCTCACCGGATTCGCGCTCATGCAGTTCAGCGAGTTCGGGCTCATCGTCGTCGCCGTCGGCGCCTCCGTCGGGCTGCTCGGCGAGGACTGGCTGCTCGTGCTGTCGCTGGCGGTGTCGCTGAGCTTCGTGGTCGCCGCGGTCGTCAACCGCTTCGGGCTGCGGCTCATCGAGCGCCTGGCCGCCAACGCGCCGCGGCAGGACCCGACGCGGCTGCACCCCGAGGACCGGCCCGCCGACGCCAAGGACGCGCAAGTCCTGGTCATCGGTATGGGGCGGGTCGGCAAATCCGCCTACGAGCGGCTCGAGACCGGCTACGGGATGCGGGTGGTCGGGGTCGACAACGACGGCGCGCGCGTCGAGCGGCTCGCCTCGCAGGGCTGGGACGTCGTCGAGGGCGACGCGAGCGACAGCGAGTTCTGGCGGCGGCTCTCGGGGCGGGACCGGGTGCGCTTCGCGATCCTGGCGATGCCGCGCCACGGCGCCAACATCTCCGCCGTCGAGGCGCTGCGCGAGAACGGCTTCACCGGCACGATCGCGGCCGTCGCCCGCTACGAGGACGAGGTCGAGCAGGCCAAGCGCGACGGCGCCGACGCCGCCTTCAACGTCTACACCGGCGCCGGGCTCGAGCTCGCCGACCAGGTGATGCGCATCGACTCCGGAGAGCC
>JAVTVZ010000097.1:0-2057 GCA_032229625.1 Dermatophilaceae bacterium | reverse complement strand
TGACGCCGTGCGTTGCCGTGCGCCCGCTTCGGCGCGTCCTGCCACAGGTGTGGGGACTACGACTCACCGGATCCTGAAGGGGTGCGCGAGGGCTGCCGGGACCCCGGCTGACGCCGTGCGCTGCCGTGCGCCCGCTTCGCGGCGCGTCCTGCCACAGGTGTGGGGACTACGACTCAGCGTCGGCGCGGGGACTACGGCACGGCACCAGGACTACGGCACAACGCAGCGACGACGGCACAGCGCAGGGACTGCGGCACAGCGCAGGGACTACGGCACGGCGCCGGGGCGGGTGCGTGGCGCGCGGGGTGCCGTCCTACTGCGGGGGCGTCGTGGGCAGGGTGACGCGGAAGACGGTGCGGCCGGGGCGTGATTCGACGTCGACGCGGCCGTGGTGGGCGGCGGTCACGGCGTGCACGATCGACAGGCCCAGGCCCGTGGAGCCGCCGGCGCGGACGCGGGCGGAGTCACCCCGGGTGAAACGGCCGAAGATGTGCGGCAGCAGCTGGGCGTCGATGCCGGGGCCGTCGTCCTCGATCTCGAGCACCGCGTCGCCGTGCGGCAGCGGCGACGCCGCGGGGAACGCGCTGCCGGGGATGCCCTGGATGTCGCTGCGCCGCACCCGGCCCGTCACGGTCGTGCCCGCCGGGGTGTGCACGCGGGCGTTCGCGAGGAGGTTGACGACGACCTGCGTCAGACGCATCGGGTCACCGACCACCTCGACCGCCTCTTCGGGCAGGTCCAGCCGCCACACGTGATCCGGGCCCGCCGCGCGCGCGTCGCTGATCGCGTCGATGAGCAGCATCGACAGGTCCACCGGCTCGGCCTCCAACGGGCGCCCCGCATCGAGCCTGGCCAGCAGCAGCAGGTCCTCCACCAGCGACGACATGCGCCCCGCCTCGGACTCGATGCGCGTCAAGGCGTGCCGCACCCCCGGCGGCACCGGCTCGACCTCACGCCGCGACAACTCCGCATACCCGCGGATCGACGCCAGCGGCGTCCGCAACTCATGGCTCGCGTCCGCGACGAACTGCCGCAGCCGCTGCTCGCTGGCATGCCGCGCCCGCAACGACACATCGACGTGATCGAGCAGATCGTTCAGCGCGGCGCCGACCTGCCCGACCTCCGTGCGCCGATCGGTATCGGCGACCGGCACCCGCTCGGCGAGCGTCACCCGACCGCTCGACAGCGGCAGCGTCGACACCCGCGTCGCCGTCGACGCGACCCGCTCCAGCGGCCGCAGGCTGCGCCGCACCAGCCACGTCGCGCCCACCCCGAGCACGAGGATGCCGCCGCCCGTCAGCCCGATCGTCAACCCCCGCAGCTGCGCGAGGCTCTCGTCGAGCCGCGCCGTCGGCAGCCCCGTGATGATGACGTCGTCGCCGCGGGTCTGCGCCACCAGCCGGTAGGCGCCCAGATGCGACCCCAGATCGATCGTCCGCGGCTGCGCCCCCAGCCCCGCCGCGACGAGCGCGCTCATCTGCTGGCTCGACAGGGTCGTCGTCGTGCCGTCCACGGTGAAGACCTGGTTCTGCACCGCGACACCCCCGTCGACCTGCAACAGCAGGAAATCCCCGCCCAGACCCGGGCGCGGGCCGCGCGGTCCGCCGCCGTCGTCGGGGCGGAAGCGGACCGCCTGCGTCATCACCCGCTGATCCAGCTCCGCCTGCAGCGACTGCTGCATCGACCAGAGCGTCGCCAACCCCGTCAGCAGGCTCACCGCCACGAAGAGCGCGAGGATCGAGGCGACGAGCTTGCGCCGCAGCGTCCACCCATGCAGCGGGCCGGGCCGGTAGGCGTCGACGCCCCCCGGCCCCTCGACGACGACCGCGCCCCGCGCGGGCGGGGGCGAATCGGGCGACGCGCCGGGCGACGAACCGGGCGGCAGCGAGGGCTGCGAGGAGTCCGACATCGTCCTACGCAGCGGGCTTGAGGACGTAGCCGGCGCCGCGCATCGTGTGGATCATCGGCTCGCGGCCGACGTCGATCTTCTTGCGCAGGTAGGAGATGTAGAGCTCGACGACGTTGGCCTGGCCGCCGAAGTCGTAGTTCCACACCCG
>JAVTVZ010000096.1:4664-10855 GCA_032229625.1 Dermatophilaceae bacterium | reverse complement strand
GCCCTGAGACAGCAAGGACGGCAGCGACGCCATGTATGCAGAGGAACGGCAAGAGGCCCTCATCGCCGAGGCCCGCCGCGCCGGGCGGGTCTCCGTCGCCCAGGCCGCCGAGGCCCACCGCGTCACCCCCGAGACGATCCGCCGCGACCTCGCGGCCCTGGATTCCCGCGGCCTCCTGCGTCGCGTGCACGGCGGTGCGGTGCCCACCGAGTCGCTGCGCCTCGTCGAGCTCGGCGTCGCCGAGCGATCCGGCAGCCGGGCCGGCGAGAAGTCCCGGATCGCGCGGGCCGCGCTGGCCCATCTACCGATCGGACCGGGGTCGACCATCGCCCTGGACGCCGGGACCACCACGGCCGGTCTCGCCTCGATCCTGCCGGTCGACACCGAGCTGACGATCGTCACCGGCTCGATGCACATCGCGACGGTCTCCTCGCAGCGCTGCCCGGGCCCGGTGCAGCTCATCGGCGGTCGCGTCCGAGGCCTGACCCAGACCACCGTCGGCGCGGAGGCGGTCGCCACCCTCGCGGGGCTGCGCGTCGACGTCGCCTTCATCGGCACCAACGGCGCGACCGCCCGGCACGGCTTCTCCACCCCCGACGCCGAGGAGGCCGCGGTCAAGCGGGCCATCGTCTCCGCCGCCCGACGGGTCGTCGTGCTGGCAGACTCGAGCAAGTTCGGGGTGGAGTATCTGCGGTCTTTCGCCACGCTCGCCGACATCGACGTGCTGGTCACCGATGCCGAGGTCGATCCCGACTTCCGCCACGCCTGCGTCTCCTCGGGAATAGAGGTCGTCACCGCATGATCGTCACGTTCACCGCCAACCCCAGCCTGGACCGCACTGCGAGCCTGCCCACCCCGCTGACGCGCGGTGGCGTGCACCGCCTCGCGGGGCTGACGAGCGAGCCGGGCGGCAAGGGCGTCAACGTCGCCCGCGCCGTGCACCTGGCCGGCCACGAGGTGCTCGCCGTGCTGCCCGCGGCCCGGCACGACCCGATCCTGACCGCCCTGACCGAGCGCGGCGTGCCCTTCCGGCACGTCGAGGTGCCTCAGGCGGTGCGCACCAACCTCACGCTCACCGAGGCCGACGGCACGACGACCAAGCTCAACGAGCCCGGCGCGCACCTGTCCGACCGCGACGCCGAGCTGCTGCTCGACATGCTCGTCGGGGCCGCGCGCACCGCGAGCTGGGCCGTGCTCTCCGGGTCGCTGCCGCCCGGCGCGCCCGACGACTGGTATGCCCAGATGGTCCGCGCCCTGCGCCCGCTCGGCGTCAAGATCGCCGTCGACACCTCCGACGAGCCGCTCGCGCGCCTCGCCGACCAGCTCGGTGACGCCGCCCCCGACCTGCTCAAGCCCAACTCCGAGGAGCTGGCCCAGCTCACCGGCGCCGACGGCGAGCAGCTCGAGGCGGCGGCCGCGGCCGGCGACCCGGGACCGAGTATCGAGGCGGCCCGCCGGCTCGTCGACCGCGGTGTCACCGCCGTCATGGCGACCCTCGGCGGCGCCGGCGCGGTGCTCGTCGACGGTACCGGCGCCTGGAGTGCGCTGCCGCCGCCGATCCAGCTGCGCAGCACCGTCGGCGCGGGCGACTCCTCCGTGGCCGGCTACGTCATGGCCGACGTCGACGGGCTCGACCCGGCCGCCCGCCTCGCGCGGGCCGTCGCCTACGGCTCGGGGGCGGCCTCACTCGCCGGCAGCGCGCTGCCGTCACCCGAGCAGACCCGGCCCGACCTCGTGCGCGTCACGCAGCGCGGCTGACTCGCCACACGCACCACCACGGAAGGCGGCGTGCCAGGGCACGCCGTGGGACGAAAGGAACCCCCATGAGCGACGACGCTCACGACACCCCGCTCATCGAGCCGGATCTGGTCGCCCTCGACGTCGACCTCGGCTCCACCAAGGAGGAGGTCATCGCGGGCCTCGCGCGCCTCGTCGGTGACACCGGACGCGCGGACGCCGACGGCCTGCTCGCCTCCGCGCTGGAGCGCGAGTCTCTCTCCCCGACCGGTATGCCGGGTGGTTTCGCCATCCCGCACTGCCGCTCGGCAGCGGTCAAGACCGGGTCGCTGGGCTTCGCGCGGCTCGCGCACCCCGTCGACTTCGGCGCCAAGGACGGCCCCGCCGACCTCGTCTTCCTCATCGCCGCGGCCGAGGGCGGCGGCGCGGACCACATGAAGCTGCTGACCAAGCTGGCTCGCGCCCTGGTCAAGAAGGACTTCCTCGCCGCGCTGCGCTCCGCCGGCAGCCGCGAGGAGATCGTCGAGCTCGTCGGCAACGTCGTGCAGCCGCCGGCCAAGCCCGCCGATGCGCCCGCCGCGGGGGCAGCCGCCCCCGCCGGAGCGACGGCCGCTGCGGCGCCGGCCGCTGCCGCGGCACCGGCCGCGCAGTCGGGGGAGCGCAAGCGCACGGTCGTGGCGATCACCGCGTGCCCGACGGGCATCGCGCACACCTACATGGCCGCGGATTATCTCGTCGCCGCAGGCCAGGAGCTCGGCGTCGAGGTCCTCATCGAGCCGCAGGGCTCGTCGGCGACGACGCCCTTCACCCCCGAGGAGATCGCGCGCGCCGACGCGGCGATCTTCGCGACCGACGTGGGCGTCAAGGGCCGCGAGCGCTTCGCGGGCAAGCCGGTCGTCGAGTCCGGCGTCAAGCGCGCCATCAACGAGCCGGCCGTCATGATCAAGGAGGCCCTCGCGGTCGCCGACGACCCCGACGGGCGTCGCGTCGCGGCCGGGTCCGGCGCGGCGGCGGCGAGCTCGGGCGCGGGTGCCGGCGGCGGCGGCCTGAGCTTCGGCTCGCGCCTCAAGCAGGTGCTCCTCACCGGTGTGAGCTACATGATCCCCTTCGTCGCGGCCGGCGGTCTGCTGATCGCGCTCGCCTTCGCGGTCGGCGGATACCAGATCGTCGACATCTCCGAAAAGGTCGTCCTCGAGCACAGCCTGTGGAACCTGCCCGCCGCCTTCGACGGGCGCGCGCCGATCCTGGTCTACCTCGGCTCGGTGTTGCACCAGGTCGGCTTCTGGGCGTTCAAGTTCCTCGTGCCGGCCCTGGCCGGTTACATCGCCTTCGGCATCGCCGACCGCCCCGGCATCGCGCCCGGCTTCACCGCCGGTGCCGTCGCGGTCTTCGTCGGCGCGGGCTTCATCGGCGGTCTGCTCGGCGGTCTCGTCGCCGGTGTCGTCGCCTACTGGATCGCGAGCTTCCAGGTGCCCCGCTGGCTGCGCGGGCTCATGCCGGTCGTCATCATCCCGCTGCTCGCCTCGCTCGTCGCGGGCGGTCTGCTCATGATCTTCGGCCTGCCGCTGAAGTCGCTGACCGACGGCCTGCAGAGCTGGCTGTCCGGCATGTCCGGCTCGTCGGCGATCCTGCTCGGCGTCATCCTCGGCCTCATGATGTGCTTCGACCTCGGCGGCCCGGTCAACAAGGCCGCCTACGCCTTCGCCGCCGCGGGCCTGAACCAGTCCGACCCGGCGACGCTGCGCATCATGGCCGCCGTCATGGCCGCCGGCATGGTCCCGCCGATCGCGATGGCGATGGCGACCACGGTCCGCAAGAAGCTCTTCACCGAGGCCGAGCGCGAGAACGGCGTCGCGGCCTGGCTGCTCGGCGCCTCGTTCATCTCCGAGGGTGCGATCCCCTTCGCCGCGGCCGACCCGCTGCGCGTCATCCCCTCGATGATGGCCGGGGGCGCCGTGACCGGCGCCCTGTCGATGGCCGTCGGCGCGACGTCGCGGGCCCCGCACGGTGGCATCTTCGTCTTCTTCGCCATCGGCAACTTCCTGCTGTGGGTCGCCGCGATCCTCATCGGCGCCGTCGTCGCCTGCGCCCTGGTCGTGGTTGCCAAGGGCATGGGGACCACCGGGTCGGACAACCCGGATAAGGTCGACACGGAGTCCCAGCAGCAGGTCGCGGCCGCCGTCTCCAGCGGCGCCCACTAGCCGGCCGAGGACCGCACACCCGCACGTCCCACCCGCACGACCACGAAAGAGGCACTTCATGGCCAGCAAGACCGTGACCGTCGGCTCCGCCGTCGGCCTGCACGCCCGCCCCGCGGCGATCATCGCCGAGGCCGCGGAGAAGTACGACGACGAGATCACGCTCATGGTGGTCGGCGGTGACGACGACGAGGGTGTCGACGCGGCGTCCGCGCTCATGATCATGACCCTCGGCGCGGAGAAGGGCACGGAGGTCGTCGTGACCTCCGACGACGAGGCCGCGGTCGAGGAGATCGCCGCCCTCGTCGCCAAGGACCTCGACGCCTGAGGCAGACCCACCCGAGAGAGTCCGGGGGTGCCACCGCCACGGTGGCACCCCCGATCTGCGAGCCTGCTGGGACGGCGCCCAGAGCCCGCCGCACGCCACCTGAGTGCCGGGAAATCATTGGTGCCACAACGTTATTCAGGCGTCGCCTGGCTGTTACTCCGGGCTCTTAAGCTAGGTGATGCGGCCGTGACCGACGGCCGCGCCCAGCAGGGCACATCAGCGAGTTCGTGGTCGGGGTTGGATCAGTGGGTCGTCGACGGAAGTCGGTTGGCGTCGGAGCAGTACGGAAAGCTCGCCGGGGGGCGCAGCGGGCCTGGGAGAGCAGGGCATGGCGGATCGGGGCGTTCGTCACGGTGCCGGGATTGATCGCCGGTAGCGGACTGGTCGCCACCGCCTACGGTGTGGGGGTCATGGGCAGCAGCCACGCGAGCGAATGCACACCGCAGGTGGTGACGGCGCCCGCACGCGGATCGTACGACGTGCGCGTCTTCAACGCCTCCGGGATCGACAAGGTCGCGGGCACCGCGGCCAAGGAGCTCGCGGCGCGCGGCTTCCGGGTCACGCAGACCTCGGGGGTGCCCGAGGGCAAGATGCAGAACGCGGTGGACATCGCCTACGGCAAGGACGGGCTCGACGGCGCGTTGCTGCTCGCCTCGCAGGTCGAAGGGGCGCGGCTCGTCAACGACGGACGCCAGGGCTCGGCGGTCTCGCTCGTGCTCGGCAGCCACTTCAGCGGGCTCGTCGCGGTGCCGCCGCCGGCGCCGCCCAAGCCGTCGGAGCTGACCGTCAACGTCTACAACACGACGTTCCGGTCCGGGCTGGCCGGCGACGTCGAGAAGGCGCTCGTCGGGCGCGGTTTCGGCGCCGGCACGTCCGGCAACGACCCGCTGGGTGGCTTCCTGCCCGACGCGGTCGCCGTCATCCGCTACGGGCCGGATTCGCGAGCGGCCGCGCAGGTCCTCGCCCAGCACGTGCCGGGCGCGACACTGCAGCAGGTCGCCCGGCACAGCTCGACCGGCCGCGCCGGCACCGCCGGGGCATCCGCGACGGGTCTCGTGCCCGGGCCGCAGTACGACCCGACGCTCGACCTCGTGCTCGGCAACCGGTATACCGATCTCGCGCCCGCCGCGTCGATCCCGCCGGTGCCCGTCGAGGCGCCGAAGCCGCCGGAGACCGTCGCGCGGCCCTGCACCGCCTGAGCAACGACCGACGCGACCGACCCGACCGGCCCCGTGGACCCGACGTCCGCGGGGCCGGTCCGGTGTCCCGTCGCCTCGTACTGTGTGGGCATGGCTGACGTGACCGTGCTCCACAATCCGCGCTGCTCCACCTCACGGCACGCGCTCGCCGTCGCCGCCGAGGTCGGCGCGGACGTCGAGATCATCGACTACCTCAAGGCGCCGCGCAGCGAGGGGCAGCTGCGGGCGCTGCTCGACATGCTGGCGGACCCGCCGAGCGACCTCGTGCGCCGCGACGCCGCCTTCGCTGCGGCCGGGCTGACCGAGGAGTCGGTGCAGACCGCCGACCAGGTCGTCGACGTGCTGCTCGCGCACCCGCGCCTGCTGCAGCGCCCCGTCCTCGTGCGCGGCGACCGCGCGATCATCGGACGCCCCAAGGAGCGCGTCCGCGACTTCCTGGCGTAGGCGAGCCTCCCCGATCGTGACGCGCCCCCTCGGCGGGGTCGGTTGTGTGGTCGTCGGTGGTGTGGTCGGCGGGGGGATCGTGGGAGAACGTGTCGACGTGCGGACACGCTGGTGATCACCGGCGTGTCTGCACGCCCATCGGTCCGGCGACCCACTCGACAGGGACGGCCCTCGCCGGGGGAGGGCCCGGCGCGGGCCGTGGGGAGGGGCCGTAGGAGGCCGCCCCAGCAACGCGGCCCGCGCGGAGCGCCGCAGGCAACGCGCCGCAGGCAACGCGCCGCAGGC
>JAVTVZ010000096.1:0-4564 GCA_032229625.1 Dermatophilaceae bacterium | reverse complement strand
TTGACGGTGCGGGACCGGCCGTTCTGGGCGGTGACCTGCAGGTCCAGGGTGCTGCCGACCGCCTTGCCGCGGACCGCGCCCACGAGTCCGTCGGCCCCGTCGACGGCCCGGCCGTCGACCGCGGTGACGACGTCGCCCGCCTTCAGGCCGGCCGCGGCGGCGGGGGAGCCGGCGACGACCTGCCTGATGCCGGCGCCCGAGATCGTCGCCGCGCCCTGCGTGACCTGCGCGTCGGTGACGCTGACGCCCAGGCTGGCGTGCTGCACGGCGCCGCCGTCGATGAGCTGCGAGACGACGGTGTCGACCTCACCGACGGGGATCGCGAAGCCGATGCCGATGTTGCCCGCCTGGCCCTGGCCGGAGCTGAGGGAAGCGATCGAGGAGTTGATGCCGACGAGAGCGCCGGTGGCGTCGACGAGCGCGCCACCGCTGTTGCCCGGGTTGATCGCCGCGCTGGTCTGGATCGCGTTGGTCACGACGACCTCGCTGTCCTGCGCGGCCGCCGGCTCCAGCGTCCGCCCCTGCTGCTGGCCGGTCACGGCCTGCGTCGTCACCGGCCGGTCCAGGGCGCTGACGATGCCGGTCGTCACGGTGCCGGACAGCCCGAGCGGGTTGCCGAGGGCCATGACGGGGTCACCGACGGACAGCGACCCGCTCTGTGCCCGCGTGATCGGCGTCAGGTCCGACGGCGGGTCGTCGAGCCGCACGACGGCCAGGTCCGTCGTCGGGTCGGTGCCGACGACCTTCGCGCTGTAGGTGGTCTGGGCACCCAGGCGCACCTGCACGGTGCCGCCGACGCCGGCAGAGGCGACCACGTGGTTGTTCGTGACGATGTCGCCCGTGGCGTCCCACACGACGCCGGAGCCCTCGTCGCCGCCCTGGGCGCTCGTCACCGAGATCGCGACGACGGCGGGGGAGGCGGCCTGGGCGACCTTCGACCAGTCCGCGCTCGAGACGACCGACGGATCGGCGCTCGCGCCGCCGACGACGGTCGATGACGTGGCGGCGGTGGTCGTCTGCTGGTTCGTGGCGCCCGACACTGCGAGGGTCGCGCCGCTGCCGACGAGCGCGGCGATGGCGGCCGTCGCCGCCAGCTCGCTCCAGCGACGGCGGCGGCGACCGGGCGCCGCGCCGGGCGAGGGCGTCGTGGAGTTCGGCTCGGACGGCTCCGAGCCGCTGCTCGCGCCGGGCTCCCTACCGTCCCGGCTCGCCTCGGCGGCTCCGACGTGGGCTGCGCTCGAGGCGGCCGGCAATCCGTCGTGCTGGGGGTCGGAGTGCTCGGTGGAGGCCGGCAGTGCTGCGGTCGCCGGGCCCGGCCCGTAGCGGTCGGCGTCGCCGGGCTGGGTCCGGGTGTCGCCCTGGGTGGTGGAGCTGCTCATGGTGGTGCGCCTCCGCGGGAGCGTTCGTCGAGGTCAGGGACCCCTCCACCATGAGAGCCGATCCTGGACGATCGCTGTGCGACGCCCCTGCGGACGCCTAGGAGAAGCTATGAGGAGGCTATGAATCGGCGCTCGCGCCGGGGTCGGGCGTCCGACCCCGGCGCGGCGACAGCCCGAGCTCCTGCGCGGTGAGAGCCGGCGGGCGAGGCCGACGCAGCCGGATGGCCGCGACCGCCGCGCCGGCGCCGAGCAGCCCGAGGACACCGCCGAAGATCCAGCCGACGGCCGACGGTTCGTCCTCTCGGGAGACCGGCCGGCTCATGACGACCTGCCCGCCGAGTCCGACGGCGCCCGCCCACCCGACCGCTGCGCACCGGAGGCCTCGGCGCTCGACGCCCGCGCCTCAGAGGCGTGAGCATCCGGACCCTCGGCGACCGTTCCCTCGGCGTCCGTTCCCGTGGCGTCCGGTGCGGTGGCATCCGGACCCGTGGCGTCGACATCCTTGGCGCCGACGTCCTTGACGCCGGCGACGGGCAGGATGCGGGTGAGGATGTCGGAGAGCGTGATGACGCCGACGGGGCGGCCCTGCTCGGTGACGACGACGAGATGCACCTGCTTCTCGCGCATCGTCGCCAGCGCCTGGTGCACGAGGGTGCCTCCGGGCAGCTCGAACGTCTCCCGGGCATACGGCAGCGCGGGCTCGGTGACATCGGCGGCGAGGGTGTCTCGCACGTGCACGACCTTGGGGTATCGCGTCCGGTCGCGCAGCAGCACCCGCAGGTGCCCCGAGCGGCGGCTGAGGTCCTGGACCTGGCGGACGTTTGCGCCGATCGGCAGTGCCGTCGGCGTGCGCCCGGGGCGCAGCAGCTGCCGCAGCCGCAGCTCCCGCAGCTCCAGCGCCCCCTCGATCTGGGCGCGGTAGCTCGCCTCGAGCGCACCGACATTCGCCGAATGCTCGACGAGCTGACGCAGGGCGTCCGGGTCCTGGCCGCTGTTGACCTCATCGACCGGCTCGACGCCGACGCGGTGCAGGAACCAGTTCGCGGCGTTGTTCAGCGCCCGCAGCACCGGCCGGGTCACCCACATGAAGCCGCGCATCGGGATCGCGAGCATCGTGGCCGAGCGCTCCGGGTGGGCGATCGCCCACGACTTCGGCATCATCTCGCCGACGACGAGGTGCAGGAACGTCGCGATGACCAGCGCGAGGATGAACGCGGTGATGTCGGCGACGCGGCTGCTGAGCCCGACGTCGCCGAGCAGCGGCATGAGCGAGTCGTGCAGCGCCGGCTTGGTGATCGCACCCAGCGCCAGCGTGCACACCGTGATGCCCAGCTGCGAGCCGGCGAGCAGCAGTGTCAGCTCCGACGCGCTGCGCAGCGCGGCGCGCGCCGACGCCGACGTCGCCGCGGCGTCCTCGATCCGGTGTCGCTTCGCCGAGATCAGCGAGAACTCGACGGCGACGAAGAAGGCGCTCAACCCGACGATGGCGACGGTGATCAGCGCGGTCGTCAGGCCGTTCATCGCGCGCCTCCCTGCTCGTCGCGGCCGGCCGGGTCGGCGTCGGGCGCCGCGGTGGCCTCGCCGACCTGCTCGCCGCGAGCCGATCGCCGTGTGTCGGACGCCTCGTCGCTGTCGGAGGTGTCGTCGCGGCGGGACGCCTCGTCGCGGGCCCAGAGGCGGCGCAGCCGGCGGGCGCGGTGACCCGAGGGGTTGTCGATCTCGTCGTCGAGCTCGGCCTCGGGGTCGACGAGCAGCTCCTCGGGCAGCTCCAGGCGCACCCGGCTCGGCACGTGCCGCTCGATGTCGAGCACGTGGATCGTCAGGTAGTGGGGGTCCGGCTCGTCCTCGTGGGCGTATTCGCCCGGGTCGTCCGGCAGCCGCACCTGCAGCGTCGCGCCCTCCTGCGGCAGCCCGCCGAGCTCGTCGATGACGAGCCCCCCGATCGTCTCGTAGGGGCCGCGCGGCAGGTCGATGGCCAGGGCTCGCTCTACCTCGTCGACGTGGACGTCGCCGGACATCACCCAGATGCCGTCGCCCTCTACCGGCTCGTAGTCGGGGGTGTCGGGGTCGTGCTCGTCGGTGATCTCTCCGACGAGCTCCTCGGCGAGGTCCTCGAGGGCGAGCACGCCGGTGAGGCCGCCGTATTCGTCGATGACGCAGGCGAGCTGGTTGTGCGACTCGCGCAGCAGCCGCAGCGCCTCGGGCAGCTCCGTCAGGCTCGAGATGACCAGTGGCGGGCGCATGATCGTCGTCACCGGGTCGCTCATCGGGCGGTGCGAGCTGAGCACGTCGGCGAGCTGGACGACCCCGACGACGTCGTCGGTGTCGGCCGTCAACACCGGGTAGCGGGAGTGGCCGCCGGCCATCGCCTCGCGGATCTGCCCGATCGTCGTGTCTTCGCGCATGACGTCGGTGCGGGAGCGGGGGATCATCGCGTGCGACACCTGACGGCGCGGGAAGTCGATGATGCGGTCGAGCATCACCGACAGCTCCGCGGGCAGGTCGCCGCTCTCGCGGGAGTCCTCGACGATGTGCTCGAGGTCGCGGGCCGTCGCCGAGTGCTCGACGTCGTGGACCGGCTCGATGCGCAGCGCGCGCAGCAGCAGGTTCGACGTCTGGTCGAAGATCCAGATGACCGGCCCGAAGATCGTCAGATACAGGCTCGTCGAGCGCGAGAGCCAGCGGGCCAGCGGCTCGGGCCGGGCGATCGCGAGATTCTTGGGGAAGAGCTCACCGAAGACCATCTGCACGACGGTGGAGAACGCGATGGCCAGCACCGCGCCGACTGCGAACGACACCGCCCGCGGCACCCCGACCCCGCCGAGCATCGCCCCGATCGAGGAGCCGATGAGCGGCTCGGCGACATAGCCGACGAGCAGGCCGGTGACGGTGATGCCGAGCTGCGCGCCCGACAGCATGAACGACGTGCGCCGCGTGATGCCCAGCGTCCGCTCCGCCTGGTCGTCACCGGAATTGGCCGCGGCTCCCAGCCGCGATCGGTCCACCGAGATGTAGGCGAACTCCTGCGCCACGAAATAGCCCGTCGCGGCCGTGATCGCCAGGACCACCAGCACCCCGAAGCCGAGGGCGAGCAGCTCGCTCATCGCCGCCCCCCGACCGCGCGTCGCGGGCCTGGCGGCGCCCCGGCGGGCAGGTCGGCCTCGGCGCGGTGCAGCCGTCGGGGC
>JAVTVZ010000095.1:4605-10878 GCA_032229625.1 Dermatophilaceae bacterium | reverse complement strand
GCGCCGGCGCGGGCGGGCTCGCTCAGGCCGATCGTGAAGCGGCCGCGGGTGCAGGCGGCGAGCTCCGACGCCAGCGCGGCGGGCGTCCGCGCGTCGAGGCCGTGCTCGCAGATCGCGCGGGCGACGAGGCCGCGAGTGTGCTTGGCGCCGTGGGTGGCTCCCGGCACGGTGAGGTGCACCCAGCGTCGTGCGGCGGCGCCGCTGGGCCGCCACGCCGCGACGTAGTCGGCGGAGCGCGCGTCGACGATCAACCCCCGCCCGGCGGCCGCGTTGAGCGACTCCTCCAAGGCCGGGCGCCACAGCCGGGCCAGCGGCGGCAACCCCGGCACCGACGTGCCCATCGCCAGCCGGTAGGGCGCGACCGCGTCGCGCAGCCGCAACGCCCCGTAGAGCGCGGAGACGACGACGATCCAGCGCGTCGCCCGCGCCTTCGCGGGCCCGGTCAGCGACGCGATCTCGAGCGCGTCGTAGAGGACCCCCGTATACAGCGAGGCCACCGGCACCGCCGGCGAGCGCCGCAGCGCGGTGTTGAGGTCGACCTGACCCGCCAGGGTGTGCGGCAGCCCGAGCTGCCGGGCGCCCTCGACGCCCCCACCGACGTGCTCCAGCGCCTCGGTGATCTGCTCGCGTGTCGCCGTGAGCTGCGGGAACGACAGTCGCTCGGGTCGCATCGCCGCCCCGCGGGGTCGGGTCGTCTTCGTCTGCGAGGGCGGAAGGAGGATCAGCACCCCCCTACGGTAGGGACCATGACTCGACGCCGTGTCCGCCGCGCGCAGGGCGCGCCGCAGGACGCCACCGCCGCGCTGCTGGCCGCCTTCGCCGCGATCCGCGCCGACTTCGACGTGCCCGACGACTTCCCACCCGAGGTGCTCGCCGCCGCCGAGCGGTCCGCGCGCGCCGGGGCGGCCGGACCCTCGGCGCGCACCGACGAGACGGACGTCGAGTTCGTCACGATCGACCCGCCGGGCAGCATGGACCTCGATCAGGCCGTGCACCTCGCGCGGGACGGCGACGGCTATCGGGTGCGGTATGCGATCGCCGACGTGCCGGCGTTCGTCGCGCTCGGCGACCCCGTCGACGCGGAGGCTCGCCGCCGCACCCAGACCCTCTACCTGCCGGACGGGCGGTCCGCGCTGCATCCGCCGGTGCTCTCCGAGGGCGCCGCGAGCCTGCTGCCCGACGTCGACCGGCCGGCCTTCGTGTGGGACCTGCGCCTGGACGCCGCCGGCGAACTGCACGACATCGCCCTGCGCCGCGCCGTCGTGCGCAGCCGGGCGCGCCTGGACTACGAGGGGGTGCAGGCCGACCTCGACGCCGGCCGCGCGAGCGAGCTGTTGCAGCTGCTCGCGCAGGTCGGCGCGCTGCGTCAGGAGTTGGAGGTCGCCCGCGGCGGCGCGGGCCTGCCGATGCCGGAGCAGGAGGTCGTCGCCGACGCCGACGGCTATCGGCTGCGCTACCGCCCACCGCTGCCCGTCGAGGACTTCAACGCGCAGATCTCGCTGCTCACCGGCATCGCGGCGGCCCGGCTCATGCTCGACGCGGGGGTCGGCATCCTGCGCACGATGCCGGCGCCGAGCGCGCAGGCCGTCGAGCGCTTCCGCCTCGTGGTCCGCGGGCACGGCGTGACCTGGCCGGACGGGCAGACCCACGGGGACTTCTTGCGCGGGCTCGACCGCACCGATCCCGTGCACCTGGCGATCATCCACGAGGCGACGGCGCTCTTCCGCGGGGCGGGCTACACGGCCTTCGACGGGCAGGAGCCGCAGCCGCGTGAGCACGCCGCGGTCGCCGCGCCGTATGCGCACGTGACCGCCCCGCTGCGCCGGCTCGTCGACCGCTTCGGCCTGTTGACCTGCGCCGCGCTCGCGGCGGGGGAGCCGCTCGACCCGCAGGTGCGGGACGTGCTGCCGCTGCTGCCGGACCTCATGCGCGCCGGCGACGCCCGCGCGTCGGCGATCGATCGGGCAGGCACCGACGCCGTCGAGGCGGCCGAGCTCGCGCACCGGGTCGGCGCCGACTTCGCGGCGGTGGTCGTCGACGATCGCGGCGACAAGGGCCTGGTCGTGGCGCTGCGCGACCCGGCGATCGTCGCCCCCTGCGAGCGCGGGGCGGTCGCCGACGTCGGCGAGGGGCAGCTCGTCACGGTCCGGCTCGAGGAGGCCGACATCGCGGCCCGCCGCGTGCGCTTCCGGGTCGTGGCCCGCGACGCGTGAGGGCAGGACCGACGGATCGGGTGTCTCAGGCCAGTGGCCGCGTCAGCCCTTCGATGACGGCCGGCAGCATCCGGCGGGCGAGGGAGTCGGCGTCGGGCCGGCCCTCGAGCAGCGCGCGAGCGACGCTGCGCTGCAACACCCCGTAGAGGATCTCGGCGAAGTCGTGCGTCGGCACCGTCGGCTCGAGCCCGGCCCGGCGCAGGATCGCGACGACGGCCAGCGACAGCCGGTCGAACTGCGCATGCGTGAGCTCGCGGAACATCTCGTAGCCCTGCGGGTCGCGGACGGCGAGCAGCGTCAGCTCGGTGTGGATGAGGTAGTGCCGGCGCCCCAGCGGGCTCACCGCGAAGAAGCGGTCGATGACGTCGGCCAGGTCGCTGACGGCGCCGCCCGCGGGATCGCCGAGCGCGGTGAGGGCCTGGAGGATCCGCGCGCTCTCGTCGACGAGCATCGCCTCGATGAGCTCGTGCTTGTCGGAGAAGTTGGAGTAGAAGGCGCCGCGCGTGAATCCGGCCTGCTCGCAGATCTCCTCGACACTGGCGAGCGCGACGCCGCGCTGCAGGAAGACGGTGCGGGCGGCGGTGAGCAGCCGCTCGCGGGTCGCGCGGCGGCGCGAGGAGAGCCGTCGCACCCGGCCCGACCCGAGCGTCGCGTCGGCGCCGGTCTCCACGCCCGTCTCGGTGACGGCGTCGGCGTCGGTCTCGGCGACGGCGTCGGCGCCCGCGTCGGTCTCGACGGTCGCGACGCGCGTCGTCGCCTTGCTCGCAGCGCGCGTCGTCGTGCCCCTGCTCATGCTGTCCATCTCCACTCCGGCTGGTCCGGTCGGCGCCTCGCACGGGTCCGGGTGGGTCCGCGAGGTCCCGCGTGGGTCCCGCGTGGGTCCCGCGTTCTCCGGCGGTTGTCGCCGGGGTCCGCACCCGCCTGCCTGCGCCTCGACCAGCCTAACCGATACACCGCTGTATGCGATACAGTCCCGTATTGAAACGGGTCGAACCCCCCGGTGGCGCGGCCGCGCCGCACACTGGACGGCGGGGGCTGCATCCGTGCCGCCATCGCCGATTCCTCAGGGGAGTTCCTCGTGTCACCAGCGTTGTTCGCCCTCGGGCGATGGTGTTATCGCCGCCGCGGCACCGTGGCGATCACGTGGGTCGTCGTCCTGCTGCTCCTCGGCGCGCTGGCCGGTCTCTTCGCCAAGGGCACGAGCGACGAGTTCACCGTGCCGGGCAGCGAGTCCCAGGCGACGCTGGAAGACCTGCGCGCGCGCTTCCCCGAGCTCGCCGGCTCCGCCGCCCAGATCGTCATCGTCTCGCCGGAGGGCCGCCGGATCGACACCCCGGCGACGACCTCCGCGGTCTCCTCGGTCGTGCCGGCGCTGGAGCGGATCGAGGGGGTCGCCTCCGTCAACGACCCCTTCGACAAGGACTCCCCGACCTCCGGCACGATCAGCACCGACGGCCGCGCCGCGATCGTCTCGGTGCAGCTCGACGGCGACTCCCAACAGGTCTCGACCGCGACCAAGGACGCGATCTCGGCGCAGGCCGACCGGCTGCGCGCGCAGCTGCCGGGCAGCGCCGTCGAGATCGGCGGCTCGGCCTACGGCAACGTCCCCCCGCGGATGAGCTGGGTCGAGGGGCTCGGGCTCATCGTCGCGCTCGTCGTGCTCCTCGGCTTCTTCCGTAGCCTGCGCGGCGCGATGGCCCCGCTGGTCGTGGCGATCAGCGCCGCCGGCGTCAGCATCGCGCTGCTCCTGCTCTCCACCGCCTTCGTCGCGTTGACGAGCACGGCGCCGATGCTCGCGCTCATGCTCGGCATCGCGGTGGGCATCGACTACTCCCTCTTCCTGCTCTCCCGATTCCGAGAGAACGTGCGCGACGGCATCGACGGCGAGGAAGCCGCGGCCCGGGCCACGGCCACGGCGGGGTCGGCGGTCGTCTTCGCCGGCATCACCGTCATCACCGCGCTCGTCGGGCTCGTCATCGTCGGCCTGCCCTTCCTCTCGGCGATGGGCGTCTCGGCGGCCGTCGCGGTCGCGGTCGCCGTCGTCGGCGCGCTGACGATCGGGCCGGCGCTCATGGGCACCCTGACCCGGCACGTGCAACGCCCGGCGAAGCCGTCGCTGCTGTCCCGGCTGGGGGACCGGCTGCCCGGTCGGCGCCGACGCGGCACCCGCTGGCGCCACGCCGGCCCGCAGTGGCCGCGGCGCTGGATCGCGATCGTCACCCGGCTGCCGGCCCTGACGGCCGTCGTCGTCCTGGCGGTGCTGGCCGTCGCGGCGATCCCGGCCAAGGACCTGCGGCTGGCCCTGCCGGACAACGGCACGGCCCCGACCACGCACAGCCAGCGGCTCGCCTACGACCTCACCGCCGAGCACTTCGGCCCGGGGGAGAACGGCCCGCTGCTCATCGTCGCCGACCTGCTCTCCAGCAACGACCCGCTCGGCTACATGGATCAGCTGCGCGCGCAGGTCGAGGCGGTCCCCGGCGTCGACCGGGTCGTGCTCTCGACGCCCAACCGCGGCGCCGACACCGGCGTCGTCATCGCGATCCCGACGACCGCCCCGAGCGACCCGGCGACGGCCGACCTCGTCGAGCGGCTGCGCGAGGAGGCGCCCTCGATGGGCGGCACCGACGCGGTGCGGGTGCGGGTCGCCGGCCTGACCGCGGCGCAGATCGACGTCTCGACCCGGCTCGCCGACGCGCTCGTGCCCTTCGGGGTCGTCGTCATCGGGCTGAGCCTGGTGCTGCTGCTCATCGTCTTCCGCTCGTTCGTCGTGCCGCTGACCGCCGCCCTCGGCTTCCTGCTGTCGGTCGGGGCGTCCTTCGGCGCCGTCACCGCGGTCTTCGAGTGGGGTTGGCTCGCCGACGCGTTGCACGTCGCCCGGGTCGGCCCGGTGATCAGCTTCATGCCGATCATCCTCATGGGGGTGCTCTTCGGGCTCGCGATGGACTATCAGATGTTCATCGTCTCCCGCATGCACGAGCTCTACGCGATGACCCGCGACCCCCAGGCGTCCGTCCGCGAGGGCTTCATCGCCTCCGCCCCGGTCGTGGCGGCAGCGGCGATCATCATGGTCGCGGTCTTCGCGGCGTTCATCCCCGAGGGCGACGCGTCGATGAAGCCCATCGCGCTCGGCCTGACCGTCGGCGTCTTCGTCGACGCCTTCATCGTGCGGATGATCCTCGTGCCCGCGGTCCTGCAGCTGCTCGGACACGCGGCCTGGAGCATGCCCGGATGGCTCGCCGACCGGCTGCCGCACCTGGACGTCGAGGGCCACGGGGTCGCCCACCAGATCGCCGCCGAGGCGACGATCGCCCAGCATCCCGACCGGGTCGTCCACGCCCGCGAGCTGGCGGTCAGCGGCCACCGCGGCGAGGTCTTCTCCGGGCTCGACCTCGACGTGTGCGCCGGCACGCTGGCCCTGCTCGTCGCGGCCGAGGGCGGCGGCAAGACCGCGGCGCTCCTGGCCATCTCGGGTCGCCTGGAGATCAGCGCCGGCGAGCTCGACGTCGCCGGGGCGGTCGTGCCCGAGCAGGCCGCCCTCGTGCAGCGACGCGCAGCGCTCGCGGAGTTCCCGTCGGTCAACGCACTGGCCGACGACCTCGACGTCGCCGCCCACATCGCCGAGCGGCTCGCCCCCCGCACGATGCTGCCGTGGGCCCGCCGCTCCGACATCCGCGGCGTCCTGACCCGCTACGACGAGCTGTGCGACGTCGCCGGCGTCGACCCCGTCGCGCCCGACACCCTCGTCGGCGACATCGGGCGCCTGCAGCGCACGATCCTGGGCATCGTCCTGGCCGGTATCGGTGAGCCCGCCCTGGTCCTCGTCGACGAGGCCGACGCGCTGCCGACCCGCGGCGAGCGGATCGGCCTGTGGGCCGTCCTGGGCCGGGTCGTGGACACGCAGACCTACGGCGTGACCCCCGCGGTGCTCGTGGCCTGCCACGAGTCCCCCGACCTCGGCGACCTCGCCACCTGGACCGGGCTGGACCCCGCGCGGCTCCAGATCGTCCCCCTCCACGACGTCCCCGCGGCGGTCTCCACAGCGGCCCCCACAGCGGCC
>JAVTVZ010000095.1:0-4505 GCA_032229625.1 Dermatophilaceae bacterium | reverse complement strand
CCACAGCGGCCCCCACAGCGGCCGCTGAGGGCGCCGCCTCCGACACCGCCCCGCTGCCCGCAGCGCCCGGAAGGTAGACCCATGGCATTCCTGCCGACCCTGTCGAGCACCGAGCTGTCCCGCCTCTCGCGCGGGATCTTCGGCAAGCTCGTCGTCATCGCGCTCATCGCGGTGCCCTCGATCTATGCCGGGCTCCTGACGTGGAGCAACCTGAATGCGACGACGTCGATGGACACCGTGCCGGCGGCCGTCGTCAACCTCGACGAGCCCGCGACCGTCAAGGACGCCAACGGCAAGAAGCAGACGGTGCCGCTGGGCCGCGTCGTCACCGCCGAGCTCGTCGACAACACCGCGAGCAACAACCTCGATTGGCAGCTCACCGACGCCGCGACGGCGCAGGCCGGTCTGGAGGACGGCACCTACTACGCCGTCCTGACGATCCCCAAGACCTTCTCCAAGGCCGCGACGTCCAGCGCCGACGCCGACACCGCGCGGCAGGCGACGATGCGCCTGGAGACCAACGACGCGACGAGCTACCTGGCCGGCAACATCGCGGCCGCCGTCAGCGCCAAGGTGACGACCGCGACCGGCAGCAACCTGACGACGCAGTATCTGGACCGCATCTACCTCGGCTTCAACTCGCTGCACACCAACATGGTCAAGGCCTCCGACGGGGCGTCCTCCTTGGCCTCCGGCACCAAGCAGCTGCGCTCGGGCAGCGGTGAGCTGACCGACGGTGCGCACTCGCTGACCGTCGGCCTCAAGGAGCTCGCCTCGGGCACCTCCCAGCTCGCGGCCGGCAACGCCCAGCTCGCCGCCGGCGCGTCGACGCTGGCCGGCGGCGCCGGCCAGGTCGCCTCGGGCAACGCCCAGCTCGCGCAGGGCCTGGGGCAGGCCGCCGCCCAGACCGGGCAGCTGCCTGCGCAGGCGAAGGCGCTCGCCGACGGCTCGAAGGCGCTGTCGACCGGCGCGACGAGCCTGGCCACCGGCGCCGGGCAGCTCGCCTCCGGCCTCGATCAGGCCCGCGGGGCGGCCGACGCCCTGCCCGGCCAGGCCACGGCGCTCGCCGACGGCTCGACGCGCCTGCTCGACGGCGCCCGGACCCTCGGCACGTCCGCGTCGGCGCTCGCGCAGGGTGCGGCCTCCGTCGCCGACGGCGGCACCCGCCTCGCCGACGGAGCGACCGCCGTGGCCGACGGCGCGACCCGCCTCACCGACGGCACCGCCCGGCAGGCCGACGCCGCCGCGAGCCTGGCCACCGGCGCGCAGCGCCTCGACTCGGGCCTGTCCGACTACACGCAGGCGGTGTCCGGGCTGGCCGAGCAGTGCGACGCATCGGGCGCGAGCGCGGCCTTCTGCGGGCAGCTGACGCGGGCCGCCGGCGCGGGATCGGACCTGCGCAGCGGCGCCTCCGACCTGTCCTCCGGTAGCCGGCAGCTCGCCGACGGATCCCGCACGCTGGCGAGCGGCGCGAGCGCGCTCGCCGACGGCGCCGCCCCGCTGCGCACCGGGGCCACCGCGCTCGGCCAGGGGGCCTCCCGCCTCGACGACGGCGCCTCCCGCTTCGCGCAGGGCGCGACGGCGCTGACCAGCGGCGGCAACGCCCTCGGCGACGGCCTGACCCAACTCGCGGCGGGCGCCCCGAAGCTCGTCACCGGCATCGGCACGGCCGCCGACGCCGCCGACAAGGTCTCCGCCGGAGCGACGTCGCTGGCCACGGGCGCGCAGCGCCTCGACACGGGCCTGCAGACGCTCGCGAGCGCCGCCCCCAAGCTGGCGAGCGGCATCACCTCGGCAGCCACCGCGGCGGACCAGCTCGCGACCGGCGCGGGCCGGCTCCAGACGGGCGCGAGCGCCCTGGCCGACGGCGCGAAGCGCGGAGCCGACGGCGCGGCGAAGCTCGACAAGGGCGCGCAGTCGGCGGCCTCGGGATCGGCGAAGCTCGAGGGCGGCGTCGACCAGCTGCACTCCGGCGTCGTCAAGCTCGACAACGGCGCGAAGGAGCTGGCCAAGGGTCTGACCGACGGGGCCAAGCAGATCCCGACCTACGACCCCTCGCAGCGCGACCGGCTCGCCACCGTCGTCGCCGAGCCCGTCGGCGCCGACGGCGTGCGCCTGCACCGGGTCGCGGCCTACGGCGAGGGCCTCGCGCCCTACTTCATCGCGCTCGGCCTGTGGGTCGGCGGCATGGGCCTCTTCTTCATGCTGCGACCGCTGCCGCAGCGCGCGATCGCCTCGACCGCCCCGTCGTGGCGAGTGGCGCTCGCGGGCTTCGCGCCCGGCGCGCTCTTCGGGGTGGTGCAGGCCCTCGTCCTGACCGCGGTGCTGCACTGGTGGGTCGGGATCTCGATCGCGAGCCCGTGGCTCTTCCTCGCCTTCGCGATCCTGGCGTCGCTGGCCTTCGTGGCGATCAACCATGCGCTCGTCGCGGCGCTGGGCGCCCCGGGCCGGTTCGTCGGGCTGCTGCTCATCGTGCTGCAGCTCTCGGCGGCGGGCGCGACCTATCCGATCGAGACGACGCCGGAGTTCTTCCAGGTCCTGCATCCGCTGCTCCCGCTGACGTACGCCGTGCGGGCCTTCCGCTCGCTCATCGCCGGCGGCACCCTGCACCTGGCCCCGGCCGCGGCGGCCCTGGCGTGCTGGCTGCTCGCCGCGCTCGTGCTCACGGTCTTCGCGGCGCATCGCCAGCGCTCGTGGAGCCTGGCGCGGCTGCGGCCGCAGCGCGTGGCCTGAGCTGCGCCGACACGACGCCGTCGTCCACACAGGACAGTGTGCGGACGAAGGCGTCGTCGCGCACCTCGCTGAGGGCGGATGGGTCCGGTAGGGGCGCTCTCGCGTCCGGCGGATCCCTCAGCCCATCGCGGCGACGATGAGGCGCGTCAGGGCCGCGCAGCCCGCCGGTGAGGGGTGGGCCCCGTCGGGCATGAGCCGGCGCTGTTCGACCGCGGGCAGGGCGAGCACGTGGTCGGCCCAGTCGACGACCCGCAGGTTCGCGTGGCGCCGGGCGGCGCGCAGCAGGTCCGCGCGGATGGCCCGGGTGTTGTGCACGTCGGCGACGCTGTGGCGGGGCCGCGCGACGTAGGGCGCCACCCACACGACCCGCCGCGTCGGCCCCGCGATCGACAGGAGTTTGTCGATCTGCGCGGGGAATTCGCCGGGGGAGAAGATGTCGTTGGAGCCGCTCATCAGCACGATCGTCGCGGGCAGGCGGCGCGCCCCGTCGATGGCGGCGACGACGTCGACGGAGCCGTGCGTCGGGCGACCGTTCCAGTGGTCCCACGTCAGCGGCCGAGGCGCCAGCGCGGCGACGAGCTGGGGCCGGGTGCGCGTCAGCGAGGAGTCTCCGACCAGCAGCGCGCCCGCCGGCGCGGCCGCGGCCGCCCGCTCCGCCGCGGGCGTCGAGCGCTCGTGCCCCATCTCCTGCCAGCGCCCGATCCGACCCGAGTCGTAGCGGGAGTCGCCCGTCGCGCGCGGGGCCGAGTCACCGGCCGAGTCCCGGGCCGAGTCACGGTTGTCCGGTGGGGACGGCGCTGCCGCCGGGCCGTCAGGGGCGCCGGCGTCTGCGCCGACGGCACCGACCGGCCCGACCGCGGCCTCAGAGGCGCCGGGGGCGTCGGTGCCCCGGCCGCCGGCGTCGAGCGCGCAGGTGCCCACGGTGATCGCGAGGACGGCCGCTGCGACGGCCGCCTGGGCTCGGCCCGGGCGAGTCGGCGGCCACGCGTGCGCCACGGCGGCGGCAACAGCGGCGGACACGGCAGCGGGCACAGCGGCGAGCGTCGCAGCGGCGCGCGAGCCGCCCCCGTCGGCCTCGACGCCCCCGTCGGCCTCGTCGTCGGCGTCGGCCGCGGGATCGGTGGCCTCGGGGTCGGTGACGGGGGACGACGCCGAGGTGAGCGCAGGGGAGTCCATGACGACTCCCCATCGGCCGACACGGGCCGCCGACTGAGCCAAATACGCCGAAGCCGCCTGCGCCCCAACGTCTTCGTGGCAGCGGAGCGACGTGGCGCCTCCATCGGGGCCGCGCTGGTCGGGCCTGCGGGAGCGACCCCGCCCGGAGGTGCCGCGCACGCCGCGTATCCTGTCGGGGCGGATGAGTCGGCCAGGCGGTCGCGTCGGCCGCGCCCGGCCCCGCCGGGCCGGCCGCCGAGGAACGTCCGGGCTCCGCAGGGCAGGGTGGTGGCTAACGGCCACCCGGGGTGACCCGCGGGACAGTGCCACAGAAATCAGACCGCCCGCGCACCACCGGCCCCCGGCCGGCAGGCGCGGGTCAGGGTGAAACGGTGGTGTAAGAGACCACCAGCGCCCCAGGTGACTGGGGCGGCTCGGTAAACCCCACCCGGAGCAAGACCAGACAGCACGCGTTCGAGGGCGGCCCGCCCGAGCGTGCGGGTAGGTCGCTAGAGGTCCGCGGCAACGCGTACCCGAGATGGATGACCGCTCACGACAGAACCCGGCGTATCGGCCGACTCATCCGCCCCAAGCCCTCTGACCTGCAAGGACGTCGC
>JAVTVZ010000094.1:0-2074 GCA_032229625.1 Dermatophilaceae bacterium | reverse complement strand
CCGCCCGCCCGAGCAGACCCCAGGGCGACCCCGCCCTGCCGGACGCCGCCGGCTCGGGAGCCACCCCCTCCGGCGTCACGGTCTCGGGCGTCACGGTCTTGGGCGTCACGGTCTTGGGCGTCACGGTCTTGGGCGTCACGGTCTCGGGCGCGGTCGCTTCGGGCCCGGTCGGCTCGGGCGCGGCCGGTTCGGGTGCTGGCGTCTCGGGTGCTGGCATCTCGGGTGCGCGGCTCAGGCGCGGCTCCCGTGCGGCGCTCACGTGACCACCCGGCCGCGGGCGAGGGTCAGGGTGTCGTCGGCATGAGCCGCGAGGGCGTCGTCGTGGGTGGAGACGACGACCCCGGCGCCGGCGCGGCGCGCGGCGAGGACGAGCCCCGCGACGGCCGCCCACGTGTGGCGGTCCTGCCCGACGGTCGGCTCGTCGAGGCACAGCAGCGCCGGCCCGTGCAGCAGCCCGGACGCGATCGCCAGGCGGCGGGCCTCGCCGCCGGAGAGCCGGTAGGGGTTGCGCTCGAGCAGTCCGCCGAGCCCCAGGAGTGCGGCGAGCCCCTCGGCGCGGGCGGTGTCGGCTCCGCCCGGCGCCCCCGACCTCTCGGCGACGCGGGCGCCGCGCTGCCGGCGGGGCGCCTCGCCGGTCCGGCCCAGGGCCCGCACCGTGGCCAGCAGGCTGTCGCGGACGGTGGCGCCGACGATGGTGGCCGTCGCGTCCTGCGGCACCCAGCCGATGCGCGCGGCGAGGTCGCGGCTACGCCAGCGGTCGGGCCGGGCGGCCAGGCCGCGAGCGAGTCGCGGGCCGGCCTCGACGCGGCCGGACGTCGGCGTGGTCAGCCCGCACAGGGCCGTGACCAGGGAGGACTTGCCGGCACCGGAGGGTCCGCGCAGGGCGAGCACGCGCCCGGGGTGCACGACCGCGTCGACGCCGTCTAGGGCCAGGGTCGGCGCGCTCGCGCGGCGATGCACGCCGGTGACGCGCAGCCCGGGGCGGTGCGTGACCCTCAGCCCGATCGCCGCGAGCAGCGCCGCGTCGTCGTCGCTCGACGCGCCCGCCCGGCGCACGGGCGGATCGCCGAGGACGACGGGCGGCAGGAGCTCGGCCGGGATCTCCAGCGGCGCCGGATCGGGCAGGCCGGGCACCCAGACGCCGCCGTCGGCGAGGGCGCTCGCCTGCTCCTGCAGGGTGGCGCGCAGGGGGCCGTCGGCGACGAGTTCGCCGGTCGCGTCGAGCACGACGAGCCGGTCGAGCACCTGCGCCCAGCCGGTCAGGCGGTGCTCGACGACGACGAGCGCGATGTCGGTGCCGGTCACGGCGTCGATGACCGCGTCGCGCACGGCCGCGGCGGCGATCGGGTCGAGCATGGACGTCGGCTCGTCGAGCAAGAGCACGTCGGGGCGGGCCGCGATGACCCCGGCGAGCGCGAGTCGCTGCGCCTCGCCGCCGGAGAGGGCGGCGCTGTCGCGGCCGAGGTCGTAGGCCAGGTGCACCGCGCCGAGCGCCTCGCGCACCGCGGTCAGGATGCGGGCGGGCGGCATGCCGGCGTTCTCGCAGCCGAAGGCGGCGTCGCGCAGCACGGTCTGCGCGACCCGCGCCGACCGCGGATCCTGCAGCAGCAGCCCGACACTGGCGGGAGCGTCCGTCGCGGGGCGGCCGCGCAGGAGCAGTTCGCCCCCGAGCTCGCCGCCGACGCCGACGTGCAACACTCCTGCGATCGCACGCAACAGTGTGGACTTGCCGGAGCCGGACGGCCCGGCGACGAGCACCCGTTCGCCGGGCTCGATCCGCAGATCCAGCCCGGGCAGCACCGGACGCCGGGCCCCGTCGGGGGTCCAGCTCAGGCCGCGAGCCTGGATGAGCGGCGTCACCACGAGCCGCCGACCGCCGCAGCGCCACGCGCGACGGCATGACTGGCGGCGGCACCGCGCGCTACGGCATTCACGGCGCCGCCACGCGCAGGCCGGCCGCTCGCTGTCCGTCACTCACTGGCCGTCGCTCACTGCGCGCGGCGGGCCGCGCGCTCCCGGCCGGGCGGGAAGGCGTCGAGGGCGCCGGTGCCGGCGAGCGCCCGCACGAGGGCCC
>JAVTVZ010000093.1:0-10887 GCA_032229625.1 Dermatophilaceae bacterium | reverse complement strand
GCTACGGCGTGAGCCAGCGCGCGAGGACGCTCGCGGAGAGGCGGCCGTCGTGGACGGCGCGGACGTAGGCGGGGCCGGCGGCGGCCTGGGCGCGGGCGGTGTCGCGGTCGGCGGCGATCGACTCGACGAGCGCGCGCAGGGTCGCCGGTGTGGCCTCGAGGATCGGCACGTCGGCGCCGGTGGCGGCGCGGATCCGCGCCCGCACGGTGTCGCCGACGTAGGCGAGGACGACGCGCCCGCAGGCCATCGCCTCGATCGCGGCGACCCCGTAGAGGCCCATGGCGACCTGGTCGACGACGAGGTCCGCGGCTTCGTATTCGGCGCGGACGACGCTGCGGTCGACGCCTTCGAGGCGCCGGTAGTCGATGAGCCCGGCCGCGGCGAGCGGCTCCAGCGCGGCGTCGATGTGGGGCGTGCCCTTGAGGCGGCCGCTGCTGGGGATGTGCACGACCCGCGGCACGGGGCGCTCCAGCAGCGGCGCGGCGGCGCTCCACGCGGCGACGTCGACGACGGTCGGGCACCACGTGGCGTGCGGGGCGTCGTCGAGCAGGTCGGGCGTGGAGACGTAGACGGGCCCGTCGAAGCGGGCGAGCAGCGCGCGGTTGCGCAGGGCCTGGCGCTGCAGGATCGCGGTCGAGGCGTCCTGCGGCCCGGCGAAGGGCGAGTCGGGGTGGCGGGCGGCGTGGTCGCTCGGCACGCGCAGGTCCGAGCCGTGGCTGATGAGCGCGACGCCGAGCCCGGCGGCGCGCAGCCGCGGCACCTCGCCCTCGCACGTGCGCCCGTAGAGGGTGCCCAGGACCGGCCGTTCGGACTCGACGAGCACGTGGGTGTAGTGGTCGAGCACGTAGCGCTCCTGCGCGCGCTGCCACGCCAGGTCGCGGTAGATCGCGGGGTCGACGCGCTGGTCGGTCGGGAAGGCGATGCGCCCGGCGACGGCCATCGACCGGGCGCCGACCCCGGCCACGTGCGCTCCGACGGCGCGGGCCCAGGCGTCGCCCTGACCGGCGAAGTTCGCGGGCGCGACCCACAGCCGCCTCGCCTCGCTCGGCACGTCGGGCCGCCGCGACGCCTGCGCGAATGCGGTCGCGAAGTCGGCGCCGCTCAGCCTCGGGCCCGCCCCGCCGAGCTGCCGGTCCAGGACCCGCGCGAGCGGCACCGGGGCGTGTCGGCGCACCTGGCGGACGCGCTCGCCGAGGTCGTCGGGCAGCGCCCGCCGCAGCGGCGAGTCCGACGCGAGCGCGCGCCGGGCCCCACGCGCGAGGCCCGCCCGTGCGCGCCGGATCCGGCTCACCGCGGCACCGAGGGGACCCGCGGGACGGCACACATCAGTGTGCGATCGCACGTGCCGGGCAGGGCCGTCGGGCGCGGGACGCTCATGGCTCAGAGCAGCTCGGCGACGGCGTCGGCGAAGTCCTCGTAGACGCTGCTCTCGCGCTCGGCGGCCGCGGCGTGCGCGACGGCGGCGGCGGCCGCGGCGTCGAGCTCGGCGGCGCCGGCCGGCGAGGACCAGTGCCGCAGCGATGCGGCGACCGCGGCCCCGACGCTCGCATCGTCGCCGGTCGGCACGACGACCCCGGCGCCGGCGCCGCGCACGATCGCGGCCTGGCGCGGCAGGTCGGTGGTGATGACCGGCAGCCCGCACGCGAGATACTCCCCGAGCTTGCTGGGCAGCGCGGCGGCGAAGGCGGGCGTGTCGGCGAGCAGCAGCAGCCCGCACCAGGCACCGCGGGCGTGCTCCCACGCCTGCGTCGGGGGGCGGCGGCCGTGCATGTGGATGCGCACGGCGAGCTGCGGGTCGGCGGTCAGCACGCGGCGCAGCTCGTCGGTGTCGGCGGGCGCGACGGGCCCGACGACGTCGAGCTGCCAGTCCGGCGCGAGCCGCAGCGCCTCGACCATCGCGAAGAGCCCGCGGCTGCCCCGCACGTCACCGATGTAGACGGCTCGCGGCCGCGGGTCGCGGCGGCCGGGCTCGGGCAGCATCGCGGCGACGGGTTCGTTGGGCAGCACGAAGCGGCGCCGGGCGGTGCGCGGCGGCACGTGGTCGTCGGCGACGACGGTCAGGGCCGCGCGGGACGCGACCGCGAGGAACGCCCGGACCAGGCCCTGGGCGGTCACCCCGGCGAGGCCGCCGAAGCGGCGGGTCCAGGGCCGGTCGGACAGCAGCCGCGCGAAGTCCTCGTGGACGTCGACGGCGAGCTGGCGTCCGCTGCTCAGGACGGCGACGTTCGCGGCGAGCGCGGAGTCGGGGTCGAGGGTGAAGAGCACGCGGCCGTTGGCGCGGGCCGCCATCCGCGCGGCGAGCCGCGCCCGGCTCAGCGAGCCCTGCCGCGGCCAGGTCCGCACGCTCGCGCCGGGCGGCCCGTCGGCGGCGTCACCGAGCCCGAGCACCTCGACGCGCAGGCCTCGGGCCAGCAGCGCCGCGACCTCGCGGTGCAGCCGCGCGTCGGCGACGTCGTGCCCGGAGGTGATGACCGTGACGTCGATCGGCGCGCGCTCGGCGGCCGCGTCGCCCGTCGATGCGGTGTCGTCTGCGGCGTCGCCTCCGGCGCGCTGGCCCCCCGGCTCGCTCATCGCTCTACAGGTCCTCCATGGTCGAGGGCGTCTTGCCGACCTTCACGAATTGCGTGTAGGCGTCGATGCATTCCTCCGGTGAGGCGTGCATCGCGATGCGGCCCTTGTGCAGCCAGATGCAGTCGTCGCACATCTCCTTGACGCTGCCGAGGGCGTGGCTGACGAGGAAGACGGCCCGCGCGGAGCTGCGCAGCTCGTCCATCTTCGCCTGGGCCTTCTCGCGGAATTTCGCGTCGCCGGCCGAGAGCGCCTCGTCGACCATGAGGATGTCGGGCTTCATGTGCACGGCGACGCTGAAGGCGAGGCGCTGGAACATGCCCGAGGAATACGTGCGCATGGGTGCGTCGATGAAGTCGCCGAGCTCGGCCCATTCGGCGACGTCGTTGGCGCGCTCCTCGACGTCCTTGCGGGACAGCCCCGCGGCGAGGCCTCCGAGGATGACATTCTCGCGGCCCGACAGCATCGCGTTGAAGCCGACGCCGAGGGCGAGCAGCGTGCTCGCGCGGCCCCACACCTCGACGCGCCCCTGGGTGGGCGGCAGGATGCCGGCCATGGCGCGCATGATCGTCGATTTGCCGGCGCCGTTTGAGCCGATGATGCCCAGGGCCGTGCGGTTCTTGACGTCGAAGCTCACGTCGTTGACGGCGTTGACCTCGACGATCGCGCGCTCGCCGCGCCCGGCGCGCACGATCGCATTCTTGAAGGTCGGCACCCGCTCGAACGTCGTGCGGTAGGTGATCGACAGGTGCTGCACGGAGACGGCGAGGTCGGTGCGCCCGGAGTTGTCGCGGAAGACGTGTTGGACCTTCGCGGGCGCAGCGTCCTTGTCGGGTCGCGGCGCGCGGCCGGTGCGCATCGAGAAGACGCCCCCGACGTGGGCCTCGGGCTTCTCCGGCGGGGTGCCGGTCGACCGGGTGGATTCAGAGGCGGACAGCGAAATCACGCTCCCTCGACATGAAGTATCCGAAGCCGATCGCGCAGGACAGCGCGGCCCAGCCGATCGCCGCGAGCCAGATGTGCAGGCTCGGCATGACGCCGTTCTGCAGCGCCTCGCCGTAGCCGCCGATGAGCGGATACAGCGGGTTGAAGGGCGCCAACGCGCGCGCCCCCGCGTGGCCGTCGATCATGTCGATCGTCCACAGGACCGGCGAGCAATAGAGCCAGAGGCGCATGAGATACGGCAAGAAGCTGGCGGTGTCCCGGAAATACACCTGCAGCGCCGCGAAGACGGAGGCGAGCCCGGCCGCGAAGAGCGTGATGAGAAGCAGGAAGATCGGCGCGGTGACCACTGTGTTGAAGTTCCACGGGTTGCCCGCGAGGATATGGAAGATGAAATAGACGACCATCGTCGGCAGGAAGCGATAAAAGCCGGTCCGCACTGCCGACAGTGGCATGAGCAGCCGCGGGAACGCTGTGTTGAGCACCAGCTTGCCTGCGCCGGTGACGGAGTTGGCGCCCGTGCCGACGGCGCCCTGGAAGTAGTAGAAGACGAAGAGGCCTCCGGTGAGGTGGCTGAAATACGACCAGCCGGTCGTCTCGGGGCGGTTCGAAAGCACGTTGACGATGAAGTAGTAGACGACGGCGAGGAGCAGCGGGTTGATGACCAGCCAGGCCTGCCCGAAGAACGTCATGGAGTTGGCGCCCCGCATGCCCGCCTTGGACATCTCGGACGCGAATTCGCGGCGACGCCAGAGCTCTTTCCAGTACGTGCCCTGCTTGGGCAGGCCGATCTTGTGCGGCTCATACAAGTGGTAGACGGATTCGTACCCGTCGTCGGTGGCCGTGCTCATGACCCGCTCCTTCGTGCTGTGGCCTGGTCCGGCCCTTCCGGCTGCGCGCGTCCCGCGCCCCTGGCGGCGTCCGACGCGGCGGGCGCGAGCCGCTCGTAGAGGTCCAGCAGCACCTCGGCGTCGCGGGCCCAGCTCAGGGCGTCCGCGGCGGCGGTGACCGCCGCGCGCAGCGCTGGATAGTCTGCCACGGCCGTGGTCACCGCCCGGATGAGATCGTCGGTGTCCCCGGCGCGGTAGAGGGTGCCGATGCCGTGCTCGCGGACGACGGCGGCGAGCTCGCCGAGGTCGGTCGCGACGACGGGCACCCCGGCGGCGACGGCGTGGAAGAGCTTGTTGGGCAGCGCGAGCCGGTGGTTCTCGAAGCCGGGGGCGAGCGCGACGAGCACGAGCCCCGCGGCGCGCAGGTGGTCGTCGACCTGCGCGGGCGGGCACGGCGGATCGATCTGGGCGACACCGGGATCGAAGCCGGCGAGCCACGTCGTGTCGGCGGGCCCCATGAGCCGCACGTCGAGGCCGGCGTCGCGCCACAGCGCCTCGCTGGCGGCGGCGACGGTCTCCAGCTCGCGGTGGGCGCCGAGCCGCCCGGCATAGATGAGCGCGGTCGGTCGGTCCGGCAGCAGCGTGCGCGCGGCCTCGACGGGCGCCTCGAACGTGTTGCGCACGACCCGCACGTGCGGCCAGCCGTACAGCCCCCGCAGCGCGCCGGCGACCCCGTCGCCGACGGTGATGACGGCCGTCGCGCGGTCGCCGAGCCGCTGCTCGAGGCGCCGCTCCCGCAGGTCCTGCCAGGGGGTCGGCCGGTATTCGCGGGCCCGTCCGGACCACAGCTCGTGCGTGTCGTAGACGAGGGGCACGCCCTTCGCGCGGGCGATGGCCTCGCCGACCTCCAGGGCGGTGAAGTCGTGGGCGTGGACGACGTCGGCGTCGACGAGGCGCGCCTGCGCGGCGACCCCGTCGGCCCACCGGGCGAACGTCGAGTTGCGGTGGGTCGGCAGCATCGCCCAGCGCGCGGCCCGCACGTGCGGCGGCAGCTCACGCCGGCTCAGGGAGGCAGAGCCCTCGCGGCGCAGCACCGACGACGCGCCGACGGAGCCGACGGTGACGCCCGGCGGCGGCGCGAAGTCGCTCGGCACGGACTTGCCGATGATGTGCACGTGGTGGCCGGCGCCGACGAGCGTCGTCGCCTCCTTGAGCACGCGCGCGTCGGTCGCCACCGACGTCGCGACGAGCATGAGCACCTTCACCGCATCACCCCCTGCGCCCCACCGAGACCAGCGCCGCCGGGATCGGAGCCGGCCAGCGGCCGCGGATCGGCCAGGTCGGCGCGCGCGGCCCGCAGCTTCTTCGGGCTCGTGAGGAATCCGATCCCCCAGCACCAGTGCATCACCCCGAGCACGAGCGGCATCCGCGCCCGCACGCCCGGGGCCTCCCCGGCGCTGCTCGCCAGGCCGCCGACGGTGATCGCGGCGGCATACGCGGCGGGCACGGCCAGCGCGGGCCGCCACACCAGCCCCAGCAGGCTCGCGGCGCTCGTGCCGAGCACCATCGCCGGCGGCGCGAGATACCGCAGGTTGATCGTGCCCTCGTGGCGCGCGGCGACGACCCGCCGCCACCGCCCGTAGTTGAAGTACTGCCTGGCCAGGGCCCGCAGCGTCCCCCGCGGCCGGTAGGTGACGGTCAACTCGGGCGTGAACCACACGAGGCCGCCGCGCTCGCGGATCCGATGGTTCATCTCCCAGTCCTGCGCCCGCGCGAAGTGGCTGTCATAGCCCCCGACGGCCAGCAGCGTCGAGCGCCGGAACACCCCCAGATACACGGTGTCGGCCTCCCCGGCGCCGCCGCCGACGTGGAAACGGGCGTTGCCGACGCCGATCTTCGAGCGCATCGCGGCGGCGACGGCCCGCTCGAAGTCGGTGACGCCCTGGGCGTCCATGATCCCGCCGACGTTGTCGGCGCCGACGCGGCGCAGCTCGGTGACGGCGGTGCGGATATACCCGTCGGACAGCTCGGCGTGCCCGTCGACCCGCACGACGACCTCCGCTCGGCTCGCGGCGATCGCCGCGTTGAGCGCGTCGGGCGTGCGGCCCGACGGGTTCGCGACGACCCGCACCCGCGGGTCCGCGGCGGCGAGACGGTCGGCGACCTCCTGGGTGCGGTCGCGGCTCGGGCCGACCGCGAGCACGACGTCGAGGGTGCCGGGATACTCCTGGGCGAGCACGCGACCGACCGCTGCCGCGAGGTGCCGCTCCTCGGCGAGCACCGGCATGATGACGCTGACGCTGGGCCACTCCCCCTGCGGGACTGCGTGATCCGGCCCCTGATCGGCCCCGTTGCGCACGCCGATCACCCGGCCGAGCACACGGCGGTCAGGTCGCTCGCGGCGTCGCCCGCGGCGGAAGAGCCCGACGAGGGGCTCGACGTCGACGGCGCGGCCGATGCGGTGGCCTTCGCCGTCGAGCGTCGCGTCGAGGTGGCGCGCGGCGTCGCGGTGTCGGCCGTCGAGGCCTCGATCGTCTGCTCGACCTTGGTGCGGATCACCTGGGGATCGTAGTCCCACGGTTTGATGAGCGGTGGGACGAAGTTGACGCTCTTGATGGCCTGGCCTCGGGCTTTGAGCGCCAGGTCACCGAGGGTGCCGAGGTCGCCCTCGGGGATGTCGGTCTGCAGCACGCTGCCCGAGACCTTCGCGATGTCCTTGAATTTGAGGAAGACGCTCTGCGGGGTGAGCTGGTGCAGCATCGCGGTGACGACGCAGCGCTGCCGCGCCATCCGCTCGTAGTTGGAGCTGCCCTCCCGCGAGCGCGCATACCAGAGTGCGTGATAGCCGTCGAGGCGCTGCTCGCCGGGCTCGATCCAGCCCTTGATCGGCGAGGTGCCGCCGCCGATCGGCACGCGCGTCTTGACGTCGATGTCGATGCCGCCGACCGCGTCGATGAAGCGCTGGAAGCCCTTGAGGTCGACGAGCCCGTAGTACTGGATGTCCAGGCCCGACAGCGCCTCGACGGCCTCCTTCGTGGCCAGCGCGCCGGGGTCGCCGACGTCGGCGGGGAACTGCTCCTTGTGCTCGGTCGCCCACTGATACAGGCCGTTGAGCAGGCATTGGTCGCCGCAGTTCCAGCCCTGCGGCATGAGCCCGGCCATCGTCGAGCCGCGGTTGAACGTGATGTTCTCGGTGTCGCGCGCGAAGCCGAAGAGCACCGTCTTGCCGGTGTCGGCGTCGACGCTGGCGAGCATGATCGTGTCCGGGCGGGTTCCGGTGCGGTCGGCGCCGGAGTCGCCGCCCAGGAGCAGGACGTTGTAGCGCCCGTCGCTCGGCGGCTCGCTCGCCCGATCGCTGAAGACGGTCGAGAGCAGGTCGCGGCCGGCGAAGACGTTGCGGGAGGCCAGCGTGAGCGGCACCGCGGTGATCGCGACGAGCAGCGCCGTGAGCAGCGCGACACCGCGACGGGTGCCGCTGGGCAGTCGCCGCAGCCGCGCGAGCCGCAGCGCGTCGAGGAAGAGCCCCGTCCACCCCAGCGCCCCCATCCCGAGCACGACCGCCAGACCCGTGAGCAGCGGCCCCATCGTGAACGCCTCGATGATCAGCGACCGGTCGAGCAGTGCGACGACCGCGGTGAGCAGGAGCGTGAGGATGACCGCGACCCAGATCCGCAGCGCGATCCGCCCGACCCGCTGGTTGCCCGCGACGAGCTGCGCGCTGCCCGGCGCGACGAGCGTGAGCAGCATGAGCGTGTAGGCGCGCCGCCGCCGCAGCGGCACCGGCAGCACCTCCGGGTCCGCGGCCAGCACCCGCGAATCGACACGGCGCACATCGATGTTGTCGACGTCGTCGTCACGCAGGGGGCCGTGTTCGGGCCTGCGGCCGGGCTCGTAGGGGGTGCTCATGATGACCCAGTATCGGCCCCGGGGCTGTCCGCCCCCTGGACGTCGAGCGGGCATGTCCCCCGCGCCGATCCGGTGGCGGGCACGGCTCGGGCCCGCCACCCACGGTGACGGGCCCGAACCCGGCGATCTGCGCCCTACTTGACGAGCATGCGCCCCATGACGAGGCGCTGGATCTGGTTGGTGCCCTCGTAGATCTGGGTGATCTTGGCGTCGCGCATCATGCGCTCGACGGGGTAGTCGCTGACGTAGCCGTAGCCTCCGAGCAGCTGCACCGCGTCGGTCGTCACCTTCATCGCCATGTCCGAGGCGTAGCACTTGGCGGCGGCGCCGAAGAAGGGCAGGTCGGCGTCGGCCCGCTCGGACTTCGCGGCGGCGACGTAGACGAGCTGACGCGCCGCCTCGAGCTCCATCGCCATGTCGGCGAGCATGAACTGGATCGCCTGGAAGTCCGCGATCGCCGTGCCGAACTGCTTGCGCTCCTTGACGTAGCCGATCGCGTAGTCCAGCGCCCCCTGGGCGATGCCGACGGCCTGGGCGCCGATCGTCACGCGGGTGTGGTCGAGGGTGCGCAGCGCGATCTTCAGGCCCTCACCGGGCGCGCCGATGATCCGGTCGCCGGGGATGCGGCAGTTGTCGAAGTGCAGCTCGCGCGTCGGGGAGCCCTTGATGCCGAGCTTGCGCTCCTTCTCCCCGAAGCCGAAGCCCTCGTCGCCCTTCTCGACGACGAACGCCGAGACGTTCGCGCCGCGGCGACCGTCGGGGTCGGTCACGGCGAGCACCGTATAGAACTGCGACTCACCGGCATTCGTGATCCACGACTTCTGCCCGTTCAGGATCCAGTCGTCGCCGTCGGGGGTCGCCTTGCACTTCATCGAGGCGGTGTCCGAGCCGGCCTCGCGCTCGGACAGCCCGTAGGAGAACATCGCCTCGCCCTTCGCGACCGGCGCGAGGTACGTGGCCTTGAGTTCTTCGCTGCCGGCGAGGATCACGGGCATCGAGCCGAGCTTGTTGACGGCCGGGATGAGGCTACTGCTCGCGCAGACCCGGGCGATCTCCTCGATGACGATGCAGGTCGCAAGGGCGTCGGCGCCGACGCCGCCGTACTGCTCGGGGATGTGCGGGGCGTGGAAGTCCGAGGCGACGAGCGCCTCGAGCGCCGCGCGCGGGAACTCGCTCTTCTCGTCGACCTCCGCGGCGTGCGGGGCGATCTGCTCGGTGGCGATCTCGCGGATGGCGGCGCGGATCTCCTCGTGCTCCTCCGAGGGGCGGTACAGGTCGAAAGCGGGGTTCCCGGTCATACCTGCGGAGCCTAACCGCCGGACCCGCGACGCGCCCCGCTCTCCGGGCACGCAGCACGCCCGGGAGCGCACACTGTTGTGTGGGGATCGTGGGGGCGGAGGGCGTCCGTCGGGCGGCCGCCGCGCGGGCCGTGTCAGGATGGCAGGACCCGTCGACACCCACGTCAAGGAGCGGCCATGAAGTTCGGACTGTTCATCCCGCAGGGCTGGCGGATGGACCTCGTCGGTATCGACGCCGACCAGCACTGGGGCGTCATGGCGGGGCTGGCGCGCCGCGCCGACGACAACGAGGCGTGGAGCTCGATCTGGGTCTACGACCACTTCCACACCGTCCCCGTGCCCAGCGACCACGCGACGCACGAGGCGTGGACGCTGATGTCGGCGTTCGCGGCGAGCACCCGCCGCGTCCGGCTCGGGCAGATGTGCACGTGCCTGGCCTACCGCAACCCCGCGTATCTGGCGAAGGTCGCCGCGACCGTCGACGTCGTCTCCGAGGGGCGCGTCGAGATGGGGATCGGCGCCGGCTGGTACGAGCACGAGTGGCGCGCCTACGGCTACGGCTTCCCCGGCGCCGGCGAGCGCCTGGCGATGCTGCGTGAGGGCGTCGAGATCTTCCGGCAGGCGTGGACGACCGGGCGATCGACCCTCGACGGGCAGCACTACCAGGTCGACGGGGCGATCTGCGCGCCGCGGCCGCTGCAGGGCACGACGTTCCCCGGCGCGCCGATCACCGGCATCCCCCTGTGGATCGCCGGCGGCGGCGAGCGCAAGACCCTGCGGATCGCCGCCGAATACGCCAGCCACACGAATTTCGACGGCACCCCCGAGGTGTTCGCGCACAAGAGCGAGGTGCTGCGGGGGCACTGCGACGCCATCGGCCGTGACGTCGACACGATCACCCGCTCGGCGAATTACAACGTGTGCATCGGCGGCGACCAGCGCGAGATCGACGACCGCTTCGAGTGGCTCTACGCCCACTACGTGGGCGCCGGTGTGCCCGAGGAGCGCGCCGAGCGGCAGATCGAGGGCCTGCGGCGGGAGCCGCTCGTCGGCACCCCCGACCAGATCGTCGACAAGCTGCGCCACCTGCAGAGCCTGGGGATGACCTACGCGGTCCTCTACTTCCCCGAGATCGCCTACGACACCTCGGGATTGGAAGCCTTCGAGCAGGCTGTCATGCCCGAGCTCGCCGAGCACCACGGCCACCGGAGCCGCTGGCACCTGTGAGGCGCGTCTCGCACCGCCGGGCGTCGTGTGCGCCCAGGTGTCGGGCCCGCGCGGGCGCCGTCCTCCCCTCGCGGTCGCGCCCGGAGCAGCCCGTCGCGGCAATAGCCGCCACGCCC
>JAVTVZ010000092.1:0-2095 GCA_032229625.1 Dermatophilaceae bacterium | reverse complement strand
GCGCCAGGATCGTCGCGGCGCGGCCGTCGGGGCTCGGGATGACCGGCGGGGCGCCGCCACCCGCGGCCGGGCCGCCTCCGGCGGACGAGGGCTGCGATGACGGCTGCCCGGGAGAGGCCTGGGCCGCCGAGGGCGACCCGGTCGCCGTCCGGGCCGAGGAGGTCGGCGCGGCGGAGGTCGGCGCGGAGGAGGGCGACGACGTCGGCCGGGCGGTCGTCGGCGATCCCGAGGCGGCCGGCGAGCGGGTCGCGGCCGGGGACGACGCAGCGGGGGATGACGCGGCGGGGGATGACGCAGCAGGGGATGACGAGGAGGACGGCTGCGACGGCGCGGAGGGGGCCGGGGTCGCCGGCACTCCGCGGTCGACGGCCAGCATGCGGGCGCGGGCCTGGGTGAGCGCCGCGAGGTCGGCGCCGGTCAGTGCGCCGCCGTCGACGCGCGTCGCCACCGCGATCGCGGGCGCGGTGTCGCCCCCGGGGAACTGCGCGAGCATCGCGGCGACCTGTGCCGATTCCGCCTCGGGCGGCAGGTTGTCCGGGGCTTGGGAGGTGGTCGACGAGCCGCCGAGGCCGATGACGGCGCCGGCGGCGAGGACGAGCAGGACGAGCACGAGCCAGGCGCGGCGGCCTGCGACGAGTCGGGCCGGTGCCGAGGGGGTGACGCGCGAGGAGTCGGCGGCGTGCGGTGGCGGCACGTGGCTGTCGGGGACGTGAGCGGGGACCATGAGCCAACTGTTTCATTCACATAATGATTAAGTCAATGAGCGATGTAGGATGGGGCCATGGAGCAGACGGACGGCGGTGAGCAGGGGACGTCGATGGTGCCGCCCGCATCGCCGGCCTCGCCGGCCTCGCCGGCCTCGCCGGCCTCGACGGCCTCGCCGGCCTCGCCGGCCTCGACGGCCTCGACGGCCTCGACCGCATCGACCGCACCGACCGCATCGCCGGCCCCCGGGTCGGGTGCCCCGCGGCCGGCGCTCGTGCGCGACCTCGGCGAGTTGCTGCGTGAGCTCGTCGTCGCCAGCGACTCGATCGCCCACCGGTTCGCCGCGTCGCACGACCTGCATCCCACAGATTTCCGTGCGTTGACGCTCATCTATGCCGCCGAGCAGCGCGGCGAGCCGCTGACCCCCGGCCGCCTCGCGGGGTTGCTCAATCTCAGCGCGCCCGCGGTCACCTACCTCGTCGAGCGGCTCGTCGCCTCGGGGCATGTCGAGCGCGCCAGGGACGCTCAGGACCGGCGGCGCGTCATCCTGTCCTACGCCCCCCACGGCCACGAGGTGGCCGCCGCCTACTTCGGGCCGCTCGGCGCTCATCTCGGGGGCGCGCTCGCGGGGATCGGCGACGAGGAGTTGACGACCCTGTGCGCGCACCTGAGGCTGGTGCGCGACGCGCTCGACGGCTATGTGCCGCAGGATGATCCGTCCTGACGGGGGCCCGCGCTCACGCCATGCGAGGGATGACGAGCGGCGTGTGTGACTCGGGGTCGTCGATGATGCGGCACGCCAGGCCGAAGGTCGACTCGACGAGCCCGGCGGTGAGGATCTGCGTCGGCGGCCCGGCGGCGACCACCTCGCCGTCCTTCATGGCGATGAGGTGGTCGGCGTAGCGCGCGGCGTGGTTGAGGTCGTGCAAGACGGCGACGAGGGTGCGCCCGGAGTCGCGGTTGAGGCGGCGCAGGAGGTCGAGCAGCTCGATCTGGTGCGCGATGTCGAGGTAGGTCGTCGGCTCGTCGAGCAGGATCAGGTCGGTCTCCTGCGCGAGCACCATCGCGACCCAGACCCGCTGTCGCTGACCGCCGGAGAGCTCGTCGACGAGTCGGGTCGCGAGGTCGGTGACGCCCGTCGCGGCCATCGCCGCGTCGACGGCGACCCCGTCGGCCGGTGACCACTGCCGCAGCAGCGACTGGTGGGGGAAACGGCCGCGAGCGACGAGATCGGCGACCGTGATCCCGTCGGGTGCCTGCGCGGTCTGCGGCAGGAGCCCGAGGCGACGGGCGACGGTGTTGGCGGGGTAGCCGTGGATGTCGGCCCCGTCGAGCACGACCGACCCGGCGGTCGGCTTGAGCAGCCGCGACATCGCACGCAACAGTGTGG
>JAVTVZ010000091.1:0-11050 GCA_032229625.1 Dermatophilaceae bacterium | reverse complement strand
GCCTGCCCCCGGCAGGGGCCTGGAACTTCGCTGAGTGAGTGCTGAATGCGAACTCTGCGTCCGCCCGGTGTGCCCGGCGTGTGCCCAACTCGTCGCGGCCGCGGTCATCGTGGCGCCGTGGTCTTCGTGGCGCCGCGCTCGTCGTGGTGGCGCGGTCTTCGTGGCGCCGCGCTCGTCGTGGTGGCGCGGTCTTCGTGGCGCCGCGCTCGTCGTGGTGGCGCGCGCCGCGCCGCGTCAGGGCCGACCTCGCCGTCGCCGAACGCGTGGGCGTGCGGACACGCCGGTGATCACCGGCGTGTCGGTGCGGCGACCCGTGCGGCGACTGGTGCGGCGTCGGGCGGAAACGGGGGCGGGGGCGAGCTCGTCGCGGGTGGCGTGGGGCTCGGGGCGTCGGTGCGGCGCGGTCCGTGGGCGAGGCGCCAGTCGGTAGGGCTGGGGCGTCCCGTGCTCCCGATCCGTCGGGCGACAGCTCGGCGGCGGGGTGCGGCGGGCTCGTCGGCGAACGGGTGGGCGTGCGGACACGCGGGTGATCACCGGCGTGTCGGTGCGTCGACAGGTGCGGCGACCGGTGCGCCGACAGGTGCGGCGTCCCGTACGGCGAGAGGTGGAGCGAGCGCTGATCCGACCGGTGACAGACCGGCGACGGGTGCGGCGCGAGGGTGCGCGGCGGGGCGGGGTGGGGCTGGCCTGGCGCGTCTTCCTTCCGTCGTGGTTGCGCTTGGAGGAGTTGGTCGCGGTTGTTGTCGCGACGTGTTGCTGGGAGCGCGACGGCGAGGGATTGGGGGGCAGGCGGGGCCCGCTCGGAATGGGCGGTGTGGTGCCGATGAGGGGTGCGTCGGGAGGCGGTCCCCGACCTCGGGGGATCCCGGGTGACCTCGCCGGTGATGACGACATGACGATCTTCAGCACGAGCCCGCTGACGCCCGACCAAGGGTCGAGCGCCGGGCTGCAGCAATGGCTCACCTTCTTGCGCGACCCCGCGACCGGGTCCGGCGGCCGGGCCGCGGCCGACGCGCGGTCTACGCACGCCCTCCAGGCAGGGATCACCGCGCAGGCGACGAGCCTGGCGACCGCTGCAGGCGCCGCCATCGCCGCCGCCGAGATCGCCGCGTCGCGCAGCGGTTCGCCGACCGGGGCCTCTGGCGCGTCGCGCGCCGCGGGCGGTGCTGCGACCGACGCCGGAGCCGATGCCGTGGAGTGGGTAGGTCGCCCGGTGTCGACGGCCGGCGCGTCCGGCCCAGCGCACGCCGGGTCGGCGCGGGGCCCCGGCGCGCAGGACGCGGCGCGCGCCTACCAGGCACCGCCTGCCCTGGATGCCAAGGCGCTCGGCGCGCACGCGGCGGTCGGTGAGCTCGACGTGCGGCGGCTGACGTTCGTCGCGGTCGAGCGCGTATTCGCCGCGACCGACCAGTCGAGCCGCGGGCCGGTCGAGACGCTCGAGCAGACGGCCCGGCGGCGCCGCGACCGGCAGCGTGACCTGCGGGAAGAGGCCCTCGCCCAGGGCGCGAAGCGCTCCCTGGGGGACCAGCTCGAGCGCGCCGCCGACCAGGCCGCCCGCACGCGGGACACCTCGGCGCACGCCGCGGCGTCCGCCCGCGCGGCAGCCGCCGGGCGCGGTGAGGCGAGCGCGGCCACCTCGCCGAGTGCAGCCTCCGGCGCGTCGGCCGCGCCCGCCCCGTCGGGTGCCACTGGTGCGGTGGGCGTGGCGGGCCGCGACACGGCGACGAAGGCTGCGGCGGCGGCCCGCGCGTCGTCGGCGGACCCGGCCGCGATGTCGTCGGTGTCCTCCGACGCGGCGGCCACGGCGGCCTCGGACGCCTCGCGGGCGTTGGCGCGCGGCGGCGACCGCCTGGAGGAGCTGCGCGAGCAGGCCCGCGAGGCGATGCGGGCGACCGCTGCCCGGGTGGATTCGCTGGCGACGCAGATCGCCGCGGAGGACCGGGCGACCCGTCGCCGCGACGCCCGCGAGCAGACGCGCGCCGCCGACCGGGCCGACCGGATCGACCGGGCCGCCGAGCGCGATGCCGACCGTGACGTCGCGCAGGCGCGGGTCCGTCGCGACGCCGCGGCGCGCGAGGTCGTCAGGCTCACCGGCGCCCAGGTCGACGTCGAGGAGGACGGTGCGCTGCGCGTCAGTATCGGGGGCCGGCCGCTCGTCGATGCCGCCGGCGCGCACCCCCTGCACGTCGCTGCCGACGACGAGCCGCCCGCCCCCGACCCGGCGCAGGCCGACGGGCCCAGGACCTCGGGCGACCGTACGCCCCCGGCGGGAGCGCCCGACGAGACCGCCGAGCGGCGTCGGCTCGTCGGCGAGGAGGTCCGTGCCCAGGAGGCCGCGACCGACCGGGCGCGAGGTCAGGAGCGCCGGGCCCAGGCCGCGGACGAGCGCCTGCTGCTCGATGAGGGCCGCCGCGACAGCGACCGCACCGCCACGGACAGGGCAGCCACGGACAGGGCAGCCACCGATCGCGACTCCGCGCGTGTCGACTCGGATCGTGCGTCGGCGGACCGAGAGGCGATCCGTCACGCGCGAGACGCCCGCGCCCAGGCTGTGGCCGCCCCTCCAGGAGGCGGCGCTGCGCAGTCCGCCGACGGCGTAGCGGCCGATCCCGCAGTATCGGCCGCGGAGGCGGTGGCCCGCGCGATGCGGGACGCCCTGGCACGTATCGGCTTCGGCGCGGGGGCCGGTGCCGCGACGGGTCGCTCCGGCACCGGGGCCACCGACCCGTCCGCGGATCGCGGCCTCGCCCCAGTGCCGGGCGCCGCGGGGGTGAGCGACGGCGGGTCCTCGGAGCCGGCGTCGGGTCGGGTCGGGCGGTCGTTGCGCTGGGCCGATGGCTCGCGCGTCCATGGCGTGGCGGGCGTGCTGGCGGGCCAGGCGGCCGCGGCCGAGGAGCTCGTGCCCCACGCACAGGCCCAGCTGCGAGACGTGCAGGCGGCCTTCGTCGCCTCGGTCCGTGCCCTCGCCGGCCCGGGCGGTCCGCTTGCCGGGCAGGATGTCGCCGCGCTGGTCCACCCGCTGATGGAGACCGCGCCCGGCGGCACGGACGGGGCGGGTCTCGGCCCGTCGGGCGTGCCGACAGGCTCCGCAGGAGGAGCGACGACAGGCGCGACGACAGGCGCGACGACGGGCACCGCGACGGGTACCGCGACAGGAGCAGTCGGGGGTGCGGCGGCCACGGGACCGAGGCATACCTCGACGACAGCTTCGGTGTCGACCTCGACCGGAGAGTCACTGTCACCGGCCGACGTCGACGCAGCCCTGGACACGCTGGCGGGGCTGTCGTCGGCCGTATCGTCGCTGCGCACGGACGCCGCGGATCGGGTGCTCGGGGCGCAGCGTCGCCTCGACGTGCTGTCGGTCGTCGACGCCGTGTTGGCGGGTGCGCCCGCGGCCGGCCGCGCCGGGCTCGTGTCGATGGACCTCGGCGCGGTGACGGCCGCCGACGCGGGTCGCAGCCTCTCTCGCAGCGGGCAGCACCTCGTGTCGAGCCTGCAGGCCCTCAACGCGCTCACCGCATCGATGGGCGCGGTCGCGGGCCTCGCGCTCGCGGTCGGGCCGACGCCGCCGACCGTCTCCGTGCTCGGCGGGGGAGGGCTCGTCGCCACGCCGTCGGCCGGCGCGCCGGGACCGGGGCTGTCGATGTCCGCGGGTCCAGGCGTCGGGCTCGCCGTCGGCTCTGCCGGCGCGCTGCCTGCGGTCGGCGCTGCCGCCGTCGGTGGCCTGTCAGGGGACCGGAGTGCAGGCTCGGCCATGGGGGCCACCCCCACGCGCCAGGCACCGGGCGCGGCCGCGAGCGCCGGGCCCGCTACGCCGGGTGAGCCGACCTCCCTGACGTCCCCGCTGCCACCGGCCCCGGCAGCGGCCCTGACCGGCCCCCTGGCGGTGCCGGGCGGGCCCGCGACCGCCGGCGCAGCAGGCGCCGAACCCACAGCGCCGACCGCAGCCACAGTGCCTACCGCAGCAACAGCGCCGACCGCCACCACCGCCGCGGACTCAGCCTCACCCACCACCCCGGGAGCCCAGACCCTCGAGAGCTTCGGCGCGTGGCTGCCGGGCCCCGATGTGCGGGTGCTGCCCTTCAGCGCGTCGGCGACCGGCGGCGCGCCGGGTGAGCCGGCCGGCCTCGGTGCCGGATCCGCGGGCCTGGGTGCCCCGGCGGGCCAGGCCGTCCCGAGCATCCCGTATGACGCGGACGTCACGATCCGCTCGGTGGCGACGGCGGCGTCGGTCGCCACGGCGACGATGCCGGCCGGTGCGGAGCTCAACGCCGGGCGCGGATTCTCGTTCGCGCTGGTCACGGGGGTCGGCGGGCCGCAGGCGCAGTTCACGTCGGTGGGGGTGGGGCAGGGCGCCGCGCTCGGCGACGTCGCGGCGGCGATCAACGCGTCCGGCGCCGCCGCGTCGGCCCGCGTCGAGCAGCTGACGACCGCGACCGGCCCGGCCCAGCGGCTCGTCGTGACCGCCGCCGAGACGGGCGCCGGCAGTCGCCTCGCGATCGTCGACGGGCTCGGCTCGACCCGGCCGTCGGCGCTCGGCGCGACCGTCACGCTGACCCCGGGTGCCGACAGCGTCGTCGATGTGACCTGGGACGACGGCGGGGGAGTGCGGGTCGTCGGCCCGACGACGTCGCTGCCGGGGGCGCTGCCCGGTGTCGACCTCGCCCTGCGCCCCGGTGCCTCGACCCGCGCCGGCGTCCTCGGCCCGCACGCCCGCCTCGAGGTCGGTGTCGAGCCGGCCGCCGCGTGGCAGCGGTTGGAGACGCTGGCCGCCGGCGCGGGCTCCGTGCTCGACGCGCTCGCGGGCCGCGCGGCGATCGACCCGAGCGCCGGCAAGGCCCTGTCTGCGGACCCGGCCATCGCCGATCTCGCCGGCCGCATCCGGTCGGCACTCGGTCTACCGGGCCTCGCGAGGGATGCCGCGGCCGGCGGGGCAGCGCTCACCGCGGGCCGTTCGACGGCGCTCGCGGCGGTCGAGCCGCTGCCCGGGGTGCGCCTGGACCGCGAGGGCCGGGTGGAGCTCGACCGCGAAGCGTTCACGCTCGCCTATGCGCAGGACCCCGGCGGCGTCGAGGCCCGCGTGCAGTCCGGCGCGCGTGAGCTGCTCGCCATGGCTCGCGAGAGCACGGACCCGCGCACCGGGGTGCTGCCGGTGCGGATCATGGGCGAGCAGGCGATGCTCAACGACTACAGCGTCAGCAGCGCCGGCGTCGACGAGCGGATGCAATACCGCCAGGACGCCCTCGGCGAGCGCGCGGAGGCGATGCAGTCGCTGCTCGTGCGGCTGGGGCAGGAGCAGCAGTGGCTCGGAGGTCACGTCGACTGACCCGAGTCGCCCACTGGGTCAGCGAGGCTCGCACGGCCGCGGCAGAGGCCCGGATGCCAGTGGCAGAGGCCCGCGTGCCCGCGGGGAGAGGCTCACGCGCGGCCGGTGCCACCGCCGTCACGGCTGCGGCCGACGGCGGCGTCGGCCCGCTCTGCCGGGTGGGGCGCGGGCTCAGCGGCCACTGCGGTGGGCACGATCGGCGTGCTCGGGTCCGGCGTCCCCGGCGCTCCGGCCTCGAGCGCCGCCTCGGCCTCGTCGAGGGCCGCCTGACCGTGTGCCGCGTGATCCTGTGCCGTCTGACCGTGTGTCGACCGGTCGGATGCCGGCCGGTCGGATGCCGGCCGGTCGAGCGCAGTGTCGCCGGGGGTGGGCTCGGCGCCGGCAGCTCCGGCGGCCTGCGCCTCCTCGCCGGTCTGGCGGGCGGCGCGACGGAACGCGACATACCAGAACGGCAGCACGAAGGCCTCCGCGAAGCACATGCCCCACGCCGCGCCGACCGCCCCGCCGGCGTAGGCGCCGCCGAGCACCGCGAGGACGATGACGGGCGCCTTGCTGAGGTTGATGCGGAAGGTCGCGTCGGCCCGCCCCAGCCCGTAGAGGACACCGGCGAGCCCGTTGGCCAGCGAGGAGAAGAGCGAGGAGATGCCCAGCGGCACGAGCACGAGCGCGGCGCCGGCCCACGAGTCGCCGAAGAGTTGCTCGCCCAGCCAGTCGGGGATGAGCAGCAGCGTCACGACGTAGACGATCGTCGTGATGCCCATGAGCCCGGACACGGCGTGCCCGGCCAGGAGGCGCTCCTTGACGCTCAGGTGCGTGCGGCGCGCGATCTCGGGGACGGTGAAGTTGAAGCAGGCGCCGCCGAGCACGTTGAGCGGGCCGAGCAGCGTCTGGGTGGCGCGGATCGAGCCGACGGCCTGCTGGGAGGCGATGCCGCCGACGAGCAGCACGGACAGCTGCGAGGCGCCCAGCCCGAGGAAATACTCCGCGAGCAGGTATCGCACGAGGTCACGCACCTCGACGAGCCAGCCCCACGCGGCGGTCAGCACCGGCACGGCCCGCAGCAGCACGATGCCGACGACGGCTGCGAGCGCCGCGGAGGCGCCCCACGCGAGGATGAGCACGTCGACTCGGGTGTAGCCGAGCGTGATGAGCGCGGCCAGCGCGCCGAACTGCGCCACGGTCCAGATCGCGTCGATGACGACCGCGCCCCACGCCTTGCCGATCGCGAAGAACGCGAGGCGCTGCGCGTCCTGCAGCAGCAGCCCGGGCAGACACACGGCGAGCGCGACGAGCGCCGAGGCCAGCGCGCCGGTCGCCGGCGCCGCCGCGACCAGGCAGATCGCGGTCATGATCAGGCCCAGCACGACCGCCAGGCCGTGGGCGCGGCGGATCGCGCTCTGCTGCTGCGACGGGCTCGCCGCGGCATACCGGATCTGCAGGGGTTGCCCGACGACCGAGCGCGACAGCGCGATGCCGATGCCGAAGACGACGAAGGCGATCGCGAAGGCGCCGAAGGTCGGCGCGTCGACCGAGCGTGCCACGACGATCGACAGGAGCACGTTGCTCGCCGCCGACAGGATCTGGTCACCCAGGTTCCAGCCGGCCTTGCGCATCGCGTTCAACAATTTGCCCACGGATCGAATCCCCCTCGTGCGTGTGCCGGCGAGCCCCCTGGCCGGCGCGGCCCTCGTCGTGCCCCGACCGGATCACGTGCGCAGCGGCGGAGCGTGGCGTCCGGGCCGGTGAGCTGCACCGGCGGGCGGGTCGAGGTGGACGTCCGTCCATGACCGCACTGGAAGTGTACCGACCATGTCCGGGCGTGACACACGTCGCGGACGGCGGCCCCGGCGCGTGCTAGCGTCGAAACGACTGGACATGTAGGGGGCTCGCGTCGAGCCCGACCTGGGGGAAACAGATACATGGCACTCACACTCGTGCTGCGCTCATACGGTGGGGACAACGACAAGGGTCGGCCCGACTTCTATTCCAAGGACCTCGTGGTCGCGTCGTTCGCGCGCGCCGCGCAGAAGGTCGAGGCGGAGGTGTTCTTCGTCAACGACGGCCCGATCCCGGCGCCGCGGCTGGCGATGATGGAGCGCTACGGCCGGATCGTGCCGATCCCCGGCGGGCCGGTCGGCATGCGCGACAGCTACCGCTTCGGGCTCGACATGCCCGACACGCTCGGCTGGTCCGACGACGACATCGTCGTCTACATCGAGGACGACTACCTGCTCGCCGAGGACGCCTTCGAGGTGCTCCTGCAGGGTGCGGCCGCGATGCCGCAGGTGTCGTATTTCGCGCTGTCGGGCTCGCGCCCGGACGACTTCGACGACCCGGCGCAGCAGCGGCTGCACGGCGTGCCCCGCGGCTATCGGCCGACGGCGCCGGACCTGGCGGTCGGTGACTCGACGTGGATCAGCATCCTGTCGGCGGCCAGCACCTTCGCCGCCCGGGTGGGGGCGCTGCGCGCCGACCGCGACATCTTCGAGCAGTGCATGCGGCCGTTCCGCAACCGCTACCTCGACCATGAGACGTGTCTGCTCTACCAGGGCATCACGCCCTACCGCGGCACGGACTACTTCTTCGGCACGCCCGGGGACTTCGAGGCGGGCCCCCGCGGGGTCGCGCGGGCGCTCGTGCTGCTGCCCTTCCGCGTGCTCATCAATCGCCGCGCGCGCCGGCAGACCACCCCCCACCTGCTGTATGCCGTGCAGCCGTCCGTCGCCGCGCACCTCGAGGTCGCCAACATGAACGCCTCCCGCGACTGGGCCGCCGAGGCCGCGAGCGTCGGGCAGTGGGCCGCCGCGCAGGGGCACCCGCTGCCGAAGCTCGCCGCGACGGCCTGACGCCGGGCCGCGCCGCTAGGCGAGGCTGAGGAAGAGCTTCTCCATCGCCGCCAGGCCGAGGCACTCGCCGTCCTCGCCCTCGGCGGCGAGGCATTGCCGCAGGCCGACGGAGATCATCGCGAAGCCGGCGCGATCCAGCGCCTTGTTGACGGCCGACAGCTGCGTGACGATGTCCTGACAATCGCGGCCGTCCTCGATCATCGTGATGATCCCGCCGATCTGCCCCTGCGCGCGTCGCAGGCGCCTCGTGACGACCGTCATCTCGTCCTGGGGGAGCTGCATGCGTGCCTCCATAAGGTGCCGTGGACCATCACCGGGCAGTCTACGTGGATACCGGTGGGGGTATCGGGTGGCGCCGGGCCGCGAGGGCGGGTCAGCGCTCGGTCGGCGGCTCGATGTCGGTCTGCGCCGGCACCTCGTCCTGGCGCAGCAGCCCGATCTGGCAGGTCAGGCCGTTGGGGCCGTGGTTGCAGTAGCCGCCCGGGTTCTTCGCCAGATACTGCTGGTGGTAGTCCTCGGCGAGGTAGAATGGGCCCGCGCCGTCCGGCCCGTCGAACGGTCGGATCTCGGTGGAGATCTGCCCGAAGTCGCGCGCGTCGAGCTCGCCCTGGAAGAGCGCCCGCGTCGCCTCCGCCGCGTCACGCTGCTCCGGCGTCGTCCAGTAGATCGCCGAGCGATACTGCGTGCCGACGTCGTTGCCCTGCCGGTTGGCGGTCGTGGGGTCGTGCTGCTCCCAGAACGCCTTGAGCAGCTGCGCCGCGTCGGTGACGGTGGGGTCGTAGGCGATGCGCACCGCCTCGGTGTGGCCGGTGCGGCCCGTGCACGTCTCCTCGTAGGTGGGGTTCGGCGTGTAGCCACCGGTGTAGCCGACCGCCGTCGAGATCACTCCCGGCAGCTGCCAGAAGATGCGCTCGGCGCCCCAGAAGCAGCCCATCCCGACATAGAGCACCTGCGTGCCGTCGGGGAACGGGCCGTCCAGTGGCGCGTCGAGCACCAGGTGTCGCTGCGCGACGCCCGACATGGGGGTCGAGCGCCCAGGCAGCGCGTCGTCGTGGGAAACCATGGAAACCATGGAAACCATCGTGGGGGTGCGACCAAATCCGAACATATCGGCGTCAACACCGCCCGCGGCCCGGGCGTTCCCGCCCGATCGCCGCGCCCCGGCCCGGTGCCCGTCGGTGGTCGCGTCGAGCAGCGCCGCGGCGTGTGCAGTCGCGCGACGCGGCCCAGGTGGGGCGTGTCGTCCGGCGCGGGCCCGCGGCCTGGGGCAGACTGCGGCCACGCCGTGACCGGACGCGACGCCCGCGTGAGATCGTCTCGGCGAGAAGGCAATTCGCGCTGCCGACGGGGTCGTCGCGGCGCTCACCCGGCCGGCGGTCGGTGAGTGGGGGAGGGCGCCGTCGGCGCCCGGCTCGCCGGTCGCCCTGCGAAAGGACCGACCATGACCCTGCCCCATCGCCCCCGCGCGGGCCTGCGCCGGACCGTCGGCGCCCATGCCGTCGGCGCCGGACTGGCCCTGGCCACCGTCGCGGCCACCATCCCCGCCGCCGCGATCCCGGCCTCCGCCGCGGCGACGTCGACCGCCTCCGCGGGACCGCGCTCCGCCGCGGCGACCTCGACCGCTGACTCCTCGACCGCTGACTCCTCGACCGCTGGCTCCTCGACGGCCGGGTCGACAACAGCATCGACGGCCGGGTCGTCTGCTGGGTCGTCCGGCGCGGCTGCGGCTGCGCAGCGGATGCCCGCGGCGGACGACCTCGCGCCGGACCTGGCGGTCGGCGACACGGCGTTCGTCGACGTCGCCGTCGCCACGCTGTGGTCCGCGCCGGGCCTGGCGCGCGCGATCGACGCGCCGTCGCTGTCCAACCCCGTCGACCTGCGCCGCTGGAACCTCAACATGCAGCACACCGCCGACCGCGAATGGCTCTCCGCCGGCAGCAAACTCGAGACCCAGGCGCTCTACGGCGCCCGCGTCGAGGTGACCGCCCGCGACGGCGCCTGGGCCAAGGTCGTCGTCGCGGGGCAGCCGACGCCGCGGGACGCGCGCGGCTATCCCGGGTGGGTGCCTGCGCGGCAGCTCGTCGAGAGCCCGCGCTTCGCGGAGCAGCTGACGGATCGGCGCCTGGCCGTCGTCACGAGCACCACGGCGTGGCTGACCCGTCGGCACGCCGCGCCGGAGGCGACCAACCGCACGACCGAGCTGAGCTTCACGACGACCCTGCCCGTCGTCGGCTCCCGCCCGGGGCGGATCGGTGTCGCGCTGCCCGACGGGGGCCGCGGCTGGCTCGACGCCGCGGACGTCACGATCCGCCGTCAGGGGGAGCGGCCGCCGGCGCCGACCGGCCAGGACATCGTCGACACGGGCAGCCGCTTCCTCGGGCTGCGCTACCTGTGGGCCGGGGTGTCGGGCTTCGGCTTCGACTGCTCGGGCTTCACGCACACGGTCTTCGCGGCGCACGGCGTGACGATCCCCCGCGACTCCGGGCCGCAGTCCCGCGGCGGCACCCCCGTCGAACGCGCCGACCTGCGCCCCGGCGACCTCGTCTTCTTCGCCGGCCCGGGCGGCGTCGGGCGCGTGCACCACGTCGCGATCTACGCCGGCGACGGGCGGATCCTGCACTCGCCCAACTCATCCCGCAACGTCGAGATCGTGGCCTTGGACCACTTCGACGCCGACAAGGAGTATGCGGGCGCACGCCGCTACCTCTAGCCCGAGGCGCAGGACGCCTCTGGCCGAAGACACACGACGACGGCCGGCCCCCTCGTGCGGGGACCGGCCGTCGGTCGTGCTCGTGGCGGGCGGCGGCGCGCAGCCCGAGTCGGCGCTCAGCCCGAGTCGGCGCTCAGCCCGAGTAGGGCGTGCAGGCGACCACCTTGA
>JAVTVZ010000090.1:7548-11122 GCA_032229625.1 Dermatophilaceae bacterium | reverse complement strand
CGGAGCGCCCGCGCTCAGTACGCCCCGGAGCCGCCGGTGACGGCGCGGAAGGTGCGGAAGAGGATGTGCAGGTCGCCGACGGGCGACCAGTTGTCGACATACCGCAGGTCGAGGCGCAGCGACTCCTCCCACGACAGGTCGGAGCGGCCGCTGACCTGCCACAGGCCGGTCATGCCGGGGCGCACGTGCAGCCGGCGCAGCGCGTCGGGCTCGTATTCCTGCACCTCGCGCGGCAGCGGGGGGCGCGGACCGACGAGCGACATCTCGCCGCGCAGCACGTTGAAAAGCTGCGGCAGCTCGTCGATGGAGTAGCGCCGCAGGATCCGCCCGATCGAGGTCACCCGCGGGTCGTCCTGCATCTTGAAGAGCACGCCGTTGCCGTCGCTCTGGGTCGCGAGCTTGGCCAGGCGGGTCTCGGCGTCGACGACCATCGTGCGGAACTTGTAGATGGAGAAGAGCTCGCCCCGCACGCCGACCCGCTTCTGCCGGAAGAAGACCGGCCCGGGATCGGTGACCTTGATGGCGATCGCGACGGCGATGAGCACCGGCGAGAGCGCGAGGATGAGCAGCGCCGCGAGCGTGCGGTCCATCGCTCCTTTGAGCAGCATGGACCGGCCGGTGTGCGAGGGCCGCTCGATGTGCAGCAGCGAGAGATTCGTCGACGGCCGGATCGACAGGCGGGGTCCGGCGACGTCGAGCAGCCCGGGCGAGACGATGAGGTCGATGCCGCGCTCCTCGAGCGCCCAGGCCAGCCGGCGCAGCGACTTGCCCGCCAGGTCGGGGTGCGAGGCGACGGCGACGGCCTCGGCGTTGTAGAGGTCGGTCGCGGCGAGCGCGTCGCGCGGCCCGCCCATGACCGGCACGCCCTCGAGGGAGGTCGTCGCGTCCCAGTCGGCGTCGAGGCCGCTGGCGCACACGGCGACCGGCTTGAGGCCCTGCGACGGCTCGGCCTTGATGCTGCGCAGCAGCGCGGCGGCGGCGTCGGAGCGGCCGATGACGACGGTGCGCTGCATGAGGTCGCCGCGGGCGCGGCGGGTCATGAGCCAGCGGTGCATGTGGTGGCGCACGAGCAGGCCGCCGATCATGAGCATCGGCAGCAGATAGAGCACGTAGAGCCGGGCGAGCAGCACGTTGGCGAGGAAGGCGCTGATGGCCAACACGGCGAGCAGCCCGATCGCGGCGCGGCCGACCGCCCGATACTCCTCCCCCGAGACCCCGAGGTAGCGGCGCTCGTAGGCCCCGGCCATCGACAGCGCCGCGATCCACGCGAAGGGGATGGTGATCCCGATGAGCTGGTAGGGCAGGGTCATCCCGTCGCTGAAGCGCAGCAGGCCGGCGCCGAGGGCACCGACGACGCCGACGAGCAGGTCGAGGGCGATGACGCGGCGCAGGTAGGCGCGGGCCCAGGCCCCCTCGCCGGTCGCGCGCTCCGGGGTGCCACCGGTCAGTGACGGCGCGAACGGCTCACTGCTCGGGGCGCTGACGATGAGACGCTCGGCGGGGGGTCGACGGCGGGCGCGGTGGCGGGTGCGGCTGACATCGTGCTGCTGACGCTCGTGGACGGACAAGGTCGACCCTTCCAGGGGGAGGCGGATCAGTGCCACAGAGACGTTCACCACACGAAGCCTGACGCGCGGGTCGACCAGCCTTCCCACGCGTTGTGAGTCCCACCCCACCTGCTCCCCCGAGCGGCCCCAGCACCGGCGAACGTCACGACTGACTCACCCGACTGTCTCACACCAACGGCCCTGGTCGCCAACATAGACGCCATGAATACGACTGTCCAAGTAAGCGATTCATCACCCGTCCAAGACGGTCAGGGGGCGTGGAATCGCTGCTGGGCCGTGGTGATTCCCGAGCCTGCGAGCAGCTCCACGGCGTCCGCCGCGTCATCGATCAGGAAGGGCAGATCCTTGCGCTCGGTCGGCGAGAAATCGCGCAACACGTAGTCGGCGGGGTCCATCCGCCCCGGTGGCCGCCCGATGCCGACCCGCACCCGCACGTAATCGCGCGTGCCGATCGACGCGGAGATCGAGCGCAGCCCGTTGTGCCCGCCCTCGCCGCCGCCGGACTTCAGCCGGATCTGCCCCGGCGGGATGTCGAGCTCGTCGTGGACGACGACGAGCCGGCTCGGCGGCACGGAGAAGTACTTCAGGAGACCGGCGACCGGCCCGCCGGACTCGTTCATATAGGTGCTGGGCACCGCGATCGTCGCCGCCGGCCCCGGCGCCCCGCCGGGTGCCACCCCGAGCCGCGTCGACGCGGCCTGCGCGCGGGTCTTGTGCCGGGACAGGGTCGCGCCGCCGCGGCGGGCCAGCTCGGCGACGACCATCGCGCCGACGTTGTGCCGGTTGCCCGCGTAGGTCGCGCCGGGGTTGCCGAGTCCGACGACGAGCCAGGAATCCATGCCTCGCAGGATAGGTGGGGCCGCCTCGGCCGGAGCGACCTGGGCAGGGGCCGCCCCGGGCGGGCACGACCGCCCCGGACACGACGAGGGGCGCCCCCGCCGCAGCGGAGGCGCCCCGTCGTGGCCTCGTCGAGCGAGGCGGTGTCTCACTCGCTGTCGGAGCCGCCCTTGTCGGCCTCGGCGGCCTCGTCGCTCTCCTCGCGCTCGATGCCGGCCACGGCCTCGGCCTCGGCGAGCTCGGACTCCAGCGCCTCGGCCGACTGGGCCTGCGTGACGTTGACGACGAGCGACTCGGGGTCGGTGAGCAGCTCGACGCCGGCGGGCAGCGTCAGCTGCGAGGCGAGCACCTGCGTGCCGGCCTGCGCGCCCTCGACGTCGACGACGACACTCTCGGGGATCGCGGTCGCGTCGGCGCTGACGCTGATGACCTGCTGCTCGACGTTGACGAGCGTCTCGGGGGCCGCGTCTCCGCTGACGTGCACGGCGATGTCGACGGTGACCTTCTCACCGCGGCGGATGACGACGAGGTCGAGGTGCTCGATGACGGGCTTGATCGGGTCGCGCTGCACGTCCTTGACGAGCGCCAGCTGCTTCTTGCCCTCGAGGTCGATCTGCAGGACGGCGTTGGCGGTCTTGACGGCCATCATCGTGGCGTGGCCCGGCAGCGTCAGGTGGACCGGGTCGGTGCCGTGCCCGTAGAGGACGGCGGGGATCTGGTGGGCGCGGCGGATGCGGCGGGCAGCGCCCTTGCCGAACTCCGTGCGCGGCTGCGCGACGAGCGTCGTGGTGTCGGACATGGGTGTCTCCTGAAAAAAGGCGGATCGATCGGACGGGCCTCCACCGGCGCCGACCCCAGGGGCGCCGCCGGTGGTGCCTCGACGCGGGACGCGGCACGAACGGGCAGGCGCCTCACGCGGCCGCAGCCGCACGATCACGCCGCCACGTCGATCACGGTCGTGCGCGACCCGCCGAGATCCCTGAGGGGATCGCAGGAGTGTGACTCCCGAGCTCTGCTCGGTGCCGGTCGCGCCGCGGCCCTCGCCGAGGCAACCTCTCGATCCTACCGGTCGGGGGGCTGGAGGCCGAAACCGGCGGCCCGTCAGGGCGTGGGCGACCCGTCCGCGGAGTGCCCGGAGGTCGGCGCGGACATCGGGGACGTCGGGGACG
>JAVTVZ010000090.1:0-7448 GCA_032229625.1 Dermatophilaceae bacterium | reverse complement strand
CGGGGACGTCGCCGGCGCGGGCCGCCAGGCCGCGGCGATGGCGCGCCAATGCTCCGGGGTGAACTTCGACATCGGGGTGACGTGCACCGTGCCGATGCCGTGGCTCGCCGAGCGGGCCAGGCCCTCGCGGAGCCGGGCGGGGTCCAGGTCGGCGGGGTAGCCGTCCTCGTTCAGCGACCACAGGCCGACGGAGACCGTGACCCGGGCCAGGTCCGCGGGCGAGAGGCGCCGCGCCAGGGCGGCGGTCAGCACCTCGGAGTCCTGCGGGGGGACCCGGTCGAGCCCGAAGTAGTTCCACACCGTGATCCGGTCGGCCAGGCCCAGCAGCGCGGCGTAGTCCTGCCCGGAGTCCGGGCGCCCGAGCCGGTGCGTGTCGTCGGTGTCGTCCGCGCCGTCGGTGTCGTCGGTGTCGTCGACGGCTCGGCGGTCGGCGCGGACGTCGACGTCGACGCGGACCCCGTGGGCGTGGGCCGCGGCGGCGCAGCGACGCACGACGCTGTCGATGACCTCGACGCGCCAGCGGTCGAGCAGCTCCGAGCCGGTGTCGATACTCCCCCGCCACGTGCGCGGCCAGTCGTCCTGGCCGGTCGTCGCGCGATACGAGGCGAGGTCCTCGGTCCCGTAGCTGCCCTCGAAGAACAGTTCGGACAGCACGATCCCGCCGTCGGGCCGGTAGCGTCGCGCGACCTCCCCGCACATCGCGGCGATCCGGTCGCCCTGGGCGCCGAGCAGGGCCGCGCCGGAGAGCACGGTCTTCGAGGGCACCCCGGCGGCCGAGACGGTGCCGCGGGACGGGTCGAGCTCGATGGTCCGCGGCGCGAGCACGTCGATGGTCAGGGCGATGCTGCGCCGGCCGCCGTCGCGCAGCGTCGAGATGACGCGCTGGACGGGGTCGTGGTCGGCCGTGACGCCGGGCCCCCACGTGTCCTGCCGGCCCGGCCAGGGGAAGAGCACCCATTCGGGGCGGCCGACGGCGAGGGTGACGCCGGTGGCCCCGACGTCGCGCAGTCGGGCGGAGACGTCGTCCCAGGACTGGTCGGCGCGGGTGACGTCCTCATAGCCGATACCGACGACGCGGTGCCGGGGCGGCGCGCCGATCGGCTCGCCGGGGCGAGCGGGCGCCGCCTGGTCACACCCGCAGAGCAGGGCGAGCAGCGCCGCGCACAACGCCCAGCGCCCGGATCGCACCGACATCGGACCCACCTTCCGACCGACCGGCCCGGCCCTCGGTCGCGCCCATCGCCTCCGGCGGCAGCACCGGGGAGGCGCTGACCGGCAGCGGCCACGTCAGGTAGCCGTCACCTGAGTCATCGGCAGCGCGGGGTGCCTGGCTGACCCCGCCGACGGAGATCACGCCGCTGCGCTCCAGCTTGTTCCACCGCGACGGCGCGCGGCGGGCGCTCAGATACAGGGCTTGCACCATCGTCAGGCCGATGAGGGTGGAGTAGAGCGGCCACAGCGGCGCGGTCCAGGCGTGCCGCAGGTCGCCGGGAGAGCGGTCGAGGAGCGCGGCGAGCACGGCGAGCCCGAGGCCGGTGCCGAGGCTGAGCCACGCGAGCACATTCCACAGCCCGGCCCCGGGCAGCGCGGACCAGCCGCCGCCGGAGACCCCGACCGCCAGCACGGTCGCCAGGAAGCCCGCCTGGATGACCGGGACGAGCACGAGCGCGACGAGCGAATAGCCCAGGAAGAGCCCGAAGACGCCGTAGCGGGGGTTGAAGACGACCCGGCGGTGGATGCTCAGCGACTGCAGCAGCCCGCGGCACCAGCGCACCCGCTGGCGCCACAGGCCGCGGAACGTCGAGGGCGACTCGGCGTAGACGACGGCGCGCGGGGCGAAGACGACCTTGTGGCCCTCGCGCTGCAGCCGCCACGTCAGCTCGATGTCCTCCCCCAGGGTGTCGGTGCGCATCGGGCCCGGGCCACCGGCGGACCGGCGGTCGGTGAGGGCGAGCAGGGCGCTGCGGCGGAAGGCGCCGTTGTTGCCGGAGATCACGGGCGTGCAGCCGAGCACGTCGAGCGAGCGGCGCACCAGGCCGGTGCCGACGTGGGAGATGAACGCCAGGAAGCGGGTCTGCAGGCGGTCGAGGTTGACGGGCCGGTCGTCACCGCAGACCGCGGAGACGCGCTCGTCGCGGAAGGCCCGCAGTGCCTGCGGGATCGTCTCGTCGGTGAAGACGCCGTCGGCGTCGACGAACATGACGATCTCGCCGCGGCCGGCCGCGAAGCCGGTGTTGAGGGCGGCGCCCTTGCCGGCGTTGGCCTGCCCGACGAAGGTCACCTCCTCGTGGGCGGCCGCCAGCGCCCGCATCCGCTGGGCCGTGGAGTCGGTCGACCCGTCGTCGACGAGGATCACCTCGAGGGGCCGGTAGGGCTGGGCGAGGATCGAGCTCACCGACGCGTCGATGACCTTCTCCTCGTTGTAGCCGGGCACGACGACGGTGACCAGCGGCCGCGCCGCGAGCAGGCCCTGCTCGTGGCGGCGCGCCCAGGCGCGCAGCTCGAAGTAGAGCGCGAGCGGCACGTAGGCGAGCTTGGCCAGGCCGGCGACGACGACGACGAGCACGAGGGCCGTCGCGACCATGAGCGCGGTGCCGGGCAGCGCGCCGAGGACGGTGGTCACGCCGCGACCTGCGAGGAGGACCGCTCCCGCGGCTGCGGCTGCGGCTGTGGCTGTGGCTGCCCCTGCTCCTGCTGCTGCCCGTGAGCCTGGGGCGCCGTCGCGGACGCGGGCAGGTAGTCGCGCAGCACCGCCTCCAGGAGCTCGGGGGCGTGGGCGCTGTTGGCGCCGAAGCGGGCGTTGATCTCCAGGACCAGCGGCACCCCGAGGGCGTCGCGGCGGATGTCCATGTCGAGGGGGCCGCGCACCCCCAGGGCGTGGGCCGCCTCGATGGCGATCTGCGCGACGTCGAGCTGCGCGCCCTCCTCGACGCGGCGCACCCCGGCGGCGTTGCCGACGCGGCCCTCCTTCAGGGCCGTCTTCTCCAGGACGATCGAGGTGGCCGGGCCGGACGCGGGCACGTAGAGCTGGACGGCGTACTCGGTGCCGTCGGCGAAGCCCTGGACGATGTGTCCGGGCAGCGCGCCGACCTCGGCCGTCCACTCCTGCGGGGTGTCGAGCACCTGGACGCCGCGGCCGCCGCGGCTCGTGCGGGGCTTGACGACGAGCGGGAAGCCGCCGTGCCAGCCCGCCGGGCCGTGCGGACCCGGCTCCCCGGCGTCGTCCAGGGCCAGGAACGTCGGCACGCTGACCCCGGCGTCGGCCAGCGCCCACATCGTCGTCAGCTTGTCCTGGGCCCGCCACACGCTCTGCGCGGAGCCGATCGCCACGGGCGCGCCGAGCAGGCCGTCGGCGCCGGCGAAGAGCGGCAGCTCCTCCTGCACGGTCGGGATGACCAGGTCGAGGCGCTGCGCCGCGATGAGCGCCCGGATCGCCGGCAGGAAGGCCGGGGAGTCGGCGCGCGGCACCGTCACGACCTGCGCGAAGTGCGCCGCGACGGCCGCCTCGGGCGTCGTCATGTCGGCGCCGACCACGTGGTGGCCGCTGCCGGCGAGCTGGGCGCCCAAGGACGATCCTGCCGGGCCGCCCGCACCGGTGATGAGGATGCGTGCCATCTCAGATCACCCCCGCCTCGTCGGCCAGGAGCCGGACGACCTCGAAGCCTTCGGCGTGCCGGCGGCGCACCTGGCCGCCGCGGAAGACCGCCATTCCTGCGAGCCGCTCCTTGCCCATGTAGGCCTTGTCCCCCTGGATCTGGTCCTGGTGCGCCAGGACTGCTTCTTGCTTGATGTCGATGTAGTCCGTCACGTCGAAAAAGACGCTCGGAGTGAATTCCGCGGTCACCGACGGCGACTCGAAACACAGAATGGAGTGGTGCTTGCGCGCGGCCCGCAGCACGGCCTGATGCACGGCGGCGTGATCCTGGTGTTGGTCGTGCGAGGAATGCGTGAGGATGAGATCCGGGCCGACCTCGGCGATGGCCTTTTCGATGGCGACGATCATCTCGCGGCTCGTGAGCTCGAGGTTGGTGTCCGGGAAGTCGTGGACGTGCAGGACGCCGACCCCGAGGCGGCGCGCGCCGTCGCGGGCCTCCTGCTCACGGGTGTGGCTCTCGCCGCCGACGCCGCCGCGGCTCATGACGAGCGAGTGGACCTCGTGGCCGGAGTCCGCGAGCCGGGCCAGGGTGCCGCCGCACGCCAGCTCCAGGTCGTCGGGGTGGGCGCCGATGGCCAGCACCCGCTTGGGCGTCACGGCGGCGACGGCCTGGATCCGGGAGCGCATGACGAGCGCGAGGTTGCCGACGAGCAGGCCGAGCAGCAGCGCGACGACCCACGGCAGGAAGGCCGGCCCGGTCGCGTCCCCGGCGCACTCCAGGCCCAGGACGATGAGGCCGATGACCCCGACGGTGGCGTAGGCGCCGATCATGCCGCGCCGGATCCGCTCCCCTTCACGCACATTGCGCGTCAGCGTCCACGACGTGCGCCGGGACAGCAGTCCCCCGCACAGGACGACGGACGTGATGATGACCCCAAGAATTTCGCACCACATTTGTCCCCCCCACATGGTGTCGCGTCGCCACTGATCCCCATCAGTGGTCGACGACCGCCGCGGCCGCGCCCCTCCCGGGCCGTCGAATCCCCTCAGATCGACATGCACCCGTACGGCCGTCCCGGACGTTCGCCCAACAGTAGGTCCGGTGCGCCACTTGTGGAAAGGAGCAATGTATTTATTCGTGTTCGATCCGCGCGCGACCCGGCCGCAGACGACGAATCGGGCTGCGCCCGTGCGCAGCCCGATTCCTCGGCGTGGGGTGCAGCGGCACCCCGGTGGCGTCAGTTGTCGAAGAGCCGGGTCACGGACCCGTCGTCGAAGACCTCGTGGATGGCCTGGCTGATGAGCGGCGCGATCGAGAGCACGGTGAGCTTGTCGAACTGGTGCTCCGGCGGCAGCGGCAGCGTGTTGGTGACGACGATCTCCCGGGCGACGCTGGCCTTGAGCCGCTGCGTCGCCGGGTCGGAGAAGATCGCGTGGGTGGCGGCGATGACGACACCGGTCGCGCCGGCCTCCATGATCGCGTCGGCGGCCTGGCAGATCGTGCCGCCGGAGTCGATCATGTCGTCGACGAGGATCGCCAGGCGCCCCTCGACGTCACCGACGAGCCGGTTGGCGACCGACTGGTTGGGCCGGTTGATGTCGCGGGTCTTGTGGATGAAGGCCAGCGGCGCGTTGTCGAGGCGCTTGCTCCACTGCTCGGCGACCTTGATGCGCCCGGCGTCCGGTGACACGACGGCGAGGTCGTGGTCGCCGTACTTGTCGTGCACGTAGTCCGACAGGATCGGCATGGCCTGCAGGTGGTCGACGGGGCCGTCGAAGAAGCCCTGGATCTGCGCGGTGTGCAGGTCGACGCAGATGAGCCGGTCGGCGCCGGCGGCCTTGAAGAGGTCGGCCATGAGGCGCGCGGAGATCGGCTCGCGGCCGCGGTGCTTCTTGTCCTGCCGGGCGTAGCCGTAGAAAGGCAGCACGACGGTGATCCGCTTGGCCGAGGCGCGCTTGAGCGCGTCGACCATGATGAGGTGCTCCATGATCCACTCGTTGATCGGCGCGGTGTGGCTCTGCACGACGAACGCGTCGCTGCCGCGCACCGAGTCCTCGAAGCGGACGTAGATCTCGCTGTTGGCGAATTCGTAGGCGGTCGTGGGGACCAGCTCGATGCCGAGGCAGTCGGTGATCTCCTGGGCGAGCTCGGGGTGCGCGCGACCGGAGAGCACCATGAGGCTCTTCTCCGTCGTGCGCTTCAGGCCCGCGCTCATGCGTCGGACCCGGCCGCGCCCGCCTTCTCCCGGCCGTCCCCGGGGGTGTCCGGCGGGTCCGAGCCCTCCGTCGCGGCGCTCGCCGCGGCGGCGGCCTGGGCGGCGGCGGTGCCGGCGCGGTGCGCCTCGACCCAGCCGACCAGGTTGCGCTGCGGCGCGACGTTGATCGCGAGCGCACCGGCGGGCACGTCCTTGCGGATCACGGTGCCGGCGCCGCTGTAGGCCCCGTCGCCGACGGTGACGGGCGCGACATACATGTTGTCGCTGCCCAGGCGGCAGTGGTCGCCGATCGTCGTGCGGGCCTTGGTCACGCCGTCGTAGTTGACGAAGACGCTGGATGCGCCGATGTTGCTGCCGACCCCGATGGTGGCGTCTCCGACATACGTCAGGTGGGGGATCTTGCTGCCGGCGCCGATCGAGGCGTTCTTCGTCTCGACGAACGTGCCGATCTTGCCGCCCTCCCCCAGGTCCGACCCCGGTCGCAGGTAGGCGAACGGCCCGACGCTCGCGCCGGCGCGGATCACCGAGAGGCTGCCGTGGGTGCGCACGATGCTCGCGCCGTCGCCGACCTCCATGTCGGTCAGCGTCGTGTCGGGGCCGACCGTCGCCTCGGCGCCGATCGTCGTCGCGCCGAGCAGCTGGGTGTTGGGCAGGATCCGGCTGTCGCGCCCGATGCTGACGTCGACGTCGATCCACGTGGTCGCAGGGTCGACGACGGTGACGCCGGCGCGCATGTGGCCCTCCACGACGCGGCGGTTGAGCTCGGCGCCGAGTGCCGCGAGCTGCACGCGGTCGTTGACGCCCTCGGTCTGCCACAGGTCCGTCAGCACGTGGGCGCCGACGCGGCGGCCCGCGGTGTGGGCGACGGCGACGACGTCGGTCAGGTATTTCTCGCCCTGGGCGTTGTCCGTGCCGACCTGGGCCAGCGCGTCGCGCAGCAGCGCGGCGTCGAAGGCGTAGATGCCGGAGTTGATCTCGGTGATCGCGCGCTGGGCCTCGTCGGCGTCCTTCTGCTCGACGATCCCGACGACCTGGCCGGTCGCGTCGCGCAGCACCCGGCCGTATCCCGTCGGGTCCTGCACGTGGCTCGTCATGACGGTGACGGCGCAGCCGGTCTCCTCGTGGGCGACGACCATCTCGTGCAGCGACTGGGTGCGCAGCAGCGGCACATCGCCGTAGGTGACGAGCACCGTGCCGGACAGGTCGCCCGGGAGGGCGTCGAGGCCGCACTCGGTGGCGCGGCCCGTGCCCTTGACGTCGTCCTGGTCGGCGACGACGGCGCTCGGCGCGATCTGCTCGACGTGGGGGGCGACCCGGTCACGCTCGTGGCGGACCACGACGGCCAGGTGCGCGGGGCTCAAGCCCTGGGCGGCGGCGATCGCGTGCCCGAGCAGGGAGCGCCCGCCGATCGCGTGCAACACCTTGGGGAGAGAGGATTTCATCCGCGTCCCCTCGCCCGCGGCGAGGACGATGACTGCGGTCGGTCGGTGGTCGGTCACTCGAAGCGCCCCCTGGGGAAACGGCCATGGCAGGGCCCCGAGCAGCGTGCGGACACATCCCGACGTCGGGGACCGTGTGCCATCGTATGCGACCTGCCCGGACCCCACGGCGCGCCTCCCGACCCGCCGTCCGCCGAG
>JAVTVZ010000089.1:7787-11125 GCA_032229625.1 Dermatophilaceae bacterium | reverse complement strand
CTAGGTCGGGCGCGACGCCCGTGCGACGGTAGGGGCGTGAGTGCACGTGTGAAGGGTGGGACGATCGACGTGCTGGTCATCGACGACGACGCCATGGTGGCCGCCGCCGTTGCGACGTACCTCGATGGTGACGGACAGGTCGTGGTGATCGGTCACGTGGAGGACCCCCTCCAGGGCGTGCAGCGGGCGTGTGCGGGTGATGTCGACCTCGTGCTCGTGGACATTCGGCTGCGCTCGGGTGACGGGTTCGAGGTCGTGGAGGCGATCGCACGACTGGCCCCGCAGGTGCGCTGTCTCCTCATCTCGAGCATGCCGCCGGTGGACGCGCTGGAGCGCGCCGTGGCCGTCGGGGCGTACGGGGTCCTGGCCAAGGGGTGCGGATCCCTCCTCCTGACGGCCGCGTGTCGCGCAGCCATGAGCGGGTGCTTCACCGTGGATCCACACGTGTTCGCGGGTTCGTGGGGCCGGACCGTGCGACCCGTCACCCAGGCGCGAGGGCCCTCGCACGAGATCCCGCTGAGCCCGCGCGAGGTGGAGGTGCTCGGGCATCTGCGTGCGGCCAGGAGCAATCGCATGATGGCGCGCGCCATGGGTGTCTCGGAGAACACCGCAAAGACCCACGTGGCCAACCTGCTGCGCAAGACGGGGGTCGCCAGCCGCGGCGAGGCGGCGCTGCTCGTCGTGGTGGACGGTGTGGTGCAGCCGGTCGCGCCTCGGGCCGAGGGCGCGCGGTAGCGCGGCGTGGCAATGTGAGGCCGCGGGCGCGTCGTGGCCCCCGCCGGGCCGCCGACCGCGGGGTCCGGCGAGTTTGGCTCCGAGTAGTCCGTCCAGTAAAGTTGTGCGTCGGTGCGCCCACCGAGATCCGTGTTTCGCCAAGACGCTCGTCACGAGCGCTCGTTGCTACGGGCCGGTCGCAAGCGGTGCTTCGTCCAACGAGTTGAGCAGGAGTGACTTCCACGTGTATGCGATTGTCCGCGCAGGCGGCCGTCAGGAGAAGGTCGCCGTCGGCGACGTCCTCATCGTCGACAAGGTCGATGGGGCGCCCGGTGACAGCCTGGAGCTCAAGCCTCTGCTCCTCGTCGACGGGTCGACCGTGACCAGCGACGCCGACGCTCTGGCCAAGGTCACGGTGCGCGCCGAGGTGGTCAAGGCGACCAAGGGTCCCAAGATCACGATCATGAAGTTCAAGAACAAGACGGGCTACCGCAAGCGCCAGGGGCACCGTCAGCCGACCACCCAGATCAAGGTCACCGCGATCGACGCGTGAGCGTCGCACGGGCCCACCACGAGCGATAGGTAGACAGCGACATGGCACACAAGAAGGGTGCGTCCTCGACCCGCAACGGGCGCGACTCCAATGCTCAGTTCCTCGGCGTGAAGCGCTTCGGTGGTCAGCTGGTCAACGCCGGCGAGATCATCGTCCGTCAGCGCGGCACGCACTTCCACCCCGGTGACAACGTCGGCCGCGGCGGTGACGACACGCTCTTCGCGCTCGCTCCCGGCGCGGTGCAGTTCGGCACCAAGCGCGGCCGCAAGACCGTCAACATCGTCGTCGCCGCCGACTGACGGCGCACACGATCGGGCCGGCCCGTCCGGCTACGCACAGGGAAGGGGTGGGTCAACGACGACCCACCTCTTCCGGCGTTTCCGGATCCGTTCGCGAGCCGGCGCCCCACCTGGCCGTCGACGCCTCCACCTGACGAGGCCGACACGGTCGCCCGACGCCCACGCGGCGTCCCCGGCCTGAAAGGACCCCTCATGCCCACCAATTTCGTCGACCGCGTGACATTGCACGTGCAGGCCGGCAACGGCGGGCACGGCTGCGCGTCGGTGCACCGCGAGAAGTTCAAGCCGCTCGGCGGCCCCGACGGCGGCAACGGCGGCCGTGGGGGAGACGTCATCCTGCGTGTCGACAGCCAGGTCACGACCCTCTTCGACTACCACCACACCCCGCATCGGCGCGCGGAGAACGGCCGCCCCGGCGAGGGCGACGAGCGCAACGGTGCCGCCGGCGTCGACCTCGTCCTGCCCGTGCCCGAGGGGACCGTCGCCCGCAGCGCGGACGGCTCGATCGTCGCGGACCTCCTCGAGCCCGGCACGCAGATCGTCCTCGCGCACGGGGGCCGCGGCGGCCTGGGCAACAAGGCGCTCGCGTCCAAGCGGCGCAAGGCTCCCGGCTTCGCGCTCCTCGGCGAGCCCGGCGAGGACCTCGACGTCACCCTCGAGCTGAAGACCCTCGCCGACGTCGCCCTCGTCGGCTTCCCCTCGGCCGGCAAGTCGAGCCTGGTCTCGGTCCTGTCTGCCGCGCGGCCCAAGATCGCCGACTACCCCTTCACGACCCTCGTGCCCAACCTCGGCGTCGTCACCGCCGGCGACGAGCGCTTCACGATCGCCGACGTGCCCGGCCTCATCCCCGGCGCCCACGAGGGCCGCGGCCTGGGTCTGGAATTCCTGCGGCACGTCGAGCGGTGCTCGGTGCTCGTCCACGTCGTCGACTGCGCGACCCTCGAGCCGGGCCGCGACCCCCTGTCCGACCTCGACGCCATCGAGCACGAGCTGCGGCACTACGTGCCCGACGACGCGCTCGGCGGACGGCCCCTGGCCGACCGGGCCCGCATGATCGTGCTCAACAAGGCCGACGTGCCCGAGGCCCGCGAGCTCGCCGAATTCGTGCGCCCCGAGCTGGAGGCCCGCGGCGTCGAGGTGCACATCGTCTCGGCGGTCGCGCGCACCGGGTTGCGCGAGCTGACGTTCGCGATGGCGCGGCACGTCGCCGCCGCCCGCGCCGAGCTCGCCGCCGAGGTCGTCACCCGCCCGCGCGTCATCGTCCGGCCCGTCGCCGTCGACGACGAGGGCTTCGAGGTGCGCCGCGAGGACACCCCCGAGGGCGTCGCCTACCGGGTCGTCGGCGCGCGGCCCACCCGCTGGGTGCGCCAGACCGACTTCTCCAACGACGAGGCCGTCGGCTACCTCGCCGACCGCCTCGCGCGCGCCGGCGTCGAGGAGGCGCTCTTCAAGGCCGGCGCCGTGCCCGGCTCCACCGTGCTCATCGGCGCCTCCGACAACGCCGTCGTCTTCGACTGGGAGCCCACGATGTCCGCCGGCGCCGAGCTGCTCGGCCCCATGAGCGGCCCCCGCGGCACCGACCAGCGCCTCCTGGACCGGCAACGCCCCAGCCGGGCCGAGAAGCGCGCCGACTACGACGACCGACGCGCCGCCAAGCGCGAGGCCCGCGAGGAGCTCGCCACCGAGCGTGCCGCCGGCCTGTGGACCGACCCCGAGGAATAGGGCCCGCCGTGCGCCGACGGGTCGGCGCACGGGTGGACGTGCCGACACGC
>JAVTVZ010000089.1:0-7687 GCA_032229625.1 Dermatophilaceae bacterium | reverse complement strand
CACGCACGGCGATGCAGCGGCCGGCGACGGGCGGGGGACCGAGAAGGCAGGACCCCTACACGGCGAAGTCGATGCGTCCCGCGCCGCGGGCGTCGAGGTAGGCCAGCGCCCGCTCCAGATGCGCGCCGGCGAAGGGGTTGACGCCCCCGTTCGCCTCGATGACCGCGCCGGTGCGCAGCAGGTAGGTCGCGCTGACGTCGATGGAGGCGGGCAGCCGCCCGGTGCGCCGGTCGATCGCGATCTGACGCGTGAAGCCGCTGATGGGGCCCGTCAGGCCGCCACGCTCGGCCCCGGGCCAGATGGACTCGCCGGTCGCCGCGCGGATGAGCGCGACATCGCCGTCGGTGAGGTGCACGAGGTCGCCCTGCGGCCCCGGGCGTCGATACGCCTCGCGGTCGTAGCCGCCCTGGGACGGCGAGAAGCTCTCCATCCGCGTCGAGGCGCCCGAGTCGGGCCGGATGACGATCGGCACCGCCGGCTCCGGCGGCATGCGTACGTCCTGTACCCACATGGCCCACCTCTTCCCTCGCCGGCACCTCGTCCTTGATGTCTCGTGCCGCCGTGTTCCCCCCTACATCGGCAGGGGCCGCCCCGACCTGAGCGATCCTCGCGGCGGCGTGCGTCACGACCCAGGACGCCGGACCTCGCGACGCCGTGCCGTTCGCCGCACGTGACGGCACGTCCATCGGTGCGGCGTGGAGCTCGCGCCGAGGCACGCGCGTGCTGGACGCCGTAGCCACGCACACGCCCGCGCGACGTGGCCCGGCGAGACGGACGCTCGGCGCGGCGGGGCGCCGAACTACGCTGGCCGGGTGACCAGCGAGCACGACCCCGACCGCGATGCCGCCGACCACAGCGAGGTCGTCGACCCGCCGGCGACCACCGACCCCGGCGCGCTCGGACGCGACGCGATCCGGCAGGCGCGCCGTCTCGTCGTCAAGATCGGCTCCAGCTCGCTGACCGACGCCGGGGGACTGCTCGACCGCGACCGGCTCACCGCGCTCGCGGACGTCCTCGCGCGGCGCCGCCAGGCCGGCACCGACGTGCTGCTCGTGTCGTCGGGGGCGATCGCCGCGGGGCTGGCCCCGCTCGGCCTGAGCAGCCGCCCCCGCGATCTCGCCGCGCAGCAGGCCGCCGCGAGCGTCGGGCAGGGCGCGCTCGTCGCGGCCTATACGGCGGCGTTCGGCCGGCACGGGCTGCATGTCGGCCAGGTGCTGCTCACCGTCGACGACCTCATCCGCCAGCAGCACTACGTCAACGCGCGCCGCGCGGTCAACCGCCTGCTGCGCCTGGGCGTCGTGCCGGTCGTCAACGAGAACGACGCGGTCGCGACCGACGAGATCCGCTTCGGCGACAACGACCGCCTCGCCGCGCTGCTGGCCCACCTCGTGCGCGCCGACGCGCTCGTGCTGCTCACCGACGTCGACGCCCTGTATGACGGGCCGCCCTCGCAGCCCGGCGCCGCGCCGATCCGCACGGTCGTCTCCCGCCGCGATCTCGACGCGGTGACGATCGGCGGGGTCGGCTCGCGGGTCGGCACCGGCGGCATGGTCACCAAGGTCGAGGCCGCCCGGATCGCGACCGGCGCGGGCATCACGACGCTGCTCGCCTCCAGCCGCGACATCAGTCCGGCCCTCGACGGCGGCGCCGGCGGCACCGTCTTCCTGCCGACGTCGCCGCGCCCGGCCTCGCGCATGCTGTGGCTCGCCCACGCCAGCGAGCCGGTCGGCTCCCTCGTCATCGACGACGGCGCCGTGCGGGCCCTGGTCACCAAGGGCGCCTCGCTGCTGCCCGCCGGGGTCGTCGGCGTCACCGGCTCCTTCGAGCAGGGCGCGCCGGTGGAGATCCGTGACCGCCGCGGCCGCCCGGTGGCCCGCGGCCTCGTCACCTACGGCAGCGACGAGCTGCCCCGGCTGCTGGGGCGCAGCACGCGGTGGCTCGGCGACGTCTTCGGGCACGAATACGCCCGAGAGGTCGTGCACCGCGACCGCCTCGCCCTGCTGTAGCCCCGCCACCGCCGCTGCACCGCACGCCCGAGCCGGCGATCGAGTCGTGATCGACACCGTGGCGGACCGGTCCCCACAGGCCCGGGCCCGGGAGGGCTCGCTACGGTCGAGACATGACGGTGCGGATTGAGCGGGCCCACGCGCGCGACCTCACAAAGGTCAAGACGGTGTGGAAGGCGATGATCGCCGACTACCGGCGGCTCTCGGACGAGGTCTGGGAGGTCAGCGACCCGGCCGAGGCGTGGTCGCGGCGACACCAGCAATACCTGGAATGGATGAACGACGCGACGGGCGCGATCTTCCTGGCGACCGACACCGACTCCGAGGAGCTCGTCGGATTCGCGGCGCTGCGCTGGGAGAACAGCGGATCGACCTTCGACCTCGGTCAGAGCTTCGGCGACGTGGAGTCCCTCGCGGTCCTGCCGAGCCACCGGGGTCAGGGCGTGGGGCTGGCCCTGGTCAGCGCGTGCCGGCGCGAGCTGGAGCGCCGCGAGATCGAATACATGACCCTGGAGACGCTCGCCTCCAACACCGGCGGCCTGCGGCTGTATCAGCGCGCCGGCTTCGAGCCCTTCATGGTGCGGATGGTCCGCAAGGTCGAGGACGAGTGAGCCCGACCCGCCGGTAGCCGGTCCCGCGGGTCGCTGGTGGCGCGGGACGACGGTGGCCCGGGACGACGGTGGCCCGGGACGACGGTGGCCCGGGACGACGGTGGCCCGGACGTAGCCGGCCCGCATGGTCGGCGAGGCGGCGATCCCGGAGGCCGGACCTTGCTGGGCGCGCGGGAGCGCGGGCCTTACCCTGCGGGCATGGTCGCCACGCTCATCGATGACACCGTCGTCGCCTCCGTCGAGGCGCTGGCCCGCCGCGCCCGTGAGGCCTCCCGCGCGCTCGCGCTGCTCTCGCGGGCCGAGAAGGACGCGGCGCTGCTCGCGCTCGCCGACGCGATCGAGGCCGGCACGGACCGGATCATCGCCGCCAACGAGGTCGATCTGCAGCGCGGCCGCGACGGCGGGATGTCGCCGGGGCTGCTCGACCGGCTGCGCCTGGACGGGCCGCGGCTGGCGGGCATCGCCGACGCGCTGCGCCAGATCGCGACGCTGCCCGACCCCGTCGGCGAGATCGTCCGCGGCTCCACGCTGCCCAACGGGCTGCAGATCCGGCAGGTGCGGGTGCCGCTGGGCGTCGTCGGCATCATCTACGAGGCGCGGCCCAACGTCACGGTCGATGCCGCAGGCCTCGGGCTCAAGAGCGGCAACGCCGTGATCCTGCGCGGCGGGTCGGCCGCGGCGAGCTCGAACGAGGCGCTCGTGGGCATCCTGCGCGACGCGCTCGCCGCGCGCGGGCTGCCCGCCGACGCGGTGTGCCTGCTGACGCAGGGCGGGCGCGACGCGGGCCGGGCGCTCATGCGCGCGCACGGCCTGGTCGACGTCATCATCCCGCGCGGCGGGGCCGACCTCATCGCGACCGTCGTGCGCGAGTCGATCGTGCCCGTCATCGAGACCGGCAGCGGCAACGTGCACGTCTACGTGCACGCCGGCGCCGACCTCGACAAGGCCCGCGCGATCGTCCTGAACTCCAAGACGCATCGTCCCAGCGTGTGCAACGCCGCCGAGACGCTGCTGGTCGACGCCGCGGTCGCCGACATCGTCCTGCCGGGGCTGCTGTCGCAGCTCGCGGCCGAGGGAGTCGTGCTGCACGGCGACGCCGCGACGCGCGCGGCCGCGCAGCGCGCGCAGGTGGCGGTCGACGAGGCGACGGACGAGCACTACGACACCGAGTTCCACGCGCTGGAGATGTCCGTGGCCGTCGTCGACGACCTCGACGCCGCCCTGGCGCACGTGCGCCGCTACTCCACGGGCCACACCGAGGCGATCGTCACCGAGGACCGCGCCGCCGCGCGCCGGTGGACCGCGGAGGTCGACTCGGCGGCCGTCATGGTCAACGCCTCGACGCGGTTCACCGACGGCGGCGAGTTCGGCTTCGGCGCGGAGATCGGCATCTCGACGCAGAAGCTGCACGCCCGCGGCCCCATGGCGCTGCCGGAGCTGACGACGACGAAATGGATCGTCGAGGGCGACGGCCACGTGCGCTGACGGGCCCCTCGCGGGGGGCCGCGGTCGAGGCGTCGAGAGATCGCCAGAGATCGCCCAGGTGTCGCCGCGGTGACCGTCCGGGATTCTTCCCACAGGCCCCGGACATGGCAGGATCGGTGCTCATGGAAGGTACCGAAGTCCGCAAGCTCGCCGCACTCGAAGACACGCACTGGTGGTATACGGAGCGTCGTCATCTGCTCGCCGGAATGCTCAAGGGACGCACCCCGGGGAAGGCGTTGGACATCGGGGCCGCCGGTGGCGGCAACACCCGCGTGCTGCGCGATCACGGCTGGCAGGCCAGCCCTCTCGAATACGGCCCGGAGGGCGCGGAGGTCTGTCACGACCGCGGCCTGCCGGTCATGCGCGCCGACGCCACGATGCTCCCGCTGGCCGACGCGAGCCTGGATCTGGTGACGGCGTTCGACGTGCTCGAGCACCTCGAGGACGACGACGCGTGCGTGCGTGAGGTGCGCCGCGTGCTCAAGCCCGGGGGCACGTTCCTCGTCGCGGTGCCCGCCGACCCGAAGCTGTGGTCGGCCCACGACGACGCCGTCGACCACGTCCGCCGCTACACCCGCACGACCCTGCACGACGTGCTCGAGCGCGAGTCGATGCACGTCGTGTCGATGACGAGCTGGAACGTGCTGCTGCGCCCGGTCGTGTGGCTGCGCCGCAAGAAGAGCACCGGCTCGGACCTGGAGGACATGCACCCCGTGGTCAACACCGGGCTCAAGGCGATCGTCGCCGCCGAGCGTTATCTGCCGGTGAAGTCGCTGCCCGGCGTCAGCCTGTTCGCCGAGGTGCGCCGCACGGCCTGACGCTCCTCGGCATCCAACACGGGGTGTCCGTCGCTGTGCGCGGGCACCCCGTTGGCGTGCCCGCCGCTCGTGGTGGGCGCGCCATTGGCGTGTGCCCGGGCCCGCGACGCGACCGGCGCGCGGTCCTGTGCCTGCAGGCTCGCGCGGTCGGCCTCGAAGGCCGGGCTCGCCGCCGGGGCAGCCGGGGCCGTGACCGTCGGCGCCTGTGCCGGGGGCTGCGCAGCGGCAGCCGGCCGCGCGGGGGACGGCGGCGCGGGAGTCCGAGCCGCCGCGACCTCGTGGGCCTCGACCTCATGGGCGTGACGCTCGACCTCCTGGACGGGGTCGTCGTCGTGGGCCAGACCCGCGACCTCGAGCCCGGCCTCGGCGGCCTGGTGCTCGCGCTGCTCACGGTGGAGGAAGTCGTCGGTGTCGTGCGCGACGAAGTAGGTCGGCCGGCCCTGCATCATCGTGTACATCCGCCCGACGTACTCCCCCAGCAGACCCAGGCAGATGAGCTGGACGGCGCCGACGGAGGAGACCGCCGCGACCGTCGAGGTCCACCCGGCGACCGCGCGCCCGGAGAACGAGCTGAACAGCGCGTAGATGAAGATCAGCAGCGCGAAGATGCCACCGATGAGCCCGAACCACGTCGCCAGCCGCAGCGGCGCCATCGAGTGCGACGTCAGGGAGTCGATCGACAGCTTGATCATCTTGCTCAGCGGGTATTTGCTCGTGCCCGCCGCGCGCTCCTCGCGGCGGTAGGTGACCTGCGCCGACGGGAAGCCGAGGGCCGGCACGACGAGCCGCAGCACCCGGTGGTGCTCGGGCAGGGCGTTGACGGCGTCGACCGTCGCCCGCGACATGAGCCGGAAGTCGCCGGCGTCCATCGGGGCGTCGGTCTTGGCCAGGCGCCGCATCGTCGCGTAGAAGGCGCGGGCCGTGCCGCGCTTGAAGGCCGTGTCGGTGCTGCGGTCGGTGCGCACGCCGTAGACGATGTCGACCCGCTCGCTGCGCGCGAGGTGCAGCATCTGCTCGATGACCTCCGGCGGATCCTGCAGGTCGGCGTCGATCGTCACCATGTAGTCGCCGCGGGCGCGGGCCAGGCCGGCGGAGATCGCGGCCTGGTGCCCGGCGTTGGCGCGCAGGCGGATGACGCGGAACTGCGGCCACTCGTGGCGGATGCGCTGCATGACGACCGCGGAGGCGTCGGTGCTGCCGTCGTCGACGGCGACGACCTCGTACGGGGTGTTCAGCCCGTCGAGGACCGGCCGGAGTCGCTCGACGAGCAGCGGCAGCACGTCCTCCTCGTTGTAGACGGGGACGACGACAGACAACTCGACAGGCATGGAGGTCAGCCTATGTGCCGCGCGTGGGTGGCGCCTGCACGCCCGCTGGGCGCCGCGCCCGGCACGTCCGGAGCGCACGCGGGCTCCGGTGGCATTCCTGCCGCTACGCTGGGCGCATGGCCACCCTGACTACCGTGATCGCGCTCGTCGCCGCCGACGAAGAGGCCGGTCACGGATTCACCCGCCCGCTGCCGATGCCCGCCGAGCTCTACGGGATCATCGGGCTCGTCGTCGGCGTGCTGCTCCTGCTGATCGTGTGGTTCTGGCGGCACTCCGCCCCCGTCGACGCCTCCCAGCACGAGGAGCACGGGTCGGCGCACGGGGCCCACGGGTCCGCCGCCGGTCACGGTGCCCAGCACGGCGGCCACCACTGAGGCACCGCCTGGGGGTCATGGGCGGCACCTTCGACCCCATCCACCACGGACACCTCGTCGCGGCCAGTGAGGTCCGCTCGATGCTCGGGCTCGACGAGGTCGTCTTCGTGCCCACCGGCCAGCCGTGGCAGAAGGACGCCGACGACGTCTCACCGGCCGAGCACCGCTACCTCATGACGGTCATCGCGACGGCGTCGAACCCGGCCTTCACGGTCAGCCGCGTCGACATCGACCGGCACGGGCCGACCTACACGATCGACACGCTGCGGGACCTGCACGCCCTGTGGCCGGAGTCGGACCTGTACTTCATCACCGGCGCGGACGCGCTCGCGCAGATCCTGTCGTGGAAGGACGTCGACGAGCTGTGGGATCTGGCCCACTTCGTCGGGGTCACGCGCCCCGGGCATCACCTCACCGATGCCGGGCTGCCCGCCGGGGAGGTCACGCTCGCCGAGGTGCCGGCGATGGCGATCAGCTCGACGGACTGTCGCGCGCGAGTGCAGCGGGGCGAGCCCGTGTGGTATCTCGTGCCCGACGGGGTGGTGCAGTACATCGCCAAGTACCGTCTGTACCGGCACGAGAACACCCCTGACACGATGCATCCCGCGCTGCGCATCCCTCTCGTCTGATCCCGCCGGGCGGCGGGGTCGATGCGCGACGACCGCTCCGCCGAGGAGGAGATCGCCGTTACCGCCACCCAGAGTGCCCGCGAGCTGGCCCAGTTGGCCGCCACCGCCGCCGAGGACAAGCTGGCCACCGACATCGTCGCGCTCGACGTCGCCGCGCAGTTCCCGCTCAGCGACGTCTTCGTCATCGTCTCCGTCGACAACGAGCGGCAGGTGTCCTCCGTCGTCGACGGGATCGAGTCCGCGCTCCAGGAGGCGGGCGTCAAGGTCGTGCGCCGCGAGGGCGAGCGCGACGGCCGGTGGGTGCTCATCGACTTCGGCGAGATCATCGTGCACATCCAGCACGAGGAGGAGCGCTTCTTCTACCAGCTCGAGCGGCTGTGGAAGGACTGCCCGGCGATCCCGCTGACCCTCGGTGCCGGTGCCGGTGCCGGTGCCG
>JAVTVZ010000088.1:0-11203 GCA_032229625.1 Dermatophilaceae bacterium | reverse complement strand
GGGAGTCGCGTCGAACCGGCGCCCCGGGGTCGTCGCGGCGGGGTGTGGCGGTGGGTCGTCGGGGCCGTGCGGCGCGCCGTCGCCGACACGCCGAACGCGGCGGGAGACCCGCGCGAGCGGCGCGCCGCAGCGGTCCCGGCGACCCAGGGAAATGCGTGCAGCGACACCTAGTCCGGCTCGCTCGCTCGCCCCCGCCGCCCACGCCCGGGACGACCGCGCCGGGCGGTGCGTCGCGCGAGGTCGCCGGAGGCTCGCGTCGGAGGGCTTCTCGAGGCTTCTCACGGGGTCGGCGTGAGGGGGCCGTCGGAGTGCCCTTGTCGGCCAAGGCATCTCGGTATCTGGGATGTTGGGCGGTCGTCTTGGACGCTTGTCATTACTTTTCGGTAACGAACGGGGGTCATTCTGGATGCCGGCGGGGGGTGCGCGGGGGTCGACCGGGGGCGCCGCCAGCCCGTCGCGAGCCGCGCTCGATACCGTCGTGCCGACGCCGGCCGGGCCGTGCCGATCACGCGACCGGGCCTCAGCCACCTCTCGAAGGGTCGTCATGTCGATGAGCGCAGCCCCCACGCCCCAGACCCCCACGCCCCAGACCCCCACGCCGCGCCCGGTCGGACCGGGCCCGGGCGCGCGCCATGCCGCCGCGCCCGATGCGGCGGCGCCCGACGGCGTGGCGCCCGACGGCGTGGCGCCCGACGGCGTGGCGCCCGACGGCGTGGCGCCCGACGGCGTGGCGCCCGATGGCGTGGAGCCCGATGCTGTCGCGCCCGATGCCGTGGCGTTACCCGATGCCGTGGCGCTGCCCGACGCTGCGGCGCGTGACGACGCCGGACCGCAGGGGCCGGGCTTCGATCCGGGCTTCCTCGGCGTCGACCTACCCGGCGCGACCTACAGCCCGGCCCCGTCCCCAGCCCCGGCGGGAGCGGGAGTGACCGCCCACGACACGCGCGCCTCCGCGGGCCGCGCCGACACGGCCGCCGACACGGCCGCCGACAAGGGTGACGAGTCCGGGCGCGAGAGCGCGGGCGCCGACACGGGCGGCGACACGGGCGACGACGCGGTGCTCGTCGACGGGAGCCCGTGGCTGGACTACGAGCACTTCTCGGTCATGCTGTCGGCGCGACGGCGGCTGGCGCGCCAGGTCGCGTGGAACATCGACGTGACGACGCTGCGTGACGGCGAGCAGATCAGCCGCGACGGTCAGCGCTTCCGGGCGGACCCGCGGATCCCGCGGCAGGCCCAGGTGCTCGACGACGTCTACGCGGCGAACCGCCTCGACCGCGGCCACCTCGCCCGCCGCGCCGACCTGTTGTGGGGCACCGACGCGCAGGCCCGCCGCGCCAACGCGCACTCCTTCTACTTCCCCAACATCACGCCGCAGATGGACTCGTTCAACCAGTCCGGCAAGGCCGGCGACTGGGGGCTACTGGAGAACTCGCTGACCGACTACGTGCGCGGGACGCCGCTGCCGAGGGTCAACGTCTACGGCGGGCCGGTGCTCGCCGACGACGACCCGGCCTACCGCGGGGTGCAGGTGCCGCTGGACTTCTGGAAGCTCCTCGCCTATCGCGCGGACGGCGCCGAGGCCGGCGAGTTGCGCGCCCGGGCGTTCCTGCTGACGCAGCGGCTCGCGGGGCTGGAGTCGATCACCTTCGACGAGCAGTACGTCATCCACGGGTTGTCGATCGCCGACCTGGAGGCGCGGACCGGGCTGCGCTACCCCGAGGCGTTGCGGGCCGCCGATCAGCGGCGCGCCGGCGTCCGGCCCGAGCGCGACATCGTCACAGATATCTTTGCGATCCGCTGGTGAGCACGACGCGGCCGTGTGTCCCGCCGCCTAGCCCAGGGGATCGGTGTCGATCCGGGTGATCTCGCCGGTGTGCAGCCCGAGGACGCCGCGCGCGTGATCGTCCACCCACGCGGCGAGCGCCGCCCGCACGGTGCGGAACGACAGCTCGCCCCAGGGGATCTCGTCGATCGTCACGAGCCTGTTCTCGATCGTCTCCGGGCCCGGCGCCAGGTCGAGGTCGAGCAGCCGCGCGCGGTAGAAGAGGTGCACCTGCCCCGCATGCCGGATGTCGTAGACCGCGAAGAGGCCCTCGATCTCGACGCGCGCCCCGGCCTCCTCGAGGGTCTCGCGAGCGGCGCCGTCCTCGCACGTCTCGCCGTATTCCAGGAAGCCCGCAGGCACCGTCCAGTAGCCCTTGCGCGGCTCGATGTTGCGCAGGCACAACAGGATCCGCGGCTCGTCGGTGCCGTCCTCGCCGCGCCACACGGGGATCGTGCCGACGACGTTCGTCGGGTTGACGTAATCGACGTAGCCGCACGCGGGGCACACCGCGCGCAGCCGGTCCTCCATCGGCGGCACGACCTGCTCGGTCGCGGTGCCGCACAGCCGGCAGAAGCGGATGTCGGGATAGGGCATGAGGTCACTGTGTCACCCGCCGGTGTCCGGCCCGTCGGTCGGCCGCCCCGGCGCGCCCTGCGGCGGCGCGCCTCGGCAGCTCGGCGATTCGTCGCTCGGCAGGTCGTCGGCCCGGCAGGTCGTCGGCCCGGCAACTCGGCGGATCGGCCGCGTTGATGGGCCCACCGCGCTGCCTACCCTGGAGCGATGGCGCACCCGCTGATGTTCGACGACGACGACCCGCTGCTCGCTCGCCTGCGCGACCTGGCGCTGGCCCTGCCGGGTGCGGCCGAGAAGATCAGCCACGGCCACCCGGCGTTCTACACGACGAAGGTCTTCGCCTACTACGGCGGATCGATCAAGGTCGACGGCCGCTACGAGCAGCACGAGCACTCGCTCGTCGTCAAGCCCGACGCCGACGAGCGCGCCGCCCTGGTCGCGGACCCGCGCTGCTACGTGCCCGCCTACCTCGGCCCGAGCGGGTGGGTCGGCCTCGACCTGGGCCCCGACTCCGACTGGACCGAGGTCGCCGAACTCCTCGAGACCTCCTACCGCGAGACCGCCGGCACGCGCCTCATCGCCCGCCTCGACGCGCACCGCCCCTGAGCTGGCCCGGCGCCGAGGAGGCGCGCTCGCCGGGCGCCTCGGTCAGTGACTCGCCGAACGCCACGGCGCACGGACACGCCGGTGATCGCCAGCGTGTCGGTTCGCCGAGGCGTGCGCCGACGCGTGCGGTGCGGCTGTGATGCGTGCGCCGACACCCGCGCCGACATCCCGCCGAGGCCGGTGCCGAGCCGCGTCAGTGGCGCGCGCGGTGAAGGACGGCCCGACCGGCGACGCCGGCGGCGATGACGGCCAGGCCGAGCCCGACGGACAGCGGCGGCAGGGTCGCGACGAGCGCGAGGCAGCCGACGAGCCCGAGCGCCTGTACGGCCCGCGGCCAGCGGCGATGTGGCGCGTGCTGGGTCCAGGCGGAGGCGTTCGCGAGCGCGTAGTAGAGGAGCACCCCTGCGGAGCTGAAGCCGATCGCGTGGCGCAGGTCGGCGACGAGCACGAGTGCGGCGGCGGCCACAGCGACCGCGAGCTGCGCCGTCGCGGGCACGTCGCGCGGGGACAGCCGCGCCAGGGCGCGGGGCAGGTCGTCGCGCCGGGCCATCGCGAGCATCGTGCGCGAGACCCCCGCGAGCAGCCCGAGCAGCGCCCCGCAGCACGCGACGACCGCGCCGACGCGCACCGCGACTGCCACCAGCGGCTGCCCTTCCGTCGCCGCGACCTGCGCCAACGGCAGCGCCGACGTCGCCAGGCCCGCCGCGCCGATCGCGCGCAGCAGCACGACCGCGACGACGGCATACAGGAGCACGACGAGCGTGAGGGACCGGGTGATCGCGGCGGGGATCGTGCGGGCGGGGTCACGGACCTCCTCCCCGAGCGTCGCGATCCGGGCATACCCGGCGAACGCGAAGAACAACAGCCCCGCCGCCTGCAGCACCCCGTAGGCGGTGGCGTCCGGGGCCGCGGGCAGCGGTCCGTCGTCGCCGCCGGTCGCGGCCGCGACGATCGCCCCGACGCCCAGGGTCGCCAGCGTCACGACGAGCAGCACCCGCGTGACCTGCGCGGTCTTGGTGATGCCGGCGAGCAGCACGGCCGTGAGCGCGACGAGCACCCCGGCGGCGAGGATGCGCAGCGCCGGGTGGCCCTCGCCGAGCGCGTAGACGGCGGCGGTCGTGGCCATCGCCGCGCACGATGCGGTCTTGCCGACGACGAAACACCAGCCCGCCGCGAAGCCCCAGGTCGGGCCGAGCCGCTCGGAGGCGTAGACGTAGGTGCCGCCCGACTGCGGATACTGCGCCGCGAGCTGCGCCGAGCTCGTCGCGTTGCACCACGCGACGCCGGCGGCCAGCGCGAGCGCCCCCAGCAGCCCCGGGCCCGAGCCCGCCGCGGCCGCCGCCGGGCCGAACGCCGCGAAGACGCCCGCCCCCAGCATCGAGCCCAACCCGAGCGTCACCGCGTCCCGCAGGTCGAGTCGGCGCGCCATCGGGCCAGGTGGGGGAGACGTCATACGGCCATGCTCGCCGCCGCTCCAGGCCGCGCGCGCACCGACCGGTGAACGCGCGGTGAACTCCGCTGCCCCGCGTCCGCCGCGTCGGCGGCCCCGCTCCGCGCGTCGCGAGCGCCGAGCTGGTGGCCCCGAGCTGCGCGTCGTGGTGCCGAGCTGCGCGTCGTCGAACCGATGGGCGTGCGGACACGCCGGTGATCGCCGGCGTGTCGGTGCGTCGGTGCGTCGTGGGGTGCGCCGTCGTCGGGGCCGAGACCCTCGGTGGGGCTGTGTCGCACGGCCGCGGCATGTCCGGCGTCGGATCTTCGCGGCCGTATCGGCCGGTCAGCGCCTCGGAGCGCTCATCATGGGCGCATGCTTCCTCGCACCGCGCCCAGCGCGCTCGGAGTCGACGCCGAGGGGATCGCCGCGTTCGTCCGCGCGGCGATCGCCGGCGGTGTCGAGCTGCACAGCCTCATCGTCGTGCGCCGCGGATGCGTGGTGGCAGAGGGCTATTGGGAGCCGTATACCGCTCGGACGAGCGCGTTGCTGTATTCGCTGTCCAAGACCTTCACGTCGGTCGGTGTCGGCATCGCGATCGACGAGGGCCTGGTCGACCTCGACGAGAGGGTCGCCGACGCGCTGGGTCACGTGCCGCCGCGCGCCGCACCGTGGGTGCGTCAAGCCCGGGTGCGCGACCTGCTGTCGATGTCGACGGGGCACGAGGACGACCCGATCGAGGCGATGCGCGAGGTCTACCGGCGCGGGGGCGACCCGCTGGCGCACTTCCTGACGATGGAGGCCCCGCACGCGCCGGGCGCGGTGTTCACCTACAACCAGGGCGCGACGCTGACGCTCTCGGCGATCCTCGCGCGGGTCACCGGCGAGCCGCTGCTGCGCTGGCTCGGGCCGCGGCTGCTCGCCCCGATGGGCCTGGAGGGCGTCTGGTCCCAACCCATGCCGGGCGTCGTGACCGACACGGGCGAAGCTCTGGCACAAGGCTATTCGGGGATTCACGCGCCGACCGAGGCGGTCGCGTGCCTCGGGGAGTTGCTGCGCTGCGAGGGCCGCTGGGGCGACCGGCAGCTCGTCTCCGCCGACTACGTGCGGGCCGCGCGCACCCCCGTCAGCGACACCGCGATGCGCGCGCTGCACCCCGACTGGCGGCTCGGCTACGGCTTCCAGCTGTGGCGGTCGCGGCACGGCTACCGCGGCGACGGCGCCTTCGGGCAGCTGTGCCTCGTGCTGCCCGAGCAGGAGGCCGTCGTCGCCGTCACCGCGCAGGCCGAGGCGATGCAGCGCGAGCTCGACCTCGTGTGGGCGCACCTGCTGCCCGCCCTCGGCGGCCCCCGCGCCACGCCGGTCGCCGCGCGCACCCCGTCCGTAGGGGTGCCGTCGCCGGCTGCGATCGGGCCCGAACCGACACCCGAACCGACACCCGACCCGACGCCCGACCCGGCGCCCGGCACCGACGCCGACGAGGCGCTCGCGGCGCTGCTGGCGGGGCTCGCGCTGCCGATGCCACAGGGCGGCTTCGCGCCCGGCGCCGAGCTGCTCGACCGCGACCTCCCCGTCCTCGGCGCGCCCGCGCTGCTCGGCCGGGTGTCGTCGGTGCGGTTCGAGAGCGGCGCTGCCGCGCACACCGAGGCCCCGCCCGACGACGTGAGGGAGTCCTCGCCCGACGACTCGCCCCAAGGCTCGCCCGGTGCCTCGGCGGAGAAGTCGGAGCAGCCGGAGCTCTCGGAGGACCCGGCCCACCGCCGCGGCGACGCGCGCCCGGTCGTCGTATGGCGCGCGGACGGCTGCGACCACCCGGCGCCGATCGGCGTCGGTCGCTGGGCCCGCGGCCGGCTGCCGAGCCCGTGGACGCTGCAGCCGGCCGTCGCGGTGGCCGGCGAGGCCGACGCCCGTGCGATCCGGCTGCGGATCGTCTACCTGCAGTCGCCGCACTCGCTGACCCTGCTCGCCGACGCCGACGGCGCCCGCCTGACCTGGGACACCACCCCGCTCGGCAGCGCCCGGCCCTGACCGGACTCTGCCCGCGCACCCGGCGCGGACCCGGCGCGCGGGCGGCGTGGCTGCAAGGATGCCGGTATGACCGACGCAGCAGCCCAGGTCCCCCAGGTCGTCGTCGCCGAGCGCGTCGTCGCGGCCCCGCCCGACGTCATCTTCGAGCTCATCGCCGACCCCGCCCGTCAGCCCGAGTGGGACGGCAACGACAACCTCGGCTCCGCCGCCGCAGGTCAGCGGGTGCGCGCCGTCGGTGACGTCTTCACGACGACCCTGACCAGCGGCGCGGACCGCGACAACCACGTCGTCGAATTCGAGGAGGGCCGGCGCATCGCCTGGCTCCCCGGCGAGGTCGGCGCGCCCCGGCCCGGGCACCTGTGGCGCTGGGAGGTCGAAGCGCTGCCCGACGATGCGGCGCGACCAGCAGCGACGCCGCGCGCAGGCGACGCGCCGAGCGAGCCGAGTGCGTCGAGCGCGCCGAGTGCGTCGAGCGCCCTCGTGCGCCACACCTACGACTGGTCCGGGCTGCGCGACGAGACGCGCCTGGCCCGCGCCCGTGCGACCACCCCCGAGGCGCTGCGCGGCTCGCTCGACCGGCTCGCCGCGCTCGCGCAGGGCGACGCGACCGGCCAGGACGCGGCCACATGACGCAGCTCAACGTGCTCGGCGAGCCGCTGCAGGAGTGCGGCACCGACCCGCTGACGGGCTTCTATCGCGACGGCTCCTGCACGTGGGGCCCCGAGGATCACGGCCTGCACACGATCTGCGTGGTGGCGACGGCCGACTTCCTCGAGCATCAATACGCGATCGGCAACGACCTCGTCACGCCGCGGCCGCAGTGGCGCTTCCCGGGGCTGCACCCCGGTGACCGCTGGTGCGTCGTCGCGATCCGCTGGCTCGCCTCGCACGAGGAGGGGCACGCCGCGCCCGTGGTGCTGAGCGCGACCCACGAGGCGACCCTCGAGCTCGTGCCGCTGGAGACGCTGCGACGCTACGCGGTCGACGTGCCCGACGACCCGAGCAGCCTGGGCTGACCGACCGGGCCGACCGGCACCGACGGGCACCGACGACGGCGAGGGGGAGCTGACCCGCTACCCGCTGTAGCTGAAGAGCACCTCCCCGTCGGCCTCGACGGTGGCGCTGGGCCCGTCGGCGTCGAGGGTGACTCTCAGGCGGCCGGGCCCGTCGGCCTCGCGCACGTCGTAGACGAGGCGCGGGTTGGTGATGTCGCCGGACTCGACGACGCCGGTCCGCAGCCACGGGTGGCGTCGGCGCAGCCCGAGGAGCTGCTGGTGGATCCGCAGCATCCACTCCCCGTCGCCGTCGAGCCCGGCGGGGGTCGGGGGGTAGGCGGGGCGGATCGCGTCGTCGCCGCCGAAGCGCTCCTCCTTGACGCCGGTCAGCGCGAGCTCGTCGCCGTAATACACGCTCGGGATGCCGGGCAGCGTCATGAGCGCGGTGACGGCCAGCACCGCCTTGGCCGGCCCGACCTGCGACGCGATGCGCGTGACGTCGTGGTTGCCGACGAACGTCACGGGCGAGAAGTGCGCGACGAACTCCTGATGGCGCCCCAGCGCGTGCTCGAGCTCGAAGAGGTTCGGGTCCTTCAGACTCGACCAGATCGCCTTCCACAGCTCGTATTGGGTCAGCGAGTCCCACCCGGACTGCTCGACGAGCGCGGTGTAGTCGCCGTGGATGACCTCGCCGTAGACGAAGAGGTCGTCGCGGACCTCGCGGACCCGCGGCAGCACCCCCGCCCAGAACGCCGGGTCGACCGCGTAGGCCGCGTCGAGGCGCCAGCCGTCGACGCCGCGGCGGGTCCAGTGGCTCATGACGTCGACGACGAGGTCGGCGACGGCGGGGCTGGAGTGGTCGAGCTCGACGAGGTCGCCGTGGCCCTCGAAGACGTCGCTGCTCGGGCCGCCCGAGGCGTCGAAGTCGATGCGGAAGAGGGCCGCCTGCGGGCTGTCCGGGCCTGCGGCCAGCGCTTCTCGATACGCCGCGTACTGCGACCCGACGTGGTTGAACACCCCGTCGAGCGCGATCCGGATGCCCCGGTCGTGGCATTCGCGCACGAGGATGTCGAAGTCCTCGTCGTCGCCGAGCCGCGGGTCGATGCGGTGGAAGTCGACGGTGTCGTAGCCGTGGCTGCTCGAGGCGAAGATCGGGCCGAGCAGCAGCGCGTTGGCGCCGAGCTCGACGAGGTAGTCGAGCCACGGCACGAGGTCACGCAGCCGCCGCGTCGGGGTGTAGTCGGGGGGCACGTCGCGGATCGGGGCTCCGAGGAAGCCGAGCGGATAGACGTGCCAGCAGATCGCGTGTTCGCTCCAGCCCATCGCCCCATCCTCGCCCACGGCGGCGCCGAACGGCCCGTGCGCCTCCTGCCCCCTTCCGGTCGATCCCCGGTCGCGGGCGAGAATTCGTGGCGCGGGCGCCGAGAGACGGCAGGGGCGTGGCCGCGCGCGACGGCGCCGACCCGTGTCTCGACGTGCGGGTCGATGGTCCCAGGGCCGCCCGGGCCGACATACCGTGAGCTCGGGCCCGTGCGGCCCGGCCGCAGCACGGTGCTGCGGCGTCGAGCCGCCGAGCCGCCGAGCCGCCGAGCCGACGAGCCTGGAGGAGCGTGCCGATGACGACCCGACTCAACCCCTACCTGACGTTCCGCGGTGAGGCGGCGCAGGCGTTGGCGTTCTATGCGGGGGCGCTCGGAGGGAGCCCGCACGTCATGACGTTCGGCGAATTCGGCGTCAGCGACGAGCCGCTCGCCGGCCAGGTCATGCACGGGATGCTCGCGACGCCGTCGGGCTTCACGCTCATGTGCGCCGACGTGCCGCCGGGCATGGAGCTGACGCCCGGCACGAATGTCAGCGTCTCCCTCAGCGGCGACGACGCCGACGAGCTGCGCGGCTACTGGGAGCGGCTCAGCGACGGGGCCACGATCACGACCCCGCTGGAGCAGCAGATGTGGGGCGACATCTTCGGCCAGCTCACCGACCGCTTCGGCGTGGTGTGGCTCGTCGACATCGCCGACGGCGCGCCCACGCCGCAGGCGCAGCGATGACCGACCCGACGCCGGCGTCGGCGCCGCAGCACGCCTCTGATCCGGCGCTCGACGCCGTGCGCGCGGCCCTCGCGGCGCACGGGCTGCACGACCGCATCCGCGTCTTCGACGTCGAGCTGCCGACCGCTCAGGCCGCCGCGTCGGAGCTGGGGTGCGAGGTCGGCGCCATCGCCAACAGCCTGATCTTCCGCGCGGGCGACGAGCCTGTCCTGGTGGTGGCCAGCGGCGCCCACCGCGTCGACGTCGCGGTGGCGGGCGCGCTCTTCGGCGTCGACCGGCTGCGGCGGGCCGACCCGGCGGCCGTGCTCGCGGCGACCGGCCAGGTCGTCGGCGGCTGCGCCCCCGTCGGGCATCCGGCGCCGCTGCGCACCGTCGTCGACGTCGATCTCGCCGCGCACGAGCGGCTGTGGGCCGGGGCGGGCATCAAGCCGGCGATGTTCTGGGCGACGTATGACGAGCTGCTCGCGCTCACCGCAGGCACACCGGCCCGGGTCCGGGCCGACCCCGCGGGCTGAGCCCTCAGCGCTGCGCCGGTCGCGGAGTGCCGTTCGCGCAGGGCCGTCGCACAGAAGCCGACGTCCCGGCGGACCCGCTACTGCCGCAAGCCTGCTCGCCACGCCTGGGCTCTCGGGTTCGTCCGCCGCAGAGCTAACCCGCGGGCCGGGCGGGCCGATGAGGTGGGCACAGACGAAGCGCGGGAGGCGAGCGTGGCGGGCGACATGACGGACTGGGCGAGCCCCGGCAGCGGCCCGGTCGTGCGGGTGGCCCGCGACGCCGAATCGCTCGGCGCGATCCTCGCGCGGCGCCTCGTCGACACCCTCGCCTTCCGGCTCAAGGACGAATGGGTGTCGGCCGCGCACGTCGTGCTCAGCGGCGGCGCGATCGTCGAGGAGATGCTGCACGCGCTCGCCGAGTCGCACGCGGCGCGGCCCATCGACTGGCAGAAGGTGCACGTGTGGTGGGCCGAGGAGCGCTTCCTGCCCGACGGGCACATCGGTCGCCGCGAGACCCGGGCGCGGGCCGCGGGGCTGGCGCGGATCGGCATCCCGCAGTCCCGGATCCACGCAGTGTCGGCGCAGCGCAGCGAGGCCGACAGTGATGTCGATCGGGTGGTGCAGGACTACACGTCGCTGCTGCGCAAGATGTCCCCCTACGGGCGGATCGCGCCGGTCTTCGACGTCGTGCTCCTCGACGTGGGCGACGACGGCGAGGTCGGCGCGCTCTATGCCGGCGGCCCGGCCCTGGCGGCCACGAGCCCGGTCGTCGCCGTCACCGACGCCCCGACCGCGCCGCGCGAGCGCACGACGATGACCCTCGCGACGATCAACGCGGCCGCTCGTGTGTGGCTGCTGGCCTCCGGCGCCGGCCCCGCCCGCGCCGTCGGCGAGGCGCTCACCGACGCGCCGCCGACGCAGCTGCCCGCCGTCGGCGCCCGCGGCGTGCTCGAGACGATCTGGTGGCTCGACGAGGCCGCGGCTCGCGACGTCCGCCCCGCCCTGCGCGGTCTCGCCGACCCCGAGCCGGCCCCCCTGGGCTGACCTGATCGATCATCGACTGCCGTCGGGTCCGTCCGCGAGCAGTGCGGCCGGCGGACTCACCGAGTCTAGAATCGGGCAATGGCATTGCCTCGGCTCACCCAGATCGAACTCGACAACTTCAAGTCGTTTCATTCGGCATATCTGCCGATCGACGATGT
>JAVTVZ010000087.1:56418-68346 GCA_032229625.1 Dermatophilaceae bacterium | reverse complement strand
CCGGGCCGGGAGACGACGCCGCCGTGCGTCGGGCCCGGCTGCAGCACCGAGCTGCGCGGTGCGGCCAGCCACCCGAAGAGTGCGCCGCGCCGCCGCGGCCGGGCCATGCCCGCCGAGCTGCCCGGGCGCGCCAGGTCCGCCAGGTGCTCCAGGGCCCCGCGCAGGGTCTCGACGTCGACGGACGGATCGAGCGCCCGCAGCCGCGGCTCGTCGACGTGCCACCCGAGCAGGATCGTGTCGAGCTCCTCGCTGTAGACCACGACCCCGACGTTGACGAACTCCTCACGCTCGGGGCGCGGCACCGCCCGCAGCACGAAGTACTGGTAGGGGATCGGGTGGTCGGGGATCGGCCCGCCGGTGGTCTCCGGCGACTCCGCGCTCCGAGGTGTCTCGGCGCGTGCGGCGCCGGTGCCGCCGGTGCTGCCGGTGCCGCCGGCGGCGGTCATCGGCCGGATGTTCGTGCGGCCGCTCACGAGTCCGCCCCGGGCAGCCAGGCGGCGGGGGAGTCCAGGCGCGCCCGCAGATGCTCGACGTAGGCGGCGCGCAGCTGGGCCGGCGTCGTCAGGGTCGCCGTCGGCTCGAGCCAGGCGTCGGGCACGAGGTCGACGACGCGGGTCAGGGTCGCGTCGTCGAGGGTGGCGGCGAGAGCGTCGTGCCGGCCGGGCAGACCCGTCGCGACCCCGGCGAGCACGTGCCGGCTCGCGTCGAAGCGCTGCGCGGCAAAACGCGCCGGATCGGGCGCGCGCGACGGCCAGGCATGGTGGAAGTAGAGGGCCGCGCCGTGGTCGATGAGCCACGTGTCGCGGTGCCACGTCAGCAGATTGGGGTTGTCCCACGTGCGGTCGACGTTGGCGGTCAGCGCGTCGAGCCACACGATCGCGGCGGCCTCGTCGCCCGGTGCCGGGCGCGAGCCGTCATAGGCGAACGCCCCGGGCAGGTAGTCCAGGCCCAGGTTCGTGCCGGGGGACGCGGTGAGCAGGTCCTGCACCTCCTCGTCGGCCTCGTACTTCGCGACCGCCGGCGGCAGGTCGACGGTCACCAGGTCGGGCACCCGCAGCCCCAGGGCGCGCCCCAGCTCGCCGACGATCACCTCGGCGACCAGCACCTTGACGCCCTGGCCCGCGCCCGCGAACTTCACGACATACATGCCGTCGTCGTCGGCCTCGACGAGCCCGGGCAGCGATCCCCCCTCGCGGAAGGGCGAGACATAGCGGGTGCCGGTGACGTGGCGCAGCGACGCGGTCTCGTGTGTGGCGGCGCGGGTCGCGCCGGGGGTCGCGTCGGGTGAGGTCACGCCCGCCACTGTAGGCGAGCGACCGCGCCGGTCTCCGGTGACTTGCGACGTCGGGCCGACGGGCGTGGCCCGGCTACGCTCGCCCCCATGGAGCCGGTCTACACCCCCGTCATCGGGTTCGCCCGCACCCTCTTCGCCCTCGAGGGGCTGAAGTTCACGGTCACGGGGTCGGCGAACATCCCGCGCGAGGGCGGCGGCGTCGTCGTCATGAATCACCTGTCGTATCTGGACTTCGCGTATGCCGGGCTCGTCGCCCGCCCGCAGGGCCGCGTCATCCGCTTCATGTGCAAGGACACGATCTTCGAGCACCCGGTCGCCGGTCCGCTGATGCGCGGCATGAAGCACATCCCGGTGGACCGGGACTCCGGCGGCGCGTCGTTCCGCGCCGCGCTGAGCGCGCTCAAGGCCGGCGAGCTCGTCGGCGTCTTCCCCGAGGCCACGATCTCGCGCTCCTTCGAGCTCAAGGAATTCAAGTCCGGCGCGATCCGCATGGCCCAGGCCGCGCGGGTGCCGATCCTGCCCGTCGTGCTCTGGGGGTCCCAGCGCGTCTGGACCAAGGGCCGCCCGAAGCGCCTGGGCCGCACGGGGATCCCCATCACGATCAGCGCCGGCGCCCCGATCGTCGCCGACCGCCGGGCCAAGCCCGACGACATCGAGTCGCAGCTGCGGCAGGAGATGACCGGGCTGCTCGACGCCGCCCAGGCCGCCTACCCCGCGATGCCGCCGGCCGAGCTCATCTACCAGCCGGCGCGACTGGGGGGCAGCGCCCCGACGCGGCAGGAGGCCGCGCGCCTCGAGGCCGCCGACGTCGCGGCGCGCCGCGCGGCGAAGGGCCTGGACTGACCGTCACGAGCCGCGGGTGCGACCGTGCGGAGCGCTGACCTGCACTGTCGCGCAGGAGGCGGTCGTGGCGCCAATCCTGTCGGTGCTCGCGTCTAGCGTGGCCGCGTGACCTCGACGCCTGCCGACACCGATCCCGAAGCCGATCCCGACACCGATCCAGACGCGAATCCCGACACCGATGCCACTGACGACCGCTCGCAGGGCCAGGGCCGCGCCGATGGCCCCGTCGGGTCGGCAGACCCCGTGGCCGCAGGCTCGCTGCTGACCCCCGACCAGCGCGTCATCGCCGATCGGGTGCTGCACGAGCTCGCCGGTCCGGCGGCCCGGCTGCGCCCGGACCAGGAGCGGGCGGTCGCGGCCCTCATGGAGCCGGGGTCGCGCGCCCTGGTCGTCCAGGCGACCGGCTGGGGCAAGTCGGCTGTCTACTGGGTGGCGACCGCCCTGCACCGGGCCCGCGGGCGCGGACCGACCCTGGTCGTGTCGCCGCTCCTGGCCCTCATGCGCGACCAGGTGGCCGCGGCCCGACGGGCGGGGCTGACGGCGGTGACGGTCAACTCCGGCAACGTCGGCGACTGGTCGGCGATCGAGGAGTCGCTGCGCGCCGACGAGGTCGACGTGCTGCTCGTCTCCCCGGAGCGGCTCGCCAATCCCGGCTTCGGGCGGCGGGTGCTCGATCACCTCGCGGGCCGGCTCGGGCTCCTCGTCGTCGACGAGGCGCACGCGGTCTCGGACTGGGGGCACGACTTCCGTCCGGACTACCGACGCGTCGCCGACGTGCTGCGCGAGCTCAACCCGCAGACCCCGGTGCTGGCGACGACCGCGACCGCCAATGCCCGGGTCACCGCCGACGTCGCGGCCCAGCTCGGCGACGCCACCCTCGTGCTGCGCGGGCCCCTGTCGCGCGCCTCGCTGCAGTTGGCCGTCGTGCCGCCGATGGGCCCCCTGGAGCGCTACGCGTGGGTCGCCGAGCACCTGCCGCGACTGCCGGGCTCGGGGATCATCTACATGCTCACGGTCGCGGACACCGAGCGGCTCGTCGAGGCGATCCGCGCCGTCCACGGCGAGGACTATCCGGTCGCGGCGTATTCCGGCGGGCTGGCGATGGAGGATCGCGAGCGGCTCGAAGACGCGCTGCGCGACAACGCGCTCAAGGCGCTCGTCGCGACGTCGGCGCTCGGCATGGGCTACGACAAGCCCGACCTCGGCTTCGTCGTGCACGTCGGGGCGCCGCCCTCGCCGGTCGCCTATTACCAGCAGGTCGGTCGCGCGGGCCGCGGCATCGACCACGCGGCGGTCGCCGTGCTGCCCTCGGGCTCCGATCACGGGGTGTGGGAGTACTACGCGACGTCGACGCTGCCCGACCCCGCGCAGTGCGAGCAGATCCTGCGCGCGCTGGGCGAGGCGCCCGGGGCGCAGTCCGTCGTCGCGCTCGAGGCGGCCACCGGGGTCCGCCGCGGCCGCGTCGAGCTCATGCTCAAGCAACTCGCCGTCGAGCGGGTCGTCGCGCGCGAGCTCGACGGCTGGGTCGCCACCGGCGCCTCGTGGCACTACGACGCGGCGCACTACGACGGCATCCTCGCGGGGCGGCGGCGCGAGGCGGCGATCATGACGGACTACCTCGCGGGTCGCTCGTGCCTCATGGAGCTGCTCGCGACGTCGCTCGACGACCCCGACGCGGGCCCCTGCGGCCGGTGCAGCGTCTGCACGGGGGCGTTGCCGGCGGGGTGGGCGCCCGAGCCGTCACCCCAGGTGGCGGCGACGGTCGCGGGCGTGTTGCGCGGGCAGCAGCTCGTCCTCGACCCGCGCAAGATGTGGCCCGGCGGGGTCAGCGGGCTGCGGGGGCGGATCACCGCCGCCGAGCTGGCCTCGCCCGGGCGGGTGCTCGTGCACGCCGACGCCCCGGAGTGGGCCGACGCCCGCGCCGGCTGCCTGACCCGTGACGCGCCCCCGCCGCCCGAGCTCACCGAGGCGGCCGTGCGCGCCCTCGTCGCGTGGCGGGCGCAGTGGTCGCAGCGACCCGAGGTCGTCGTCGACCTCGCCGCCGCCGGCCTCGCGCAGGTCGCCGCCGGGGTCGCCGCGCACCTCGGGCAGGTCGGCCGCCTGCCGCACGTGACGTGGCGGCCGGGCGAGGGCAGCGCGGCCGTCGAGGCCGACCGAGAGCTCGCCGGCGCGGCCCAGGTCGCTCGCTGGCTCGAGGTGTTGCAGCCGCCGGAGCAGGTCGCCGCCGCCGTCGCGGGCCGCGCCGTGCTGCTCGTCGTCGACGCGAGCAGCTCGGGCTGGTCCGTCACCGTCGCGGCCCGCGCCCTGCTCCGCGCCGGAGCGCTCGACGTCCTCCCGCTGCTCGTGCACCGACGACCGTGACGGACTGTGGCGTGACGGACCGTGGCGTGCGAGACCGTGGAGTGACGGACCGTGCCTGCGGGACGTTGGTCCTGACCTGGGGGCGTAGGCGCGCTCAGGACCAAAGTAAGGGGAGCCTTTGCTGGCCGCAGGTCTACAGTCTCAGGCATGACGACCACCGTCCTGCGCGCGCTCCCGAAACACTCCGTAGCCCGCTGCCGCGACGTCGCCCTCGGCGGGTCGGCGCAGCGGCGCCTCGCGGAGCTCGGGTTGCGTCCTGCCGCGACCCTGCAGGTGCTCTCGCGCACCAGTGGCGGCGGGCTCATCGTCGAGGTCGGCGGGGCGCGGGTCGCGATCGACGCCGAGGTCGCCCACGTGATCACCGTGGACGACCCGGGTGTGGACGACCCGGGTGTGGACGACCCGGGTGTGCTCGAGGCGGGCCGCCTCCGGCTGCCGTCGTCCGACGCCGCCGCGGTGCCGGCTCTGGCGCCTGCCCGACTCTCGGCATGAGCGGCCCCGTCCGCGCCGCCGGCGCACCCGGCGCCGCCGGGCGCTCGGCGCCGTCGTGTCACGGCGACGGCCCGGGGGAAGGCGCCGGCAGCGGAGCCCCCGTCGTCGCGCTGCTCGGCGCGCCGAACGTCGGCAAGTCGACCCTCTTCAACGCGATCACCGGCGCGCGTCGCACCGTCGGCAACTGGCCCGGCACGACCGTCGAGGTCGGTCGCGGCGTGTGGCCGACCCGCTCGGGCGCGCCCCGGCCGTGGACGGTGCTCGACCTGCCCGGCGCCTACAGCCTCGACCCGCACTCCCCGGACGAGGCGCTGACCCGCGACATCGTCCTGCGTGCCGCCGCGAGTCCGGACGCCGGGACGCCCGGGGCCACCGACGCGGCCCGGCCCGACGTCGCCGTCGTCGCGGTCGACGCCGCGCACTTGACGCGCAGCCTCTATCTGGTCGCCCAACTGCTCGAGCAGGACGTGCCGACGGTGCTGGCCCTGACCATGGTCGACGTCGCCGACCGCCGCGGTGTCCACCTGGACGCGGCCGCGCTGCAGCGGTATGTCGGGTGCCCCGTCGTGCCGGTGGACCCGCGTCGCTCCGGTGGTCTGGCGGGTCTCGCGGCCGCGGTCGAGCAGACGTTGGGGGCGTGGGGATCGCGCGGCGACACGCAGCTGTGCCCCGGGCCGGGGTGCCGCTGCGCCGCGGGGCGCTGTGCCTGCGGCTGCCCCGAATCGGCCGGATCGGCCGCTGCCGGCGCCGGCTCGGCGCGGATCGGCGCGCCGGATCAGGACGAATTGGCCGCCGCCGACGCGCGTTTCGCGTGGATCGACGGCGCGGTGCAGGCGGCGGTGCGCCGCGACGGCGACGCGCGGCCGCCCCTGACCGACCGCGTCGACGCGGTCGTCACCGCGCCGGTCATCGGGCCGCTGATCTTCCTCGCGGTGATGTGGGCCGTCTTCCAGATCACGACGACGGTCGCCGCGCCGCTGCAGGACGCGCTCGACGGCTTCTTCACCGGGCCGGTCACCGACGGCGCGCAGTCGCTGCTCGCGGCGATCGGGCTGGGCGGCACCCCCGTCGCCGGGTTCGTCGTCGACGGCCTCATCGCCGGCGTCGGCATGCTCCTGACGTTCGTGCCGCTCATGGCACTGATGTTCCTGCTCCTGGCCCTGCTCGAGGACTCCGGCTACATGGCGCGGGCCGCGGTGGTCACCGACCGGCTCATGCGCCGTCTGGGGCTGCCGGGGCAGGCGTTCCTGCCGCTGGTCGTCGGCTTCGGCTGCAACGTCCCGGCCATCAGCGCGACCCGCATCCTCGGCGACTCGCGCCAGCGGCTGCTCGTCGCGCTGCTCGTGCCGTTCACCTCGTGCAGCGCCCGCCTGACGGTCTACGTCATGCTCGCCTCGGTCTTCTTCCCCGATCACGCCGGCACCGTCGTCTTCGCGATGTATCTCGTGTCGATCGCGCTCGTCGTGCTCGTCGGGATGGCGATGCGCTCGACGTTGTGGCGCACGATGGGCGCTGATCCGCTCGTGCTGCAGCTGCCGCCCTACCAGCGCCCGACGCTGCGGCTGACCCTGTCGGTGATGTGGACCCGCCTCGAGGGCTTCCTGCGCACCGCCGGCGGCATCATCGTGCTCACCGTCTCCCTCGTGTGGCTGCTGCAGCAGATCCCGGCGCACCCCGGCGGCAGCTTCGGCGCCGTCGACGTCGTCGACAGCGTCTACGGGGTGCTCGCGCAGGCCATCGCGCCACTCTTCGCGCCGGCGGGCTTCGCCCAGTGGCAGTCGGTGAGCGCGCTCATCGTCGGTTTCGTCGCCAAGGAGGCCGTGATCTCCTCGTGGGCGCAGACCTACGCGGTGGCCGAGCCCGACGGTGGCGCCGGCGTGGGTGCCCTCGCCGGGCACATCCAGTCGGCCTTCGAGGTCTCCTCCGGCGGGCACGCCGTGGCCGCGGTGCTGGCCTTCATGGTCTTCCTGCTCGCCTACACCCCCTGCGTCGCGACGCTGGCGGCTCAGCACCGCGAGATCGGCTGGCGCTGGACGGCCTTCGGCATCGCCGTGCAGCTCGGCACGGCCTACGTGCTCGCCGTCCTCGTCTTCCAGGTCGCCAGCCGGATCGGGGGCTGACGTGGCCACCTCCGCCGCTGCGGCGGGCCCCTGCGCTCAGGGCACCCGCGCCGCCGATCGACCGCCCGCGGACGAGGGCCCGCTGCGCCGGGTGCTGAGCGCCTTCGAGGCCGGTGCGGTCGGGGTCGAGGACCTCGCGCGCCGCACCGGCCTGAGCCGCGACGTCGTCGAGGGCGCGGTGGAGCACCTCGTGCGGCTCGGGCGGATCGAGGCCCGCGCGCTGAGCCTGGGCTGCCCCTCCGGAGGCTGCGGCACCTGCGCCTCGGGTCGCCCGGACGGCAGCGCCGGGTGCGGCTCGTGCCGCCCGGCCCGCACCGCCGGCCGGGGTGGCCCGGTGCTCGTGGCCCTGCGCCTGCGCCGTCCTGCCTGAGCGGGCCGCGAGAGCGCGTGGTGCGCCTCAGGCGAGCCGCTGCGCGCCCTGCTCGGCGCGGGTGACGAACGGCGCGGGCGACTCCCAGCCCCGCTCGGCGTAGGCGTCCGCGACCGCCTGGGCCACGGCCTGTGCGCCCCGCGGGCCGTCGGCCTCGACGAGCGCGATGATCGAGCCGCCGAAGCCACCGCCGGTCATCCGTGAGCCGATGGCACCGGCGGTCAGCGCCGCCTCGACCGCGACGTCGACGTGGGGGACCGTGATCTCGAAGTCGTCGCGCATCGAGGCGTGCGACGCCGTGAGCAGCGGACCGATGTCGCGCGGGTCGGCCCCGGAGCGCAGCGCCTGCACGACCGCGAGCACCCGGTCGTCCTCGGTGACGACGTGCCGCACGCGCCGGCGCAGCGTCTCGTCGTCCAGCCGCGCGAGGGCGTCGTCGAGGTCGTCGCCCGTCAGGTCACGCAGGGCCGCGACCCCGAGGAGCTGCGCCGCGCGCTCGCAGTCGCGGCGCCGCGCCGCATACTCCCCGTCGACCAACGCGTGCGGCGCGCGCGTGTCGATGACGAGCAGCGCCAGCCCGTGCCCGGACAGGTCGAAGGGCACGGTGAGCACCTCGAGGCTGCGGGTGTCGAGGAAGACGAGGTGCCCCGGCCGGCCGTGCATCGAGGCCATCTGGTCCATGACGCCGCACGGCATGCCGACGAAGTCGTTCTCCGCCCGATGGGCCAGCAGCGCGATCGCCGTCGGGTCGAGGTCGATGCCGGCGATCCCCGCGGCGGCCGCGGCGACCGCGCACTCGATCGCCGCCGACGACGACAGGCTCGCGCCCAGCGGCACGCTGCTGTCGATGACCAGGTCGAGCTCGCCGGTGTCGTGGCCGGCCTCGCGCAGCGCCCACAGCACGCCCGCGACGTAGGCGACCCACCCGTCGACCGACCCCGGCCGCAGCTCGGCGGCGCGGAAGGTCACGCGCTCCCCGGGCCGCTGCGCCGAGACGACACTCGACTCACCGGCGGCGGGGTCCGCCGCGGATGCGGCGACGACGCAGCGCTGCCGGATCGCCAGGGGCAGCACGAACCCCTCGTTGTAGTCGGTGTGCTCGCCGATGAGGTTGACCCGCCCCGGGGAGGCCCAGACACCGACGGGCGCGCGGCCGTGGGTCTGCGCGAAGAGCTCGCGGACGGCCGCGACGTCGCCGGTGTCGCCGGCGTCAGAGGTGTCGCTGGTGTCAGAGGTGTCGCCGGTGTCGGCGGCGGCGTTCACGACGCGTTCCGCTGCATGAAGTCCCACGCGTCGGCGACGATGCGGTCGAGCCCGAGCTCGGGCTCCCAGCCCAGCTGCGCCTTCGCGCGCGCCGAACTCGCCACGAGCGTCGTCGGGTCGCCCGGGCGCCGCGGGTGCTCGTCGGCGGGCAGCTCGTGGCCGGTGGCCCGACGGCAGGCGTCGAGGACCTCGCGCACCGAATACCCCGAGCCGCTGCCGAGGTTGAAGACGCGGTGCCGCCCGGGCTCGCTGGACTCCACCGCGAGCAGGTGCGCGCGGCCGAGGTCGACGACGTGCAGGTAGTCACGCACGGCCGTGCCGTCGGGCGTCGCATAGTCGGTCCCGAAGATCGCCGCCCGCTCGCGCTGCCCCGCCGGCACCTTGAGCAGGTTGGGGATGAGGTGGGTCTCGATGGCGTGCCGCTCGCCGTACTGCCCCCGCGCCCCGCCGACGTTGAAGTAGCGCAGCGAGGTCGCACCCAGGCCATGGGCCGCCGCGTAGCCGGTGAGCATCATGTCGACGGCGAACTTGCTGTGCCCGTAGGGGTTGATCGGCGCGGGCGTCGTGTCCTCGGTGATGGGGGAGACCTCCGGCTCGCCGTAGCAGGCGGCCGTGGATGAGAAGACGAACCGCGGGATCCCGGCGGCCCGGACGGCCTCGAGCAGCCGGTAGGAGCCGACGACGTTGTTCTCCCAGTAGAGCTCGGGCCGCTCGACCGACTCCCCGACGAGCGACTTCGCCGCGAAGTGCAGCACCCCGTCGACGTCGGGGCTCAGGAAGTCGGCCGCGTCGTGGATCCTGGCCTGCCGGAAGTCCGCACCGGCCGGCACCGCGTCGCGATGACCGGTCGACAGGTCGTCGACGACGCTCACCTCGTGCCCTGCGTCCAGTAGTTGCGAGGTGACGACCGAGCCGATGTATCCGGCGCCTCCGGTGACGACGAGCTTCATGCGTGCGCCTTCCTGCTGGTGGCCTGCTGGGCGATGACGTGGTGGCCGACGGTGTGCTGACCGGCGGCGTGCTGACCGACGGCGTCGCGGCGACGGCGTGCTGCGGCCGAGACCGTGAGCCACGGGCCCGGCCGCCCCACCCGGACCGGTGCCCGGCGCGGCGACGCGGAGGTCTGGCCACTCTAACGAGCCCGCACCGGTCGGGGTGTCCGCCGCGCGCCGCCGGCCCGCCCGGCCCGGCACCGGATTTCGCTTGTCACCGGGGGTGCGTGCTAATGTTCCATGTCGTTGCCGGCCGCAGTTTTCCGCGCCGCGGCACTGTCCCGATCGACCGGTTGCCGGTCATCGATCTCGGTCGACAGTGACGCCACGCAGAGCCGCGGTCGATCACCTGTCCGGGTGGCGGAATGGCAGACGCGCTAGCTTGAGGTGCTAGTGCCCTTTATCGGGCGTGGGGGTTCAAGTCCCCCTCCGGACACACATCACGGCCGCAGGTCATCGACCTGCGGCTGTCGTCATGTCCGCCTCCTTGCCGCCCGGGTGAGGTCTGCGGCGACAAGATCCCCGGCGTGGGCGGACTGCCTCAGCGGGCGGTGCACCGATGGTGCGTCTCGCCCCGACGCGAGCCCGGCCGACGGTGATTTCGGTCCGCTGTCGACCCTTCGCGCTCCGGTGGGCCCCCCTATGCTCGGGGCATGAACCGCTCCCGCGCCCTCATCGCCGCTGCACTCGCCCTGCCCGCTCTGCTGGCCGGCTGCAGTTCGCTCGGCTCGACCAGCCCGAGCCCGCAGCAGACCGCGACCGTCACCGTCACCGCGACGCCGAACTCCGCGGCGATCTCCGCCGAGTGCAACGCCGCACTCGACCAGGCCGACGCCGCGATCGCCGCCGACAGCGCGCTGACCAAGGAGCTGCCGCAGGCCGTCGCCGCGATGCGCGAGGCCGTCGCCGCCGCGGGCCGCATGGACATGAATGCCGTCGCCGAGCAGAGCCGCGTCATCGAGTCCATCGACGCCGACGCCAAGGTCAAGCAGGCTCAGGACGCCGCCGCGAAGTACCAGGAGGCCGTCGCGAAGTGTCGCGCCCTGCGACAGTGACCCCCCAGGCAGTGACCCCCAGGCAGTGATGCCCCAGGCAGTGATGCCCGGCGAGTGATCCTCCCGCGCCGGCTCAGGCGGTGCGATGCACGCGGATGATCTTGCGGCGCAGCAGGGCTTCACGGACGCCACCGACATACAGCCTCGTGCGCGCCAACTCCCACTGCCCGTATTCGGCGTGCTCGGTCAGCGCGCGACGCGCCTCACTGCGGGAGACGTCGCGCGGGAACCTCAGGGTGCGGTACTCGTACTCGATCATCGAGGGTCCATTGTCGCCGATCCGCGCAGGCTGCGGGCGGCAGGTCGCGGTCACCTTCGCGGCGACCGCGCGGACCGCCCGGCGGCGCCGCCGCACCCCGCCCGCCCGGGCCTGGCGCGGCCACGGCGTGGACACGGCGTGGACACGTCGCGACCGCTGCGCGCACGCCGTGTCGCCCTCGCGAGACCGGGGCGCGACCGGCGCGCGACGCGAGCGTTTTTGCGGTGCCAACGGCTCGCTCGACAAGGTACGTTCGACCCATGAGCGCTGACCCGCGAGCCGCACTTGCTGCCTTCGTCTCCACCCTCGAGCGGCACCTCGAGGCGGCATCCGCGCGCCGCGGTGAGAACGACCCGGCCGTGGTGGCCGCCTACCAGGACGTCGCCGAGGCGTTCGACCGCTACGAGGACGCGCTCATGGATGCGTACGAGGAGGTCACGCCGCTGGAGGTCTACAGCGACGACGATGACGACGACCTCGACGACGACGACGATGAGGACGACGAGGACTACGACGACGAGGAGGACGACGACTTCGACGACGAGGAGTCCGAGCCCTACGTCGGCCTCGACGACGACGAGTTCGACGACGACAACGAGCCCTCGCGCGCCCGCTGACGGGCATCCCCACGACGAGGGTTCGGGCACGACTGGCCCCCGTCGTGGGTCGTGTCGTCCAGCGATCGTCCAGTGATCGCGGATACCGTGGACCAGGGCGCGGCCGCCAGGGCGCGCCTTTCGTCTGTCCGCAGACGGCCGTCCCCGTCTCGGCCGTCCGCCGCCCGTGCTCAGTCCGTCGTTCCGTCCGCAGTCCGGCCGGTCCTGCGCCACCCGCCAGCGCGCCTGCCGGGGCCGATCGACCGCAGTGAACCGCAGTGAA
>JAVTVZ010000087.1:50919-56318 GCA_032229625.1 Dermatophilaceae bacterium | reverse complement strand
CGCAGTGAACCGCAGTGAAAGGGTCCGTCCGTGTATCTGTCCTATCTGGATGCCATCATTCTCGGCATCGTCGAGGGGCTCACCGAGTATCTGCCGGTCTCCTCGACCGGGCACCTGACGATCACCGAGAAGCTCCTCGGACTGCAGATCGACAATCCGACGGTCACCGGATATACCGCGACGATCCAGATCGGCGCCATCTCGGCGACGCTCATCTATTTCTGGAAGGACATCGCGCGGCTCTTCCTGGCGTGGGTGCGCGGACTGCGTGACGCCTCGGTCCGCGATCACGACTACACGCTCGCCTGGGCCGTCATCATCGGCTCGATCCCGGTCGGCATCGTCGGCTTCCTGGCCCGGGGGATCATCGAGGGCCCGCTGCGCTCACTGTGGGTCGTCGCCGGCGCCCTCATCGCGTGGAGCGCGGTCATGTGGGTCGCCGAGATCGTCTACGACCGCAAGCTGGCCTCGGGGCAGGAGCGCGCCGAGGACGACGTGACGATCCGCGACGGGCTGATCCTCGGTCTCGTGCAGTGCTTCTCGCTCATCCCCGGCGTCTCCCGCTCCGGGGCGACGATCTCCGCGGGGCTCCTCGCGGGCATCAACCGGGTCGTCGCGACCCGCCTGTCCTTCTTCATGGCGATCCCCGCGCTCACGGCGGCCGGCCTCTTCGGGATGCGCGAGGTCGACACCTCGATCATCGGCTGGGGGCCGATGGCCGTCGGCGTCATCGTCTCGTTCTTCGTCGCCTACGCCTCGATCGCGTGGCTGCTGCGCTTCGTCGCCACCAACTCGCTGCGCGCCTTCATCTACTACCGGGTCGTCCTCGGCGTCGTGCTCATCGGGGCTCTCGGCGCCGGTGTCATGACCGCGACCTGACCGGGCTCATCGGGCGCGCGGCCTCAGGTCTCTGTCGACCCGGCGCCATGTCGCCTCAGATTCGTGTCGCCTCAGAGCCACTTCGACCGGCGAAAGAGCACGTAGAGCAACGCGACCGCCCCGGCCATGAGACCGAGCGCGAAGAAGTAGCCGTACTTCCAATGCAGCTCGGGGATGTTGTCGAAATTCTGCCCGTAGATGCCGGCGATCATCGTCGGCACCGCGGCCATCGCGACCCAGGCCGAGATCTTGCGCATGTCGTCGTTCTGTTGGACCGAGACGTGGGACAGGTGGGCCGACAGGATGTCGGAGAGCAGCCGGTCGTAGGTCTCCGCGTGCTCGACCACCTGGAGCAGGTGGTCGAGCACGTCGGTGAAGAAGGGCCGCAGCTTCTTGGGCAGCACCGCCGCGGACTCGCCCGCGACGAGCCGACGCAGCGGCAGCACGAGCGGCACGGCGCCGCGCTTGAATTCGAGCACCTCGCGCTTGAGCTTGTAGATGTCCTCGCCGCGCACCCGGCGATCCCCGGCGAAGACCGCCTCCTCGATGCCCTCGAGGTCCTCGGCGAGCTCGACGTCGATGGTGCGGTAGACGTCGACCACCTGGTCGAGCACGGCGTGCAGGACGGCGATCGGGCCGCACCGCAGCAGCCCCGGCGACTTCTCGAGGCGCTGCCGCACACCGTTGAGCGGGTTCACCTCGCCGCGGCGCACCGTGAGCACGAACTGGTCGCCGACGAAGAGCATCAGCTCGCCGGTCTCGACGTCGCTGGTCTCCTCGATGTAGCGCAGCGTCTTGAGTACGACGAACATCGACTCGTCGTAGAGGTCCAGCTTGGGGCGCTGGTTGCCGGTCACGGCGTCCTCGACCGCCAGCGGATGCAGCCGCAACTCGTCGTTGATCTCCGCGAACTCGGCATCGGTGGGGTCCTTGACCCCGATCCACAGGAATCCCTCCCCGGTCTCACGCAGCTGCTCCAACTCCGCGCTGGGGTCACCGCAGCCGGTCCGGGCCCCGTCGTGGTAGACGGCCTTGTCGACGATCACGCGCCCTATGTCACCACACCGACCTGCGTGGGAACGCCCGGCGCGACCTGCCGACGCGATGAACGGCCGGTGCCGGGGCGCTGCGTAGAGTGACCGCGTGCCGACCTGCCTGCTCGTGCGCCACGGGCGCACCACCGCCAACGCCTCGGGCATCCTCGCGGGCTGGACGCCCGGGGTGCGCCTGGACGAGGCGGGGGAGCGCGCCGCCACGGCGCTCGGTGAGCGACTGGCCGGCCTGACCCCGGTGCTCGTGGCGACGAGCCCCCTGGAGCGGTGCCGACAGACCGCCGACCTGCTGCTGGGCGCCGCGCGGGCACCGCAGATCCCCGTGGAGGTCGTCGACGGCCTCGGCGAGTGCCGCTACGGCGCCTGGACGGGGGCCGCGCTGGCCGACCTGGCCACGGAGCCGCTGTGGCGGGTCGTGCAGGATCAGCCGAGCGCCGCGCGCTTCCCCGACGCCCCCGACTACGCGGGCGAGTCGATCGCCGCGATGTCGGCGCGAGCCGTCGCGGCCGTCCGCGCTCTCGACGGCCGCGTGGCCGCCGAGCACGGCGACCGCGCGCTCTGGGTGGCCGTGTCGCACGGCGACGTCATCAAGGCCATCCTCGCCGACGCGGCCGGCACCCACCTCGACCTCTTCCAGCGCTTCGTCGTCGGGCCCGCCTCGCTCAGCGTCGTGCGCTACACCCCGGGGCGGCCCTTCGTCGAGCGCGTCAACGACACCGGCGCCGACCTCGCCGGCCTCGTGCCGCCCCCGCCTGCCCCGGACCGGGCCGCCGACTCCTCGGACGCTGCGGGCTCCTCGGGCTCCTCGGCCGGCGCGGCCGGCGCGGGCGGTGCGGGTGCCTCGGACGCGGCCGTCGGCGGCGGCGCCTGAGGTCGGCAAGGCCGCAGCGCGTCCGCGCGGAGGCGGGGATATCGTCGGGACATGGCTCTCATCGCGTTCGACCCGCCCGAGCGCTTCGTCACCGGCACGGTCGGCCCGCCCGGCCAGCGGCAGTTCTTCCTGCAGGCGCGGGGCGCCGGCCGCACGACGACCGTGGCTGTGGAGAAGTCGCAGGTGCAGGTGCTGGCCGATCGTGTCAACGACCTGCTCGACTCCTTCGCCGGGGGCGCGGCCACCGAGCAGGTGGCCGCACGGCTTACGGACAACGGGCCGCTGGAGACGCCGATCGAGGAGGAGTTCGCGGTCGGGACGATGGGGCTGAGCTGGGACCCCGACCGCGAGCGGCTCGTCATCGAATGCCACGCCGTGGGTGACTCCTTCGACACGCCCGAGGCGCTCGAAGCGCTCGAGGGCGAGGAGGACCCCGACCCCGCGACCGACCCCACCCAGCTCGTGCTGCGCGTCGTGCTCGACCCCGCCGCGGCCCGCGCGTTCGCGCGCCGCAGCGTCACCGTCGTCGCGGCCGGTCGACCCCCGTGCCCCTTCTGCGCGACCCCGTTGGACCCCCAGGGGCACATCTGCCCGCGGGCCAACGGCTACAAGCGGTGACGTGAGCCGGACGGCACGCCCCGACGGGCCCGACGCGCACGACGGGTCCGACCCGACGCTTCCGGCGGCGCAGGCGCGGCTCGAGCGGCTGCGGCAGGCCCCGCTGACCGTGCTCGGGCGGCTGCTGGACTCCTCGAACGCGACGCTGCTCGTGCGGTTGGAGGACGGCAGCGGCGAGCACGCGGTCTACAAACCGATCGCGGGGGAGCGGCCGCTGTGGGACTTCCCCGACGGGCACCTGGCGCATCGTGAGGTGGCCGCCTGGCTCGTCGCGCAGGCCGGCGGCTGGGACCTCATCCCCCCGACCGTGCTGCGCGGCGGGCCTTTCGGGCCCGGATCCGTGCAGCTCTGGGTGACCCAGGTGCCCGCCGAGGCCGACGAGGCCGATGCGACCGATGAGACCGACGCCGCCGACGAGACCGACGACGCCGAGGGCGCCGAGGGGTGTCCCGCAGGGGAGGTCGGCGACGTCGGGCGCGAGCGACGTGACCGGCCCGACGCCCCGACGCCTGCGGACGAGCGGGAGGCCGCGGCCCAGGACATCGAGGTCGACACCGACGTCGAGCACAGCGACCGGTATGTCGACGCGTTCGACCCGCGCGAGGTGCCCCGGGACTGGCTGGCCGTGCTGTCCGGGCAGCTTGAGGACCACCGCCAGGTCGTCGTCGCGCACGCCGACCGCGCCGACCTGCGCTCGGTCGCCGTGCTCGACGCGGTGCTCAACAACAGCGACCGCAAGGGCACGCACCTGCTCGCCGGCACCGACGGGCGGCTCTGGGGCATCGACCACGGCCTGACGATGCACCACCAGGACAAGCTGCGGACCGTGCTGTGGGGCTGGGCCGGGAGCCCGCTCGCCGCCGCCGATCGCGCCCGGCTGGACCGCGTCGCCGCCCGATTGGCGCCCGACGCGCCGCTGACGGCGGCGCTGGAGGAGCTGCTCACCCTCGAGGAGATCGACGCGTTGCGGGGGCGGGTGCGGCGGCTGCGTCGTCGGGGGAGCCACCCCTACCCGTCCTCGGACTGGCCGTCCGTGCCCTGGCCCGCGCTGTAGGCCGTCCTCGCCGGCCCCGCGGATGCGCGGCGCGTCCTGACCCGTGGCCTGGCCTGCATCGTCGTCACCGGGGGCGGTTAGCCTGGCGTGCGTGCGCTCTTGGACCTCACCGGTCGTTCCCGACCTGACCTCCTACGGCGTGGGCCCGGCCCCGCGCGTCTACGACTCCTCCCGCCGGGCCGAGGCGACGCTCGAGCCCGCGGCCGTCGCGACCCAGGCCGCCGAGCCCGCCGACTCCCGCCCCGATCCCGCCGTCGCCGAACCGGCCGGGCTCTACGTCTGCGGGATCACGCCCTACGACGCGACCCACATGGGGCACGCGGCGACGTACGTCACCTTCGACGTGCTGCAGCGGGCGCTGCGGGCCGCCGGCCGCGACGTGCACTACGTGCAGAACGTCACGGACGTCGACGACCCGCTGCTCGAGCGCGCCGAGCGCGACGGCATCGATTGGCGCGAGCTCGCCGAGCGCGAGATCCAGCTCTTCCGCGACGACATGAGCGCCCTGCGGGTCATCCCGCCGCGCGACTACCGCGGGGTCGTCGAGAGCATCGACCCGATCGCGCAGGCCGTGGCGACCCTGCTGGCCCACGGCACCGCCTACGAGCTCGCCGCGCCCGACGCGCAGGAGCCGGGGGCCGCCGACGTCTACCTCGACCTGGCGGCGACGACCGGGTTCGGGCAGGTCAGCGGCTTTACTCGCGACGAGATGCTCGCCGTCTTCGCCGACCGCGGGGGAGACCCGGAGCGAGAGGGCAAGCGCGACGCGCTCGATCCGCTGCTGTGGCGCGCCGCGCGACCCGGTGAGCCGTCCTGGTCCCCGCAGGGTCGGCCGGTGTCGTCCGGGCCGGTGCCGGGGGCCGCGTCGGACGCATCGCAGGCATACGCGTCGCAGGCACACGCGTCGCAGGCACACGCGTCGCAG